>NZ_JAXIVS010000015.1 GCF_034259325.1 Hyalangium ruber | reverse complement strand
GCGATGTCCCGCGGGACGGCCCTTGCGCCACTCGTAGAGCGTCGGCCCGGACACCCCCAGCTTCTGCGCCGCGTCCGTCACCGTCCCTCCCGCCGCCACGGTGTGCTCGGCGTAGCGCACCGCGAAGGCGCGCAGCGCCTCAGGGAACGGCAACGAGCCACTGCGCCGCCCAGCCTTCAGCCGCTGCGCCTCCTGACGGAACTGCTCCAAGTCCTTCTCCAACTCCACGGACCACCTCCTGGTGTGTGGCCGCAGGTGGTCTCACGAGAAGGGGAACCCGTCACGACGGGGCACGGCGAGGTCTTACGTTCAGCATCAATGGGGGTTGTTGGATTCGGGTGGCGGACGTCAAGCCGCCATGCGGAGACGTGAGCTACGAGTGGAAAGAGAACTGCTACGTCCCCAACTACCACCCTCCGCGAGAGCCCACCTCAGAGCCACCGTAGCCGCCGCCCATGTGCAGCATGCTCATGGCTCTGGGCTGATGTGTCTCACCCCGTCGACGCGCCGAAGCGTTGGTCGAGCTTGGTGAGCTGGCTGCTGAAACCCTCCTTCTGCATCTGGCTGAACTCCGGGTTGTGCATGGGGCTCAGCGTCACGACCATGCGCACGCTGTTTCCGGACGGGATGAAGTCGACCCACATCGTGCTGTCGTACGGCTTCACGCCGGGCAGGAAGTCGATGACGTGGGTGAGGGCGAGCCGTCGTTGCGGCTCGAGCTCGGTGAAGGTCCCGCGGGTCGCGTGCGAAAGCGGCTCACCCATCTTCTTCATCTCGGCGATGACTTCCGGCGCGTGGGCAATCATGTCGTAGCGCAGCGTGCCGCCGATGCGCGCCGAGATTTCGTGAACGTCGACACGGAAGCCCACCGGTCCCCACCAGGACTCGAAGCCTTCCTTCGTCGTCCACAGATCCCAGAGTTCCTGCGCGCTCGCGCGGTAGGTGCGCTCGATGATGATGTTCTTCGCTTCAGCCATGGTCGTTGCTCCTGTTCGCTACTTCTTGCTCTTCTGTTTTTGACGTTGTTCGAGCGCCGCGCCGAAGCGGTCGAGACGTTCTTCCCAAAGCTGCCGGTAGGGCGAGAGCCAGGCATCGAGCTCCTGAAAGGGCTCGGGCTTGAGGGAATAGAGCCGGCGTTGCCCGTCGGGTCGCACCGAGACGAAGCCGGACTCGTGGAGGATGCGCAGATGGCGCGAGACGCCCGACTGGTGGACGCCGGCCTCTTCGACGATGTCACCGACCTGCCGCTCGCCCCGGCGCAGCGTTTCGACGATGCGCCGGCGGGTGGGGTCGGCGAGGGTCTGAAAGGCGTCTATATGCATGCTCGTGTATATACATAGCCGCGCATTCGATGGCCGTCAATGGGCTAGGGGCGCGCGCCACGCCGCAGGGACTCGAAGCTGCTTCAGGTGTCAGAGGGGAAGCCCCGCCCGGGGGGAACGGGGCAGGGGAGGGGCCACGTTCCCCCAGGGGTGCCCACGGCTCAGTCCATCGCGTGGAGGCGCGGAGTCAGTCGCCGGCCTGGGCCAGCCGGTGGTCGTAGCTGATGACCCGCGCAAGCTTCCAGCTGCCATCCTGCTGCTTCTTCCACAGGTCGATGAACTTGCCGGTTTCGGTCAGCCGGTCCGGACGCCCGGGCTGCAGCGCGAAGAACCGATGCGTGCCCATCTGCATCGCGCCGTAGCCTTTCAGCACATGCACCGTCATCGTGCCTGGCACCAGTTCTCGTCGCGCGGTGAAGTTCTCGCCGGTCTTCTGCTTCTCGCAGCCTTGGCGCACCGACTCCACGAAGGCCGGGCCCGAGTCCGCGGTTTGTCCCCATTTGTCATGCACGAACTCGAAGTCCTCGGCGATGAGCGAGGCCAGCGTGTCGAGCCGGCAGCCGAACACCGCGTCGAACAGCTTGAGATCCAACTCCTCGAGCTGCGCCACCAGTTCGGGCGATGGCGGCTCGGCGCCGGGATGCAGCCGGATGGCAGCGGCCCCGGGCGGAGCCGCTGCTTCGCCAGGCGTCGTGGTGGCGCATGTGACGCCAGAGATCAGAAGGGGCACGACAGGGAGCAGCCGCGTCAAGACGGTCTTCGCAGGGGGCATGGGATGGGAGGGACTGCAGGGTGGCCTCCGAAGCTTACTTGCAATCGATGCGTCCCTGCGCGTCGGGCAAGCTCGCGCACGCTTCGCGCCACGCAGCGTCCTCGGGATAGAGCGCGCTACGGAGGAACGCCCAGCTCATACGCTGCACCAGGGCGACGCGCTCGGGATTCTCGTCGGTGGTTTCGGTCACCTCGTAGCCGGAGATGCCGCCGAGCATGTGCTCACCGCCAAACAGCGTGAGCAGTGCTTTGCCGCCGGGGCTCAGCGTGTACGGATCGGTGAACCAATCCGGGCCGCGGACCGTCAGCGGCGATCGATCGTGGTCACCGGCCACCACGAGCGTCGGCGTCGCCATGTGCTCGAAGCTCGAGTCCAAGTACGGCAAGTGCTCCTTCGCGAAGGGACTCAGATCGTCGCCACCGCGCCCCCCTGCGGCGAGCAGCACACCCGCTGAGATCCGCGGATCGCGCATGTCCTCGTCGCCACCACTCGCGACCATCCGCGCGCCGAGCAGCATGCTTGCTGTCTGGGCACCGAACGAATGGCCAGCAATCGCGATGCGACTTCGAGCAACCCGGCCCGCGAGCTCCGGGGCCGCGGCCTCGAGGCGCTCCAAATTGTCGAGCACGCGCTTCACATCGTCGACGCGAAACCGCCAGATCACCGGCCGACGCGGATCGCCCTCCGCGAGCCCGAGCCGCCGCGAATCGAGATGCGTCGGCTGGATCACTACGAAGCCCCGCGCTGACCAGTAGTCGACGAGCGGCGCGTAGCCGTCCATCGACGATCCGAAGCCATGCGAGAACACGATGATCGGCAGGTCGCCTCCGTTCACTGGCGCGGACACGCGCACCTGCAGATCAACGCCGCGCCCTGGCGCCAACAGGGTCAACGGATGCACCGATACAATCGTGGTTGGCGAGATCCTCATCGCTGCTAAGTAAGAGACAGCATGCGGCTCGTCAATCACGCAACTTTTTAGGACCAAGTCACATGGATATGACCAGCTGCTCGGGCGTCAGCGAGATCCTCGGACAGGTCGGCGACAAGTGGACGATCCAGGTCGTCATTGCGCTCCTCGAGCAACCGCGGCGCTTCAACGACCTGCGCCGCAGCGTCGCGGGCATCTCGCAGCAGATGCTGGCGCGCACCCTGAGGGCGCTCGAACGCGACGGCATGATCGTCCGCACCGTCCACGCGACCAAGCCACCGCAGGTCGATTACGCGTTGACCGACCTCGGCCGCTCGCTCTCCGAGCCCGTCCGGCAGCTGGCGCAGTGGGCGATCGACCACCGCACCGCGATTCGCGACAACCGCGAGCGATTCGACGCGCGATGATGCCCTGCCGCGACCTGGAGTCGCCGCTGCGACGGGCGCCCGGTTGCTCAAGCAGCTCGGTCGGGGCTCATGCGACAACGGTACGTGATGAGGAGATGCGTGGTCTCGGCCACGCCTCATAGCAATGCCGAAACCGCCCTAAGCTCGCTCGCGGTCAACTCGAGCTCGAAGATGGCGAGATCCTCGCGCATGTGCGCTTTCGACGTGGTCCCGGTGAGCGGCGTGACGCCGACCTGCGTCAAGTAACGGAACAGGATCTGAGCCGGTGTCCGGCCGTACTCGAGCGACAGCCGCCGCACCGTGTCGTTGGCGAGCAGCTGCGGATTGGCCGTCAGCGTCCAGAAGCTCTGGTACGCGATGGCGTGACGCGTACAGAACTCGCGAATGTCCCGGTCGTACCCGGTCTCCGCATAGAAGCGGTTCTGCACGATGGCCGGCTTGATGCGGCTCGCGCCATGCAGACGCTCGAGAACATCGAGGTTGTAACAGTTGCTGATGCCGATGCGGTGCGCGCCGCCCGAGTCCACCAGTGATTCCATTGCGCGCCAGACCTGCATCGTCTGCTCCTCACGGGGAAGCGGCGAATGCAGGACCAGCGCGTCCACGTAATTCGTCTGGAGATTGCGCAGCGACGTGGCGAATGATTGCGCCACCTGCTCGGGCAGGCTTGCCTGCGGATCATACGGAATCCGCTGAGGATCGTGGCCGGGCAGTGACGTGAACTTGGTCTGCACGTAGACGTCCTCGCGGCGTATGCCCTCGCGCAGCCAGGACGCGAGCGCCTCGCCCACGCCGGGCTCGTGGTAGTGCTTCGGCTGGCAGGCCGTGTCGATGCCACCAAATCCCGCGCGCAGCGCCTGCGTGACGAGCGTCTCCGTGCGCTCTTTCTTCCACGCGGTTCCGTAGATGATGGGTGGCATTTGCATGGGTCGACTTCCTCGTTCGAGTCGTTGACGGCTCGCGGGAACGGATGGCACACAGCATGCCACGAACGGAGCCGCGCAGCCGTTGCGCGAGCCGGTGGTGCGACTTCAGGAAGAGGCGGATTCGATTGCCGCCGCTTCCAAGTAGATCAACCCGCCGCTTTCAATGCGGCACCCTCTGAGAACAGGGGCTGCGCTCGCATTTTCGGGACCAAATCCGGGTCTTTGGTCTTGAAGGAGAGTTCTTTCAGCGTCGTCGTCCCGCTCTTTAGGGACGGTGGAATCGTCGCGAAGTTCTTCAAGCCGAAGGCGATTGTCCTCATCACGCGCGACCTCCTTTGATCCGTGGCGTCCTCGATTCGTGGTGGTCATCAGGTTTGGAGAGCAGAGCATACAGCTCGTGGAGCTTCGCGCGGAGCACCTCCTTCGGAGGTAGGAACGTTTGGTACTCCGCGACGAGCGTGGGCGACGTCGTACGCGCGAGCGCGTACTCGACGACCTCGTCGTCCTTCGTCGCGCAGAGAAGCACGCCTATCGAGGGGCGCTCGTGAGGTTTCTTCACGTCGCGGTCGAGCGCCTCCACGTAGAACGAGAGCTGCCCCAGGTCGGCGGGTTTGAACTTGTCGACCTTCAGCTCGAAGGCGACGAGGCACTGCAGGCCGCGGTGGAAGAACACGAGGTCGATCTCGAAGTCTTGCTTGCCGACCTGCACGGGGTACTTCGAGCCGACGAAGCAAAAGTCGCGACCCAGCTCGGTGAGGAAGCGCCCAAGATGTTGGAGCAGGGAGCTGTGGAGGTCAGCTTCTGAGTGGCCGTCAGCAAGGGCGAGGAACTCCAAGTTGTAGGCGTTCTTCAGCTCGCTCAGGGCGTCGGGAATTTGTCTCAGCGCTGGTGAGACTTTCTTCGCGGCGTGCGCGTCGCGCAGCACGGCACCTGATCGGAGCTGGCGCTCCAACTCGCGCGACGACCAACGTTCCTTGATAGCTGCGAGGATGTAGAACTCGCGGGCCTCCGTTGGCTTGGCCTGCCCCAAGATGAGGAGATGGTGGGTCCACGGCAATTGTCTCAGCAGTGCTGAGACTTTTCGGTTCGACCGGTACGCCTCGTAAAACTGGCGCATTCGGAACAGGTTCGGGCGCGTGAAACCACGGAGCCCAGGGAAACGCCGGGCGAGCGACGCCGCGAGTTCCTCGACGACGCCGTCACCCCACTCAGCGCTCGCGATCTTCCGGCTGATGTACTCGCCGAGCTGCCAGTAGAGGGAGACCAACTCGGCGTTCACCGCCTGGTAGGCGCGGCCACGTGCGGCCTCGATGAGCGCGATGACCTCGGCGAAGCGCGTGTCTTCGTCGCCGGTCAGCCGTCTCGAACGAGGTACGGCGAGCGCCGACGCCTCGGTGGCGACGGTCTTCGCGGCGCGCGTTTTCGAGGCGGTCTTTGTGGCCATGCGGAGCACACATGTTCCGGCGAACCTGCGGATTTTACAACCGGATCTACCCACGACGATTTTGTGTCCCTGAGTTCGCGTCCGGAAGGCTTTGCTCCTCGCATGAGGATCGAACCTCACGCAGGCCAACACGTCGAAGTCGAACGTCCGAACGTCCTCCTCAGCCACTCGGCGTAAGTCCACTCGCGGCGTCCTCTGCTTCATCCGCTCCGTTCTGGCCGCTGCCTCCTTCCTCGCTCTCGCTTCCTCCTCACCTGCTTGGGGACCAGAAATGGCCGCAGTTTGGCGCCTGGGGCGAAGACGCCGTGGAACCTCGTGAGGTTTGCCCGAGGCGGAGGCACCAGGGACGCCACACGCTGTAACAGTTCCAGCCCAGTGAAGAGCAGGTGCGTCGTACCGTCCGGCAGCGGGCGCTTCATGCGGTAGGCAAGGAGCATAGGGGCTGCTTGGAAGTCCTACAGGAACTGCGCTCGATCAAATCGGAGCGCTCTCGTCAGAAGCTCCGCGCGGCGGGTTCGATTCCCGCCGCCTCCATCCCGAGAAGCCCAGCAATCTTAACGGGTTGCTGGGTTTTTCTTTGTCCTCGTTTTCTTCATGTGACCTCAGTGTGCCCCTCTGGCGTCTCTAGCCCAGAGCGGCGCGCGGCTGGGGGCTGGGCCGATCCAGTTCCTGCACCGCGCTCTCCCGCGCCTCGGGCGACAGGTGCGCATACCTCATGGTCATCGCGATGGTGGCGTGACCCATCAACTCCTGAATGACCTTGAGAGCAACGCCCCGCATCGCCAGGTGGCTGCCATAGGTGTGCCGTAGGTCGTGCCAGATGATGGAACCCTCCGGGCGGCTGACTCCTGCCCTACGCAGCGCCCGCAGGAGCGGGTGCTTGGTCACCCCAGCGGTGACCGGGCGACCGTCCGGCAGGCAGAACACGTAAACGCCGCACAGGTGGCGGTGTCCCTTGAGTGCCTCCACTGCCGACGCGGGGAGATCCACCGTTCGCGAGCATAGGAAGGACGGGAGCCCTCTTGGGCGTAGCGGGCGGGAGCAGAGCGGGAGGTGAGGGACGCTGACGGGGAGCCCATGAGCCGCACGCCGAGCCGACGCAGAAGCCTTTCATCTCCAGCAGACACACGCCTGCCCAGCCCAGCCGCCTTCCCAGCAGGGGCGCGGCAGGGGCCTGGCTCTCTTGGCTGGCTGGGGCGGCTTGAGCTTCAACACCCCGCGCTCTGGGGCGGCCCTCGCGCAGGGGCCAGGTGCGCACTCGACGGGGGCAACCCCAGGTGCTCCACAATCGCGCTCACCCCTCCGGCTCCCTTCACGGCCCGCCAACACCCTTAAGCCTGCCTCCACACCTCAAGCACGCCAACACATCCAGAGCGAACCTCCTGCGCAGCAGCCAGGCCCTGTCCAAACGGGGTGTGCGCTCCTTCCTCGGCTCCTCCACCGTCGCGGCAAAGGCGGGGCTCTCCTCCTGCCCCGGCTCCGCCCCTGCTTGAGGGAGCCCGAGCTGTGTGCCAGGCCGGTGTAGGGGGCCGAGCACCCCATAGGGCACACTGCTGCCCAGGCCGCCCTCCCATGTGCTTCAGAATCGCGCGCACCCCTCGTGCTCTCTTCACGTACGGCGATGGATCCACGCACCTGCGCGGAGCAGATCCTCCGCGCCATCGACCACCGAGACCGGGAGTTGGTGATGACGGCCCGAGCCAGGATTGGCCTCTACCTCAAGCTCCTGGCTCCGGGCTTGGTCGATCGCTTCGCGCTCAAGGCCACGCTGAAGCGGGGCGGATCGTGAGGAAGGGGCGGAGCGGACCCCGCTCCCTTCCGAGGACTTCAGCGCCTACGGGCTGAACATGCCGGTGAGCACGCTAGCGCGGCCTCGAGGCAGCGAGCGCATGTACGGGCTCGTCGCCAGGTCCGAGCCGGGCTGGTACCAGCTCTGGATCTCCGCGAAGTACGTCTGGCCCGTCTGCAGCACGCCCGGGGGCAGGTACACGCTCTGGAGATCCGTGTGCAGCGACGTCACGCGCGTGGCCGTGGTGCGGCCATTGCTCACGCCCAGCCGGTAGATGTTCACCACGTAGTTCGTGGCCGTGCCGACCAGCGGCTTGGACCAGCTCAGCGAGGCGTTGGTCCCCACGCCCGTGAGGTTCTGGAACGCGCCGCGCGTGTTCACCTTGGGCGCCTGCACCGGCCCGATGATCGGCTGGACGGGGGCGGCGGCGAACGCGCTCGCCTCCTGATCCACGCGGAGGTCCACGCTCATGGTGTAGGGCGTCGCGGTCCCCAGCGCGTAGCTCTTCGTGAAGCCCGCGGCGGCGAGCGCCACCTTCTGCCAGCTCGCCGGGAGCGGGTTGTTGTACGCCATGTCCCCCGTGACGAGGTCGGTGCGCTGCGAGTCCGGATTGAGCTTCACGAGCAGCGGCGGCCCGCTGATGGACGCGAGCGCCGAGCTCAGCGCGGCCGGCCGGGCGGACATCCAGATCTCGCTATATGTGCTGGCCGCGTCCGGATTCACCTGCGTGCGCATCGCCTCGAAGGCCGAGCGCCGCCAGTCCACGGCGAAGGTGCCTGTCGAGGCGGGCTGGGTGAAGGTGCCGCTGACGGAGACGGGCTGGCCCTCCACCTGCGTCACGCTCGCGAGGAGCACCTTGTGCATCGCGCGGTAGGTCACCCCGTTCGCGCTCGTCTTCAGCCGCATCTGCGCCAGCGAGAGCAGGTCCCCCTTGCTGCTGTCGAGCAGCACGGGGTTGAGCATGTTGGCGTAATCGAAGGTCAGCCCGGAGAGCGACGTGGCGCCCACCTGGGGGAGCCCCGTTGCGCTGCCGTTGATGTAGCCGAACGCGCCCGGGTTCAGCGAATACATGTCCAGGAAGTCCTCTGACTGCCAGGGAGACAGGCCTGTGGCGGACACCGTCACGGGGGTGGACAGCGAGACGAAGGTCCCGTCACGGCCCCACTCCATGGAGCCCAGATCGAACGAGCGGCCGGTGCTCACCAGGTAGCGCGAGCCCAGCTTCAGGTAGATGCGCCCGGAGGGGACGCTCGGCACGGAGATGGTGCCGTCCGCAGAGCCCGTGCCCGGGTAGGCCGTGAACTCGCCGGTCGTCGAGTCCCGCGTGTACGCCACCACCGAGGTGGCCGACTGATCGTACGGCTTCGTCTCGTTGCCCGACATGGCGACGAAGGTCACCTGGCTGGTGCCGGTGACGTTGGTGATCAGGGCTCGGGTGACCTGGGAGGTCGTGTCCGCCGACACGGAGGAGTCCAGGGCTTCGGCCTCATCGAGACCCGCGCAGCCGACCCCCGTCATGCCTAGGAAAAGCCCCATGAAGATCAATGACTTCCGCATTTTGGAATGCACCTTTCGGCGGCGCCCCAATGGTGCCGCGCCGGGAGATTCATACCGGGCATGTCTGACTTTTCCTGGAGCGCTTTGAGTCCCCACTTTTCGGCTACATCCGGAAGCATCGGCGGTGCATGTCGACGCTCTGGAAGACTCCTGCGGCCGTGCTCTCGCTTCTCCTCATTCCCTGGCAGCTCGCGGTCGCCGCGCCTCCGGCGGCAGCCCGAGCGAAGCCCGCGGACAACCCCTGGGTGCATCATCACGACCCTCGATCGCGCCGAGGCACGACGCAAGCCGCCGCCGGACCAGGACACGGTCGAGATCGGCGTGATGGAGAAGCCCGAGGATGCCGCGGCGGGTGCTCCGCCCGTGTGGACGCTTGAGCGCAACTTTCTCTCTCAATTCAAGGACAACAAGCACTCGCGCGTCTCGTTCGAGCATAGAACTCTCGCAGCGCACCCGCGCGAAGCCGTGCGCCAGCACTCCGCACTCCAGGTACCGGGCTTACGTCCCGCTCCACGTACCGGGGCAGGCCGCGCCCCACCTCGCTCGCCTCCGCCAGCAGCGTGGCCAGGTTGTCCTTCACCGCCTCGTACAGCACCGTCCCCTCCGGCTGCCTCCGCCGGTACGCCCACCCGCGCTCCTCCACCCGCTCCTTCCCTGCCACACCTTTCCAGGGCACACGCTCCTGTCCGCCTCCCACGGGGTTCTCGTGTGCCCTGGGAGACCGGGGAACTCAGGCCGCTTGCGTCCAAGCAGATTGCCTCTGTTTGGCCGCATGTGCCCCCAGTGTGCGTGCGCCGTGAAAGGTGCATCTGACCAGCGGGTGGAAGTCCCGCCCGAGGAGGAAGTCGACCCCCTCGGTAGCTATCTGGCGGGGATGAGGGGTGACCCTCGGACTCGAAGCCCAGAGAAAGAAGGCCTCGAAAGGAGGTCGAGCAAGCCAGATCCATCGGTGGGATGTCCTGACGGAGGCGCTCAGGCAGTCGAAGCAGAAGAAGGGCGCCGCAGGAGTGGATGGACAGACCTTCGAACAGATTGAGGCGCACGGTGAGGAACGCTGGCTCCAGGAGTTGCAGCGCGAGTTGCAAAGGAAGGGGTATCGGCCCCAGCCCGTACGAAGGGTGCTGATACCCAAGCCAGGAGGAGGCGAGCGGCCACTGGGTATCCCCACGATCAGAGATCGTGTGGTCCAGACAGCGGCAAAGCTCCTCCTGGAGCCTATTCTCGAGGCCGCCTTGAGCGAGGCTGCTTACGGGTACCGACTCGGACGCAGTGCAGTCGATGCGGTCAAGCAGGTCCATCAGGAACTGAAGCGAGGGCAGACCCAGGTAGTGGATGCGGATCTCTCGAAGTACTTCGACACGATTCCCCACGCGCAGCTGATGAAGAGCGTGGCGAGGAGGGTCGCGGACAAGGCGGTGCTGCATCTGGTGAAGATGTGGCTGAAGGTGCCTGTGGAAGAGAGGGACGAGCAGGGGCGCCCGAGGTACAGCGGAGGCAAACGCTCGAAGCAGGGAACACCGCAGGGGGGGGGCATCTCACCGCTGCTGGCGAACATCTACATCAACCGGTTGCTGAAGGTGTTTGCCAAGAGTGAGCTGATGGAGAGGAGCGGAGCGAAGATCGTCAACTACGCCGATGACTTCGTGGTGGTAGCCCGCAGGGGCGCCACGGAGGTGCTGGCACAGGTGAAGCAATGGCTCGGTGGGATGAAGCTGACGCTCAACGAGACGAAGACGAGCCTTCGTGATGCGCGGAAGGAGCATTTCCGCTTCCTGGGGTATGAGTTGGGGCCACTGGTCTACAAGAAGACCGGCCAGAAGTACCTGGGAGCCCGACCCTCGAAGAAGGCGATGGAGCACGCCCGAGGCGAAGTGAGCCGAATCCTCCGACGCGGCAGAACGGAGCGCTGGGAGGAGATAGCGGGTGAGCTCAACCAGTTCCTGCGAGGGTGGGCAAGTTACTTTGCCTACGACTCGCCGTTGCACGCGTTCAACGTGCTGGACTGGCACGTCACAGAACGGGTGAGGAACTTCCTGAGCAGGAGGCACAACGTGACGCGAGCAACGTCACGCTTCAAGTACAACGAGGTGCATCGGAGCCTCGGAGTGCTGGAGGTGCGTGCGCTCCTGCGCTGAGACGCGTCGCGTGAAATCTGTCCGAGAGCCGGATGCAGGAAATCTGCACGTCCGGTTCGATGAGCGGCGTGGAGGAAACGGACCGTGGGTAAGACTCGGCGAGAGGGCGAGCGAAAGCAGACCCTCGCAGTAGGCGCCGACGAGCCCGAGCGGTACCGCGCCTCCCGTCGACTCTACCCCTCCAGCGGGGAATTGAACGGGACGAGACGGGACGAAACGGGATGGGGCAGCAGAACGAACCGACGAGAGATCAAGGCATTAGCCGGTAACAGCGCGACCTGCTTGGGGTTTTGCTTCCGCCTTGATGCGGGTTCGATTCCCGCCGCCTCCATCCCGAGAAGCTCCGCAATCTGGGATTGCTGGCAATCAAGTCACTCTTCGGGAAGTGAAGGCGCGCTCCGTAGCCGATAGGGTAGGGGCATGGAGAGCCATGCGACCGTGGTCTTCGCTGATGGTGCGTGTTCCGGCAACCCCGGCCCGGGGGGCTGGGGGGCCATCATCGTTACGCCTGATGGCCAGGTGACGGAGCTGGGGGGCCACGAGCCGGGGACCACCAACAACAGGATGGAGATGACCGCCGTGGGCAAGGCGCTGCGCCACCTGGAGCGGACACCGGGGCCCGTGCATATCTACACGGACTCCACGTACGTCATTCAGGGCATCACCCGCTGGGTGTTCGGGTGGAGCCGGCGCGGATGGAAGACGGCCGAGGGCGGCGAGGTGGCCAACACCCTCTACTGGAAGCGGCTCATGGCACTGCTGGCCGAGCGCAAGCAGGCCTTTCCCGCCGAGGCCGCCCTCGTGGAGTGGCGGTACGTTCGCGGGCATGTGGGGGTGCCGGGCAATGAGCGGGTGGACGAGATCGCCGTCGCCTTCTCCAAGGGGCGAAGCACGCAGCTCTACGTGGGCCCGCTCCAGAGGTACGGGGTGGCCGTGCATGAGCTGCCCGAGGACACCTCGCTCCCCGAAGAGAAGCCCCGCCAGCGCGAGGGCGCTGCCCCGGCGTACTCCTACCTGAGCGAGGTGGGACGCACCGTGAGGCGGCACGCGACCTGGGCGGCCTGTGAGCGCAGGGTGAAAGGCGTGTCCGGCGCACGCTTCAAGAAGACGCGGAGCGCGCAAGATGAAGCGCGGGTGCTGGAGGAGTGGGGCGTCCAGGCCCAGGACGTCCAGTCGGAGGACTGAGGAGGCTCGTGCTCAGCCGCTACGGGTGCCACGTCGCGAGACCGAGCGCGAGGAGGGCGCCGCCGAGCCGCACGGCTCGATCGTTCTGTGCGTCGCTGAGGAGGACCTCCGCCTGGCGCGCGGCTCGGAGTTCGGCAGGCTGCAGGCGCAGTGCCCCCAGGGTGTCCTCGCCGGCGTGAAGCTTCAGCGCGCCGGAGGCTCCGCCGAGGTAGTGCCGAATGACGTCCGAGGGCAACGCGCGAAACTGCTCGAGCAGCAAGGCGCCGAGGTGCAGCCGAATCGTGCCACGGCCGACGGCCCCGGTAGCGGCCGCTGCTTGCCCTTCGCCCATCATCGCCGCCCGGAACTGCGCCGTCGCCAGCCTCTCGAGGGCTCCGACGACCTCCGCGGGGTGAATCAACTTCTCTTCGATCAGGAGGTGCTCTGGCGGAATGCCACGTTTCGCGGCTGCCGCACCGAGAAGTCCGACGAGTCCGCGATCGAGTTTGTCCTCCGCTGCGAGCAGGGCCAGGAGCCCCTCGGACGGGACCGTCGACTCCGAGGAGACGATGTGCCCGGCCGTCACCGAGAAGCACCGAACGCCCGAGGCACCTCGGGTGACGATGCGTGCCGACGGCTTCGACCAGGAGAGCGATACCGCGGACAGGAAGCGGGTGTTGAGCATGGGGGAACCTATCGCTTGCTACCCAGGGACAATATTGGCACTGGGTGCCATCCGCAACACGTAGTGCCAGGATTGCCGAGAGCAGGAAAGTAGGTTCAGCTACGCGGATGAAGGCGAAAGAGTCCCCTCCGGACCTCGAGTCTCTGCAGGAGCGCAAGCAAAGGCTGGTGCGGGCGAACATCGCGGAGCTTGCCTTGGCGCCGCTCATCGAGCGCGGCTTCGATGCCGTCACGATCGATGACCTCGCGAAGGCCGCGGGTATCTCCAGGAGGACGTTCTTCCGCTACTTCGCAACGAAGGAAGAAGTGGTTACGTCCGAGTTCGATGAAGCAGGCACGTCACTGCTGGCCGCGTTTCGCCTTCGTCCCCGGGACGAGCAGCCGCTCTTGTCGCTGCGCTTCGCCATCGGTTCGGTCATCGAGCGCCTCGCCAGCGCTCCGGAGCGCACCCGAGCGCTGATGCGGCTCATTCGCCGGACCCCCTCGCTCCGCGGGCGTTTCCTGGTCACCCAGGACGAGTGGAGGGATCAGCTCACCGCCGCCATCGTCGAACGGCTGCCGAGAGGTCCAAAGTCCCCGATGCTCGCGCGCCTCACCGCCACCGTGTCGATGGGCGCGGTCGACGCGGCGATGACGACGTGGGCCGAGAGCAACGACAGGGACATCAGTGCCGTCGCGGACGAAGCGTTCGAAGCGCTCTCGGCCGTGGTCATGGCGGCAACGCACACCGTGCAAGGCCGCAAGAGCCACCGCTGACCTCGATGGCTCCTCGGTGGATTGGACCTACGACGATGTGCTTTTGACCGAGCCGTAGCGTCTGGCCGCCTCGCGGTGGCTGGCGCTCAACAGCAGCGCCCACCGCCCCCGCGATAGCGGGCCTGCATTCGCTCGTTGAAGAACTCCGCGTAGCTCATCACCGGGCGAGCGGGGTGATGGGTACGCATGTGCTCGACGTAGGTGTCGTAGTCGGGCACGCCGATGAGCAAGCGGGCCGTCTGCACGGTCCGGAGCCAGAGCCGCCTCAGTTCCTCGCGCGGGAAGGGCATGGGTCAGCGCTCCACCACCGCCGCCAGGGGAACGGGGGGCGTCTCTTGCGCGGTCGGCACCGCTGAACGCCGGGCGGCCAGCGCCGCGCGGAGGCCGAACACGAGCGTGGTTACCACCACCAGCATGAACAGGCCGGTGAGGGTCGCGTCCACGGTGTCGTTGGTGATGACGCGCTGCATCTCCTCCAGGTTCTTCGCCGGTGCCAGCACCTTGCCGTCGGCCACCGCCGCCTCGAAGCCTCGCGCGTGGGCGAGGAAGCTGACCCGAGGATCCGAGCTGAACACCTTCTGCCAGCCCGCGGTCAGCGTGCAGATGATCAGCCAGACGGTGGGAATCGCCGGAATCCACAGGAAGCGCTCCCGCTTCATCTTCACCAGCACCACGCAGGCCAGGATCAGCGCGATGGCGGCCAACATCTGGTTGGCGATGCCGAACAGCGGCCACAGCGTGTTGATGCCTCCCAGCGGATCCACCACGCCCTGGTAGAGGAAGTAGCCCCAGCTCGCCACGCAGATCACCGTTGCGATCAGGTTCGCGCCCCAGGAGTCGGTCCGCTTCAGCGGCGCGTAGACCAACCCGGCCAGCTCCTGGATCATGAAGCGGCCCACACGTGTGCCCGCGTCCACAGTGGTGAGGATGAACAGCGCCTCGAAGAGGATGGCGTAGTGGTACCAGAAGGCCATCATTCCCTCGCCGCCGATGAGCCCATGGAGGATCTGCGCCATGCCCACCGCCAGGGTCGGCGCGCCGCCCGCGCGTGACAGGATGGAGGTCTCTCCAATGTCCCGGGCTGTCTGGGTGAGCACCTCCGGTGTGAGCACGAAGCCCCACTGGCTGATGACCTGGGCCGCTTGCTCGGCGGTGGTGCCGATCACGCCGGGAGGAGAGTTCATCGCGAAGTACACCCCCGGCTCCAGCACCGTGGCGGAGATCAGCGCCATGATCGCGACGAAGGCTTCCATGAGCATCGCGCCGTAGCCCACCATGCGCGCCTCGGGTTCGGAGGAGAGCATCTTCGGTGTGGTGCCCGAGGAGATCAGCGAGTGCCAGCCGGACACCGCACCGCAGGCGATGGTGATGAACAGGAACGGGAACACGTTGCCGGAGAACACGGGCCCGGTGCCATCGATGAACCGGGTCACCGCGGGCATCTTCAGCTCCGGCGCGGCGAAGACGATGCCCAGCGCCAGCACCACGATGGTGCCGATCTTCAGGAAGGTCGACAGGTAGTCGCGCGGCGCCAACAGCAGCCACACCGGGAGCACCGAGGCGCAGAAGCCGTAGGCGATCAGCATCCACGCCAGCGCCTTGCCGTCATAGGTGAACAGGGGCGCCAGGGCCGGTGCATCGGCCACCTTGCCACCCAGCCAGATCGACAGCATCAGCAGCACGAAGCCGATGATGGACACCTCGAGCACGCGGCCCGGACGGAGGTAGCGCAGGTACACGCCCATCAGCAGTGCGATGGGGATGGTCATGGCCACCGTGAAGGTGCCCCAGGCGCTGGCGGCCAGCGCCTTGACCACCACCAGGGCCAGCACCGCGAGGATGATCATCATGATCATCAGCACGCCGATCATCGCCACCACGCCGGCGGCGGGCCCCAGCTCCATGCGCACCATGTCGCCCAGGGATTTGCCGTCGCGGCGGATGGACAGGAACAGGATGGTGAAGTCCTGCACCGCGCCCGCGAGGATCACTCCGAAGAGGATCCACATCGTGCCGGGCAGGTACCCCATCTGCGCGGCGAGGACCGGGCCAACGAGCGGGCCCGCTCCCGCGATGGCGGCGAAGTGGTGGCCGAAGAGCACCCACTTGTCCGTGGGCACATAGTCCAGGCCGTCATTGTGACGACGCGCCGGCGTGGCGCGGTTGGGATCCAGCTGCAGGGCCTTCTCGGCGATGAAGCGGCTGTAGAAGCGGTAGCCGATCAAGAAGGTGGCGACGGAGGCCACCACCAGCCAGGTGGCGTTGATCGTCTCTCCCCGGTGCAGCGCCACCGTGCCCAGACAGAACGCGCCCAGGATGGCGAGCAGGGCCCAACCCACCGTGCTTGCCAGCCGCCTCTTCGTCCCTTCCGCTTGGAGCATCGCGGGATGCTTCCTCCTGGGATTGGAGCCCGTCAATGCAAGAGATCCGGGGCATGCACTTTGCGACGAAGCGGCGCCTCAGGGGCTCCCGCGACCGACGAGCTTCGCCAGGATCTTCTGGAACTCATCGGGGCGCAGGTTGATGTGCTCCACGACGTGCCCGTAGAGCATGGCCGTCGGGACGGAGCGCCCACCGCGCTCCTGCTCCAGGCGGCGCAGGGTGTAGAGGATGATGCGCTCGGCGCGCGTGAGCCCATCGCGTACGTCGGGGATCTGGTCGCGAGGGTCCACGAAGGTTCCTATTACCTGAGGGCGTCATACAGCCGCCGGGCCGTAGCGTACACCCAAGGGTCAGCTTCCCCACCAGCGGAAGGCCGCGAGGTGGGACGGATGGAGGAGGTCCTTGATGAGGCCATCCACCGTCACGCTTCGGAGTGAAGGCGCGCCATGACGGTCCGCGAAGGGAAGGAGCGCATCAGGCGGGAGGTAGCCAGCCATGGAGGCACGACGACGCTCATCCAGCAGCCCCAGTGCGTGCGGAAGGGAGCTGGACCGACGGGCCTGTTTGGACCATTGGGCGAGCAGGTCGCGCGTCCGTTGCACGGCGAGGCAGAGCGCGGCGGCACCCCGAGGGTTCTCGGCACGTGCATGCGCGAATTGCTCGCAGACCAGGGCCTTGACCAGATCGTGAATGGGCCATGCCAGGTCGAGCACGGCTCGCGCACCGCATGCCAGGAAGTTACCCGCGAGGCCGGGGATACGGTCCGCGGCGTCAAGCCCCGGGAGTGAAGCGTCCGCGCCTCCCGAGCTAGCTGCCCAGAGTTCCACTTCCTCGCAGCCGGGCAGAAGCACCTGAAGGGTGTCCTCCGAGGTGAAGGCGCGGGAGCCGGAGCCGTAGACCCGCAGGGAACGGACGTGGCTCCAGTCCACCTGGAGGCTGGGATCAAGGAGCACTTCCGGCGGGAAGGCGTTCCGCAATGTCCCAATGGCGGCCTCTCCGAAGGAGGTGTCGCCCTCCTCATGCTCGGGGAGGAGGAGGCAGGCGCGCTGCGTCGCCTGCTCCTGTTGAGGGAGTGGCTCTTCGAAGCCGAAAGAGGGGAGGAGCCGGAGGCTCGCCACGCGTTGATAGAGTCTGTGCTTGCCGCCCATGGGCAGGCCCAGCCAAGGAAGCGGGCGCAGGGCTCCCGGCGCGATGACGCTCCAATGCAACGCCTCCTCGGTCGCGGGACGCAGCAGTTGCTCGATGAATGGCGCCAGGTGCTTCTCGAGTTTCTCCCAGGCGCGATAGCGCGCCTCCGACTCGTTGGCTTCGAGTACCGCGGCGAGCGTCATGCCCAGCCCGAGGTCCTGGCTCCGCACGACATGGCCCCGGAGTCCGCGCTTGTCGTGCCAGAGCGCCGCGGCGAGCGGGGCCGCGCTCAGTCCCAGGAGAATGGCCAGCACCCCCTTTCCCCGTGGCACACGTCCGAGCTCGTCCTCGAGGATCTCCAGCTTGGAGTTCAGCTCGAGCAGGGGCACGCGCCGGCTGTGGCCTTCGCGTTTCTTTGGGAGCGTCGAGAGGATGCCCGACCACAGGTTCTTCGCCTTGTCTCCCAGGGCATGGACGGCGCGGGCGGATGGCTGTGCGGTGGGCCAAGGGGAAGGAGCAGCGTGGAGCGAAGAGTCCCGGAGCGTGTCGAGCAGGTATTCGCGCTGCCGAAGCGTGGTCCACAGCTCGCGATGAGTCCGAGCGAGGCGGTGGAAGAAGGTGAGCCGCAGATCACATGCGAGCTGGGTACACGCGATGAAGTGGCCAGGATCGCGAGGGTTCCCCTGGGAGCAGTGCTGCAGGAGATAGAAGGCGAGCGCCCAGCGGTAGGCGAAGCCAGGCGTGCCGGTGCTGGCTACCAGGGGAAAGCGGTCGTCAGAGGGTTCTCCCCAGAGCGCATCTTCCAGGCTGGAGAGCGTCGTCCCCCAGAACCAGTTCGGATCTTGTACCGCATCCTGGCCCTGGGCCAGGAGACGGCGGAGCGTGCTGCGGACCAACTCATGCGGAGGAAGCCATGCAAGCGCCTCCAGGGGGCCCTTCATGCGCTCTCCCAAGGCGTCGGCGAGAGCGGCAGCGGCCTCCCACAGGCGCGCCAGGAATGGCGCCTGGTGAAGGTTCTTGAAGGGCCGCTGCTCGCTTGGGAACAGGGGGCCACAGCGCTTCAAGAGGTCGAGGCCCGCTCGCGGCATGAGCCTGGGCTCCAGGAGGAGCACCTCACAGGCGGTCCACATCACCCGAAGGGCCTCGGGAGTGGGTTCCTGGAGTTCACCGAGGACGGGCGTGAGCAGTGCCCAGGCTTGGTGGATGGCGGCTTCGAGCCAGGACTTTCCGCGTTCCGGCGCAGCCAGTGCCTGGAGGATCCGCAGCCGGGCCTTCGCGGCCATGTAGCTGGCACGCAGCGCCCCCGATGCGGGAGCCTCTCCGGCCAGGCAGTGCTCCGCGCGGAGCAGGTCTGTCGGCGCGGGCTTATGCAGGCCGGCGAGGTTCAGATCCGGCAATTCACCGCTGGCCAGATCGAGCCAGAGGTGAGCGGCTTCCGTGGAGAGGCGGGCTCGCTCATGGGCCGCCAGGGAGGGGGAGGCGAGCGCCTCATGGAGCCACGTCAGGGCCAGCAGGAGGTTGTGAAGGTGGGAGCTCCGCTGGCGAGCGCAGTAGAGGCGCGCGAGGGAGAGCACCTCCTCGGGAGAGAGTTCCCGCTGCGTGCTGGCGACCAGGGCTGCCTCCAGCGCCTCCTCGAGTCGCTCCTTGGCGGAAGGAGGCTCCGAGGCTTTCTCCGCCTCGGAGAGCAGCCGTTCCACCTCGCGGCGGATCTCCTCGCTGACGGGGCGCGCGTGCTCATCCGTCCAGGGCTCCAGCGGACGCCGCTCGGGAATGCCCACGAATCGGAAGCCGGCCCACGAGAGAGGACAGCCGAAGCGTACACGGAGGTACTCGAGCTCCGCTTCGGGCATGGGTTCCCCTGGGTCGCGGGCCTCGGAGCCGAGGCTGGAGAGCATGTCCTTCATGTCCTCCTGCGTGGGGGTGGCGCCCAGGCTGCTGGTGAAGCGCTGGAAGCCGTCTTCTTCAGGGCCCTGACGAAGATGCTCTATGAAGGAGTCCAATCCCGCACCCGTCCACCAGCGCTGGGCCTGCGCGAGCGCTTCCGCGGCGTCTCTCCCCAGGAGCAATTCATGGCGGAAGCGGTTGACGATGCACGCCGTCACGAAGCCTGGAACCTTCCACAGGGTCCCAATGGCGCTGCGGACACCGACTCGGAGGAACTCGAAGTCGAAGCCGAAGGCCTCGTCCACGACCGGGGCGCGGGGATCCTGGGGCGCATTCACCCCGGATTGGCAGGCCCACAACTCGACACGCTCCGCGCCCGCCCATTGATCGATCAGGTGGCTCCGGTTGAGCCGCTGATCGCCGTGAAGCTTGAGGTGCGGCTCATGGGGAGCGGCGTGGAAGCCGTGGGCATAGAAGCAGATGACATCCGCGGTGCGCGCTTGCTCGGCGACCTCCTCCGGAACGGTCTGGGCTCCCTTCATTCGTCGCTCGTTCGGCAGCGGGAGGCGCGTGGCGAGGCCGGGGAAGGGAGTCTTGTCAGGGAGCACCGTGAGGGTGCCCTGCCGTGGAGGCTGGGCCACCTGCCGGCTCATGAGGGGAGCCAGGCTGGGAAGCCACAGGATCGAACCGAAGAGATCCAGCGGGCGCCTGCCCACGGGCCCGAGCGCAGCCAGGGGCAGGAAAGCCGAGAGATACGAGGGCAGGAGAATCACCCTGCGCCGCGCCGCCGACGGGAAAGCGCTGGAGATGTCGATAGAGGCCAACATCTCGTTCCACTGCTGGAAGTCGGCGCGCTCCGGGTCACGGAGCGCCTGGGGAATGAGACTCCATCCGTGCTGGGGAACGGCGGCCCGACAGGCCTTGCCCATCAGTCGTCCCTCCTCGAGCCACACGGCGACGGCGAGGAGATCACGGTCGAGATGGAGCCTCACGAAGACGGTGTCCGGTTCCTCCGCGAGGATTCGTTCGAGGCTGGACGCGTCCAGGAAATCACTCCCGAACAGCCCCTCGCGGTCTTTCCCGGACAGCCGCTTCCAGAGCACGGCGATGGCGCGGTGGGTGTCTTCTGTCCGGTCCTCGGAGAGCGCGCGGAGATACTCCGCCGGAAAGGGCTCGGAGGTGGCACCCCGCAGCGCGCCGATGATCCACTCGGAGCCGAGGCCCTTCTGACGGAAGCGCGCGTCTTGCGTTGCCTGCTCCTGGAACTCCGTGGCCATGGTGCGAGCCTGCTCACGCTGCTCCTCTACGGGCAGGAGGCTGAGCGTGCTGGCGCAGGTCGCGAGGAAGCTGGCCTGAGTCGCGAGCTTCAGCCGCTCCTGCCAGAGCGCGTTCGAGACAGGATCGGAGGGGCGGTAGTGATACGCGTGCAGCGCTTCGAGGTAGCGCAAGCCACTCACGTTCTCCAACTCGATGAACGCGGAGACCGCATCGCCCCGCGTCACGAGAATGCGCGCCGCCGCGCCCGCGGCATCCTGGGCCTCGCTGGCCAGATGGTCCGCGGAGAGATCGGTGACTGTCTTCTTGCGGCGCTGCATGAGCTCGGCAGCGAGATCGCGGAACAGCTTCAGGGCTTGTTCCGAGGCGGGATCGAGGCGCTCGTACAACCCCGCCAGCAGGGAGATTCGCTCGTGGCTCAGGCTCTCGGGATTGATGCGCTCGAGCGCCTTCCGCGCTTCCTCCTGCCGCGCGGGCTCGTCGGCGAGCACGGTCGCGCGCCAGAGCCAGGCTTCATCGGCTTGCTCCGGATCCTGGCGAGCGACATCCTCCAGGAGTTGGAGCGCGCGCTGTCGATCTTCGGGCTTGCCGCGAGCGGCCAGGACGCGAGCGAGGGCGAGGCTCGCGGCGTGGGCGACAGGAGGCAGGGAGCGGGACGCGCCTCCGCCCAGGAGATGTTGGAGCCTCAAGCCCTTGTCATAGGCCTCGATGGCTCCATCCCACTTGCGGCGCTGCTCGCGCAGGTTGCCCAGGTTGAACAGGTACTTGATGCAGCCTGGAATCCCAGGTGGGCCGAGCTGCTCCATCAAGGTCACGGCCTCTTCCGAGAACCCCTCCGCCTCATCCAGCATCCTCACGGTGTGCTTGCTCGGGGGCAGCTCCGATGCCTGGTAGCGGAGGCAGCTCGCCAGCATCGACAGGGTCATGGCGCACTGGATGGGGTACTTGCGCCTTCCGGTGGACTGGGCGGACCTGCGCAGGAGCAGCTCCGCCTGGCGGTAGCGCTCCTCGGGCAGGAGTTGCTCCTGGTCCATGAAGGACTGCGCGAGGTCATGCCAGGCGGCAGCCGCGGCGGCGCTCGTGTCGTCATCGGAGTGGAGGTTCGAAGCCCGGAGGAACAGCTCATGGGACGCGGGAAGTCTTCCCGCTTGTTTGTCCTCGAGCGCGCGCATCCGGAGGTCGAACGAGCGTCGACCCAGGGGCGTGGACTGAAGCTCGGCGTTGTAGGCGGCGCTTCCCTCCTTGAGGAAGCGCATGGACTCCAGCAACTCGCGCACGTGGGGAGGAGCACCGGGAAGGTCCAGCCCTCCCGGGAGGCGTCCTCCGCCTGGGGTTCGCCGTTTTCGCAAGGATGCCCCCCCTCAGGGCCGCGTGGGGCCCCGTGTGTCGCGGGTGGCGCCTAGCCTAGCAGTGCCAGCAGTCCGATGATGCCCACGATGAGGAAGTAGAGCGACTCGCCCGCGATGAGGCCACCACCAATGAGCGAGGTGGTGCTCATGTCCGACGGGAGCTCCGTTGACCCTTCCTTCGGTGCGGCGGCCCTGGCCCCCATCGTGTTCCACACCGAGGTGAGGATGCCGCCCGCGCCAAACCACAGCGACACCGGCAGATCCACGAAGCCACCGAAGGACGTGGCGTACGGGCTCGCCAGCACCACCGCGTCCATCGTCCAACCCAGCACGAAGCCCTTGCGCGAGCCCTGCACGTAGCGCTGGTAGCGGGCGTTGCCGCGCACCACCTTGCGCAGCACCTCGATGACGAAGCCGATGCTCAGGCCAATGAGGATCGCCTTCACCTTGTAGCCCGACAGGTGCCCGATGTCCTTGACGGCTCCCACGAGCTTGTACGTCATCGCCGAGCTCCACTGGCCCTGCTTCGCCTCCGGGTTGTCGAAGAGGTTCACCGTCAGCACCGGGTACGCCGTCATGAACAGCTTCGCCAGCCCCACGCACAACACCGCTCCCATCAGGATGCCGATCACCTGATAGCGGAACTGCAGCAACCGGTTCGTCCCCAGCCGCCAACCCGTCGAGCGGTCCTGCTGCATGTCGCAGCCCACCGCCGTGGCGACCAGCAGGATGCTGGAGACCATCATCCCCACCAGCGGCTCCGTCAGCCCCAGCAGCGACATCAGCAGCACGGAGATGACGAACGCGCTCGAGATGGGGTTCTGGTCGGTGATGCCCAGCGAGATGCCGTTGATCAACACGAACAACAGCGACAGCCCCAGCCCGAAGAGCACGAAGCCGATCGGCTGATCCAGCACCTGCGTGGCCACCACCACCACCGCCGCGCCCCAGAACCCCACCCACGCGATCAGCCGCGGGACGTTGACCTTCTTCCAGGCTGGCTCCGTGTCCACCTCCGCCGCCCCGGCGCGAGCGCGGATGCGTGCCACCGCCTTCACCGCCAGCAGCGAGATGTCCACCAGCGCCGCGCCGCAGATCATCGCCAGCGCGATGAGGAAGCCCGTCTTCCGGAAGGGATCATTCGGCCCCAGCCAGCCGATCTCCCGCAGGTAGGGCGCCAACCCCAGGCCCGCCAGGCCTCCGAGGATGGCGGGGACGGTGACGCGGCTGCCCACCACCATGCCCGCGCCGAAGGTCGAGGCGCTCGTGGCGAGTCGAGCCACCGCCTCCACGTGCTCGGTGAGCCACGCCACCGCCGCGCCCAGCCCCGTGCCGCCACCCAGCTTGGCGATCGAGACCTTCAAGAGGCGCTTGTCCGTCAGTGCCCGCAGGATGTTGGCCACCGCGTAGCCCGAGGGGTATTCGAGCTGCAGCTTGTCCACCAGCAGCGGCGTGTAGAGCATGCCCACGCCCACGCCGAACATGCCGATGCACGCCATGAAGAGCATCAGCTTCCAGGTCTCCGGCATCGGCATGCCCAGCCACACCATGGCCTGGATCAGCGCGCTCATGGCGCACAGCGAGGCCACCGAGGCGGCCATCGTCTGCATGTAGTTGGCGCCGTGCTTGCCCTCGGGCCCGTACCCGTACGTGACGGCGCTGCCGAGGATGCCCGCCAGCACCTGGCCTCCCACGAAGAAGCCCAGGCTGAAGTTCATGTACGCCGATGCCACGCCTCCCAGCGGCCCGAGGATGAAAATGGCCACCGCGCTCAGCAGCAGGTGGAACTTCCACGAGCCCACCGGCGGCAGGAAGCGGAAGCGCGGCCCCTCGGGGTCCTGGGGCATTCCCACCAGATGCGGGGAGGGGGGAGGGGAGGAGAGCGGTTGGGCAGGTTGAGCCATGGGGCCAGAGGGTACCGACCCTCCAGGTGGGCTTCAATGCACCCCGGGTGCATTGGCTTCAGCCGAACCAGCGGCTGGTGTCCGGAGCGAAGACGCGGACCCGCTCCAGCAGCGCGGGCGGCACACGCTGGCGGATGATGTCGTGTACCGCCGTGGGCGGGTAGGCCTGGCTGAAGTGCATCAACACCAGGGCCTCGTTCTGGAACCGGTCCGCCCGAGCGATGATCTCGTCCAGGTGGACGTGTAGGCGCTCCTGGGTCTCCTCCACCGTCCGGGACTGATCGAGGTAGGTACACTCGAGGATCAGTACCCGGCTGTCGAGGATCTCCGGCGCCGTCTCCAGCACCTTCGACAGGGTGTCGGTGGCATAGGCCAGCTCGCGCCGCTCGATCTCCTCGAAGATGCCCGGCGCTCCCTCGCGGCGCAGGCGGGCGAGCTCCTCTCCGGGCAGGCCCTGGTGCTCGGGCTTGAGCTTCGTGATGCGGCGCAGGAACTGGTAGCCCAGCGAGGGGCCCGCGTGGTGCGTCCGGAAGGCGCGCACCCAGAGGTCCTTGTAGACTTTGAGGGTCTCGCCCGGGAGCATGGGGATGGTCTGGAAGGAGATCGCCGAGCGGTGAAGCCGGCAGAGCGCCGCTTGCGCCTCCTGGACCGCCGACTCGATCTCCGCGGGCAGGAACACGCGAGCGGGCGTGTGCTTGCCTACCAGCCCGCGAATTCCCAGCAGCGCCCCCAGGGCGCTGGCGTGGTCCGAGTGGCCGTGGCTCAGGAAGACGTGGTCCGTCGTGGCGAAGCTCCGCAGCGGCACCCCCACGTCGAGCACCACGCCCAGCTCCGGCACCTGCAGCGACGTGTACACCCCGCCCACCGAGATGCCTCGGACGGTGTAGGGCCCTGCCTGCACTTCGGTCAGCATGCACCCAAAGCTAACCCGGCTTGTGCAGGGTAGGGGGGATGCCAACGTTCCTCGCAGATGAGGACGACCATGCGAACGATGCCAGCCTTCCTGTTCTGCCTTCTCACGCCACTGCTGGCCCTGGCCCAGGCCGGTCAGGGACCCAATCTCCCCGAGCAGGCGGTCACCCGCAGCCCGCTGTTCTGGTACTGGGTGGTGGCCATCGCCATCGCCGTGGGGGCCTTCATCTGGACCTCGATCACCATCTCCCGGCGCAAGGGAGGGCCGCCTTCTCGGCCCCGCATCTCGTGACGCCCAGGCCCCTGGACGCCCGTCCGGTGGGCCGCCGAGCTTGATTCGTGGCGAGTGAAGCCTGCTTCCTGAAGCGTTGGCGTCATCATGCGTTGGGTGATGCTCGCTCGCTTTGCCGCCGTGCTGCTCCTGAGCCTGGGAGTTCCGCTGCGCGCGGGCGCCTTCTCGGTGGGCGACCATCAGCGCCTCACCGAGGCGGCGATCGACTCGGCGTCAGGCTCCGCGGCGCACCCCCTGCTCGCGCGGTACCGGAGTGCGGTGGTGCATGGCGCCACGGCCGAGGATCTCAACCTCCACGTGAAGTGGACCGGCTGGCACCACTTCTATTCCCCCGAGGGCTCGCTCGACACCGCCGTGCGTCGGGCCTCGGACTCGCGCGTTCGGGAGTTGTGGGGGGAGGCGCTCGAGGCCGCCCGCCATGGAGACATGGCCCGCGCCTTCGATCGCGCCGGTCACCTCGCCCACCACGTGCAGGACATGGCCTCTCCCCCCCACGTGGTGCCGGTGAATCATGGCCTGGGCGATCGCTTCGAGCGGTATGGCGTCAGCGCTTCCCTCGCCCGTGTCTCGCGTCGCGAGGTGGCGCCGCTCTCCGGAGATGAGGCGCAGCGGGCGCTCGCGCGGGAGACCCTGGCCGCCGTGCGCGGCGAGTTCCTGACCGTGTCGGGAGGCGCCATCCCCTGGAGCGCCTTCTGGTCCGAGCCCGAGACGCCTGGGCCCGGCGTGTTCGGTGGCTATGGCGCCAAGGTGGGCAATGCGTTCGGCCGGGCCCGGGTGTCCTGGAACGGGCGCATGTGTGACGTGGACCCGGCCGGCTACGCTGCGTTCATGGACGCGCGCATCTCGGGCGCCGTCGCCTATACCCGCGCCTTCCTCGAGTGGGCGAGCGCGAGGTTCGAGGAGGCGGCCTCGGCGGACACCTCCGTGGCGCTGCGTGGGTTCCGGCCCGCGCCAGCGCTGTCCCTCCAGTTCCTGGGGGGCCTCTCCCAGGACTCGCGGGGCATGGCTCCCGTGCTTGGCCTTCGCGCGGAGCTTCCGTTGCCGCACGCGCTGATGCTGTCCGTGGACTGGAAGCGCGGGGTGGGGGGCTCCGAGGCATCGCTTCGCCCAGGAGGTTGGGCTCTGGCGGTGCTCTCGCCTCCGCTGTGGACCGCGCGTCCCGGCTATCCGCTGGGCCTGGACCTTCGCGCCGCCGTGGGCGTGGGTCTCGTCTCGTGGGAGGGACAGCGCCGTGTTGGCGTGCCGCTCGGGCTGCGCCTGCACGCGGCTCCGGGGAGCGCGCTCACGCTGAGCACCGAGCTGCTCTACCAGGGCATGAAGCCTCCCGACGCGGCCTGGAGACACGGCGTCGCTTTCACCCTGGGTGTCGGTCTCGCCTGGGGCGATCGCTAGCGCTCCCGAGTGGTTCCGCGCGCAGCGGTTTTCAGGTATTTCCCTGCGCGCCCATGATTCCTTCTCCTTTCGTCATTCTGCGTGCGTTGAAGCGCCCCATGGCTTTCAAGTTCCTTGGGGCGGGCGTCGTCGGCTCCCTGTTCTTGTCCCACGTGAGCTGTGGGGATGAAGCGAAGCCGCGTGAGCCCGTCCGCGTCCAGGTGCTGGCCATCAATGACTTTCACGGCAACCTGGAGGCTCCCTCCGGCAGCAACGGGCGCATCACGGTCCCGAGCACGACCACCGACGGTGGCGTCGGAACCGTCGACGTCAACGCGGGCGGCGCGACCTACCTCGCCCACCACATCTCCAAGCTGCGGGAGGAGAACCCGAACACGGTGGTCGTCTCCGCGGGAGATCTGATCGGCGCCTCGCCGTTGGTCTCGGGCATCTTCCACGACGAGCCCACCATCGAGTTGATGAACCTGATCGGTCTGGACATCAACGGCGTGGGCAACCACGAGTTCGATGATGGCCAGGCCGAGCTGCTGCGCATGCAGAACGGCGGTTGCCACGCCGACGGGTGCCAGGGCGCCACGACCTTCACCGGCGCGAAGTTCAAGTTCCTGTCGGCCAACGTCTTCAAGAACGTGGCCACGAAGGAGACGCTCCTTCCTCCCTACGAGATCAAGGAGTTCGAGGGTGTGAAGGTCGCCTTCATCGGGATGACGCTCGAGGGCACCTCGAAGATCGTCAACCCGGCCGGTATCGGTGGCCTCACCTTCCAGGACGAGGCGGACACCGTCAACGCCCTGGTCCCCGACCTCAAGGCTCAGGGCGTGGAGGCCATCGTGGTCGTCCTGCACGAGGGCGGCATGCCGACGGGCGCGTATGACGCGTGCCCGGGCATCTCCGGCCCCATCGTGGAGCTCACCGAGCGGTTCGATGACGCGGTGGACGTGGTCGTCTCCGGTCACACCCACCAGGCGTACAACTGCGTCATCGACGGCAAGCGCGTCACCAGCGCCGCCAGCCATGGGCGCCTCGTGACCGACATCGATCTGGTGCTGGATCCCACCACCCGGGACGTGGTGGAGGCCACCGCGCGCAACGTCATCGTTACCCGCGACACCGCGACTCCCCAGGTGGACACGTTCGTGAGTGACTACGTCAGCAGGGCCGCGCCCCTGGCCAACCGCGTCATCGGCAACACCCCGGTCGAGCTGAAGCTCCCCCCTCGCCCGCTCCCGCCGGGCCAGGGCGGTGACTACTCGATGGGCAGAGTCGTCGCGGACGCCATGCTCGCGGCCACGAGCGGCCCGCAGGTGGGCAACGCGGTCATCGCCCTCCAGAACCCGGGCGGCGTGCGCGCCGACATCAACGTCGGCGACATCACCTACAGCGAGGTCTTCACCGTGCAGCCCTTCGCCAACAACATGGTGACGATGACGCTCACGGGCGCGCAGATCGAGCGGGTGCTGGAGCAGCAGTTCCGAGGAACGACCCGGCTCGTGATGCAGGTGTCCGAGGGCTTCACCTACGCCTGGAGCGAGTCGGCGCCGGTGGGGCAGAAGATCGACCCGGCGTCCATCACCCTCCATGGCACGCCCATCCGCCCGGACGCGGAGTACCGCGTCACGGTGAACAACTTCATGGCCTCCGGTGGCGACGACTACCTGGTCTTCACCGAGGGCAAGGATCTGCTCACCGGTGACGTGGATACCAACGTGCTCGAGGCCTATCTGCGCTCCCACAACCCGCTGACTCCGCCGGCGCAGGGCCGTATTACCGTGCTGCCATAGAGGAGCTTTGCCATGCACTTGAGCGAGTACGCGAAGTTCGATGGTCTCGGCCTGGCGGAGCTCGTCCGCCGAAGGGAAGTAAAGCCCCAGGAGCTGGTCGAGATCGCCCTGGCCGCCATCCAGGCGGTGAACCCCTCCCTCAACGCCGTCATCGATGTGCTGGAGAAGGAGGCGCGTACCACGCTGGAGCGTGGCCTGCCCGAGGGCCCCTTCACCGGGCTGCCCTTCCTGTTCAAGGATCTGGTGATGCACGCGGCCGGAATCCCCTCGGACTCCGGCAGCCGGCTGTTCCAGGGGCTGGTGCTGCCGCATGACACCGCGCTCATGGGGCGCTACCGCAAGGCGGGCCTCGTCCCGCTGGGGCGGACCAACACGCCAGAGCTGGGCTTCAACGCCACCACCGAGCCCGTGCTGCACGGTGCCACGCAGAACCCGTGGAACCCGGAGTACAGCCCGGGCGGCTCGAGCGGCGGTTCGGCGGCGGCCGTGAGCTCCGGCATGGTGCCCCTGGCCTATGCGAATGACGGGGGCGGCTCCATTCGCATCCCCGCCTCCCTGTGCGGCCTCTTTGGCTTGAAGCCGACTCGGGGCCGGACTCCCTCCGGGCCCGATGTCGGGGAGCCGCTCAACGGCATGGGCGTGGAGCACATCCTGTCTCGGACGGTGCGCGACAGCGCCGCCATGCTGGATGCCACGATGGGGCCTGATGTGGGCGCCCCGTTCCACATCGCTCCTCCGGAGCGGCCCTATCTGGAAGAGGTGAAGCGGGAGCCCGGGCGCCTGCGCATCGCCTTCACCCGCGCCTCACCCGCGTCCCGAGTCGCGGTCAGCCCCGAGTGCGTGGCCGCGGTGGAGGATGTGGCGCGGCTGTGCCAGGACCTGGGCCACGAAGTGGTCGAGGCGCGGCCGGATTACGTCCACGAGGTCATGGAGGAAGCGTTGCTGGCCATCTGGAGCTCCGGGCTGGCGGGCTGGGCATTTGGACTCGCCGGCATGACGGGCCGGAAGCCAGGGCCCGATACACTCGAGGCCGCCAACTGGGCCACCTTGCAGCATGGCCTGGGCCTCAAGTCCCTGGAGATGCAGCGGGCCTTCGCGATCGTGAACCGCGTCACGCGCGCGGTGGCCAGCTTCTTCGTGGAGCATGACGTCCTGCTCACCCCTACGATGCCCTTCGCGCCGTACCGGCTGGGTGTGCTGAAGGCGAACGAGCCGACGACCGCTCAGGAGTGGGCCTCTCGCACCTTCTCGTACTGCGCGTTCACGGGCCTGTTCAACGTGACGGGCCAGCCCGCCATGAACGTGCCGCTCCACTGGAGCGCCGAGGGAATGCCGGTGGGGACCCAGTTCGCCGGGCGCTGGGGCGACGAGGCCACGCTGTTCCGCCTGGCCGGGCAGCTCGAGCGGGCCCGCCCCTGGGCCCAGCGCCTGCCGCGGATTCACGTTTCGACCGCACGGTGAACCGGGCGCCGCGCGGGGTGCTCGGCTTCACCTCGCCGTTCGGTGGGCCGGGGTGAGCTTCATGGGAGCGTGCTTGCGGCAGCGCTTCGGGCGGGGGCCCTCGGCCATCCGGGTCACCCACAGCCCGACATAGCTGTCCGCGTGCTCGGCCAGGTACTGCTTCAGGTCCACCTCCACCACCTGGCCCGCGAAGTGGTCCCCGACGATCCACTTGCCCCCGCCGCTGTAGAGCCCGGTGTGCCAGACCCACACCGGCTGGCCCTTCAGCATGCCGATGGAGGGCTCCGCCGGATTCCGGCCATGGCCGACCAGCAGCAGCACGTCCCCCGGCTGGAGCTTCGAGAGCTCCAACTCCGAGGAGGCCACGGGCGACAGGCCTTCCACGCTCACTCCCAGCTCTCCGTCCGGGACGGACTGCGTGGGCATTACGGAGAAAGACTTCCAGCCGCACTGTCCGACACGCTCCGCCGCGTAGAAGAGCACGCCCTGGCAGTCGATGCCGTCCTCCGCTTCCCGGAGCCGGCCGCCGAAGTCATAGGGTACACCGAGCACCTCCCGGGCCGCCGTGACGAAGCGCTCGGAGGAGGTGGGCCGCTGCTGGGCCAGGACGCCGCCGCCCCCACCGAGCATCAGCAGGAGTATTCCCCGGTATACAAGCTTTGGCACGGCGCCCTCCAGATTGCGGCCGCAAAGGACCGTTGATCAGCCTTGGAGACTATAGTGGGGGTATGTACAGCCGTGCCGAAGGCGAAGAGCTCGCCCCCATCCACCGCATCATCCACACCTTCGCTGGAGCTCTGCGCGACTTGGGGCACCCGGCTCCGCCCGCCGAGGTCGAGCGCTGGAGCGTCATCGTGGACGAGGCCATGGCCGGCCGCGCGCGCCTCTTCCACACCCACGACCATGTCTTCGATCTCACCCAGACGACCGATGCCATCGAGGCCCTGGCCGGCCTGTTTCACGACATCGTCTACGTGCAGGTGGATCAGGGCATGTCCTCCCGCATCAACAACGTGGTGGGCGCGTACGCCGAGCCCGGGCCGAACGTGTACGTGCTCAAGCCGCTGGCCGAGGACGATGTGCCCGCCCAGCTCGTTCATGAGCTCTTCGGTGTCCAGCCCGGAGCGCGCCTGTCTCCCTTCAGCGGGCTCAATGAGCTGCTGAGCGCGCTGGTGGCCGCCCGGGAGCTGGCCCCCCGGCTGCCGCTGTTCGCGATCGCCGAGATCGTCGCCTGCATCGAGGGCACCATTGCCTTCCGGGGCCTGGATGCGCAGGGCCGCTCGCCCTTCCAGAACATGGCGGACCGGATGCGGAGCGCCAACGCCCGCTTCTCGCTCGGGCTGGACGAGCAGGAGATCCACGCGGCCGTTCGCCGGGCGCTCCACGTCTCTTTCCGGGACGTGCAGAACTTCGCTGATCCGGATCCCGCGCGCTTCCTCGACAACACCTGGAAGCTGCTGCCGGAGACGAACCCCGCGCTCCGGACGCCGGATGTCTATTCGATCCGGGAGTACCGCATCGCCCTCCACAAGATGGAGGGCTTCCTCAGCTCGCTCACCCCCGCCCGGGTCTTCCCCCAGTACCAGGGTGAGCCGCCTCCCGAGGAGCACCAGCAGCTCCTGGAGGCCACCGCGCGCAACCTGGACTTCTCCGTGCGCTACCTGCGCACCAAGCTCTACCCGGTGGCGATCCTGGAGGCGCTGGCCATCGCCACGGGAGGCGATGCGCCGCTCGAGCTCTTCACGGGCGGGCTGCCCAAGCCCTCCGGGACCAGCAAGCGGCTCGAGCACTATCTGCCTCCCGCCGAGGACATCGCGCAGGACCAGGACCCGACCTTGCGCGCCGTGCTCGCCTTCGGGCGGGCGAGCGAGACGTCCTTCGACCTGCGCGCCTCTCCGGCCGCCTCGTTCCTCTACCGGCGGTTCGGTGAGGCCGCCATCCCCCGGTGGATGGACCACTCCCAGCGCTTCTTCCAGGGGACGATGTCCGCGCAGGACTTCCTGCGGAGCCAGTCTCCCGCCGCCACCGTCCCCATCACCCGAGCCACCGCTCGGCTGGCGGTGACCCGCACCGAGGCCCTGGAGTCCCTCGCCGCCAGCTTCGAGGCGGGAGCGGCCGCCTAGCCTCGGCTCACTCGCGACGGCCGGGGCACCTGCCGCAGTGCTCCGAGACGTGGACCGCGTACACCACGCCCGCCGACTCGTTCCGGGAGCGCACCTCCGCAGGGTTGGCCTTGAGGGCACGCGCGAAGTCCTGCACCGCCTTCCGGGCCGCCTTCGGCTCTGGAGCGAACACCGCGCCGTGGGCCACGTCTTCCCACTGCAGGGTGCTCATCCAGTACTCCCACTTGCCCTGGGCCGCGGAGTCCAACAGCGCCACCTCGGACACGCGGGCTTCCTTGAAGGAGGGAGAGATCGCCAGCTTGGGCTGGTAGCGATCCACCTCCAGCGGCAGCTCGAAGAGGAAGAGGCGGCCGGGCGGGGCGCCGGCGGCCGTGCGCACCGTCACCTTCATCCGTGACGGCCGGGGGTAGGCATCCTCCAGGTTCGTGGTGGCCTTGAGGTGACGGGTGATGACGTCCTCGTGGGTGCTGAGGGCGTTGTCGACGCCCACCTTGTCCTTCAGAACGCGCTGACGCTCCTCATCGTCGTACTCGGCCAGGTCCGACAGGCACACGTCACAGGGGGAGGAGAACCCCGTGACCAGCGCGCAGACACTGCCAGCGGGCTTGGGGTAGTCGTTGTCCGGCTCGAAGTCCACCCGCTCGACCTGCGCCTCCAGGGGAGGCCCCGAGCACCCGTAGATGCTGGTGACCGTCTCGATCCGCCAACCCTTGTCCGGGGCGTCCTGGGCCCGCTCTGGCTCCTTCATGCGGACGGCCGCGGCGACCGCCAGGCGGTAGCGCTCGGACTGGAAGGCCTCGTCGATCAGCGCCGGGGCGATCTGGGACACATCCTTCGCTTCGGCGATCACCAGCGCCCGCTTGAGCAGCTCCAGCCGTTGCTCCTCGTGCTCCTCTCGGGACAGGGCGTTCACCTTGGCGAGGTGCTCGGCTGGGCTCAGGCGCTTGGCCTGGATCGAGGTGAGCTGCAGGTAGCCTCGGGCGCGGGCGCCTCGCTGGGCCGAGGAGAGCTCCGCCGTGTCTCCCGCCTGGACCTGGGCGAGGTCCCCCAGATCGACCGACATCCACGGCGTCTGCTTCGCGATGAGCGCCACCTGTGCCCACTCTCCCTGGAGCACCTGCACCTCCACGGCCGCCTCCACCGGGAGCACGGTGATGATGGGATCGCGCAGGTCCGGACCCTCCCGGAGCGAGGCCCGGTAGGGGACGACGTAGCCCACGGCACCCTTGGCCGGCGGGGTGTCGCCATACGCCTTCTCTCCAAAGCTGGTCAGCTCGTCCAGCAGCGCGGACGGCTCCGTCTCCGCTTGCTCCAGCGCCTGGACGAGCGCGCCGCTCCTGCCGGTGCCCTCGGCCATCGTCGCGGCGGCCCGGGCCAGCGCCTTCGTGCGCGCCATGTCCCCCTGCCGGAGGTACTCCTTCGCGGTCTCCAGGAGGTTGCGCGTCGTGGGCTTCTCCGCGCCGAGCCCGAACCCGTCCACGTAGCCCAGCAGCAGCCCGCCGCGAATGACGCCCCGGTAGTCCTGTTCACCCGGTGGCTCCGCGGCCAGCAACTGCACCTCGTCCCCCAGCTTCAGCACCGTCTCGAGGAGGCGACCCGAGGACTCCCGCGTCGCGCGGACTGGCAGCTCCTCCACCCGAACGAACCGCGTCTCTCCTCGGAGCGGGTAGGGGGCCAGCCCCTCCAGCTTCGTCCAGCGAGGGCCCGCCTTCGTCTCGATGCGGTGCCACTCCGAGTCCTCCCAGAAGTGAGGCGCATGCAGGGTGACCCGCGCCCCCAGCGGCAGCTTCTCCGCCACCGCCGCGTCGACGTGGGCGGTCTCTCGCAGCTCCACGCCCTCCTGGATGACGGTCATCTCCTCGGGCTTGCCGCACGCGGCGGCCAGCAGCACCACCAGGAGCCAGACGGGAGCGCGGGCGAGGACGAAGCTCGGGGTTCTCATCCTCCGAAGGAAACCCCATCGACGCTTCACCGACAACGGGTCCGAGTGACGCGCCTTGTCCATTGTCAGTGGAGGTCCCAAGGTCTACACCTCTGGACATGGATACGAACCGGACGATTCTCATCGCGGGCGCGGGCATCGGAGGTCTCACGTTGGGGGTCGCCCTGCGCCGGGCAGGCTTCTCCGTCCGGGTCTTCGAGCGTGCCGCGACCCTGCGCCCCATCGGCGCCGGCATCACCATGCAGGCCAACGCGATGCTCGCGTTCCGGACGATCGGAGTCGATGCGGCTGTCGCCGCGGCCGGCCATGTCATGCAGCGCGGCTCCATCCAGGATCAGCAGGGCCGCACGTTGGGGACGATGCTGGTGGGCGAGATGGCCGAGGAGCTCGGCGCGCCGATGATCGCCATCCACCGGGCCCGGCTCCAGGAGACGCTTCAGGAGGCGCTGGGCTCCGAGTCGCTCACCCTCGGGGTGAAGGTGGTGAGCTTCCGCGACGAGCCCGGCGGCCTCTTCGTCCGGCTCTCCGATGGCTCCGAGGTCCAGGGCGATCTGCTGGTGGGCGCCGACGGCCTGCGCTCCGTGGTGCGTGCCCAACTGTTGAACGATGGCGAGCCCCGGTACGCGGGTTACACGAGCTGGCGCGGGGTGTGCGAGGTGCCCGGCATCGCGGACCCGTCCGCCACCTCCGAGAGCTGGGGGCGCGGGGCCCGCTTCGGCATCGTGCCCATCGATGGCGGGCGTACCTACTGGTTCGCCACCGCCAACGCGCCCCAGGGCGGAATCGATGCTCCGGACTCGCGCACCGAGCTCCTCTCGCGCTTCTCGGACTGGCACGCGCCCATCCGCGCCCTCATCGAGAACACGCAGGCGGCCGCGATCGTGCGCACCGACATCCTCGATCGGCCCCCGGTGCCGCACTGGTCACGCGGGCGCGTGGTGCTGCTGGGGGACGCTGCGCACCCGATGACTCCGAACATGGGGCAGGGTGGCGGACAGGCGGTGGAGGACGCGGTGGTGCTGGCGCGCTGCCTGGCCCGCGAGGCGGAGCTGCCCACGGCCCTGTCGCGCTACGAGGCCCTGCGGGTGCCGCGCGCCAATGACTTCGTGGTCCGGTCCCGTCGCCTCGGTGGGGTGGCCCAGTGGGAGAACGCCGCCGCGCGCTGGGTGCGGAATCGGATCTTCGCGCTCACGCCCCCCAGCAGCATCCGCTCCACGATGCGCCGGGCGCTCACGTTCACGCCGGGTCCCTGAGCCGGCCTACCCGCTGTGAGAGCCCATCCCGCCGGGTGGGTTCCGCAGCCGGGCGTACAGCGTCTCCGTGAGCAGGAACCAGAACTGCACGTAGCCGAAGCTCAGGATGTCCCCGTCCCGCAGCGTCACCTCGCGGTCCCCAAGGGTGGCGCCGTTGAGGAACGTGCCGTTGCGCGAGCCCAGGTCCTTCACCGTGCAGCGGCGGTCGGCCTCGCTCCAGCGCAGCTGCGCGTGCATCTTGGACACCGAGGAGTCCTCCAGCACCACGTCGCAGTCCGGCAGCCGCCCGATGGTGAGCGCGTCCGTCTCCTTCAGCGGCGGCAGCGTGGCGACGAGCAGGTTCTCGAACTCGAACAGCAGCGAGAGCATGCCCAGCTCGATCGTCCCCGTATCCGCCACGCGGGTGGGGGCCAGCACCGCCGAGGAGGACTCGCTGGGCGGGCGCTGGATGAGGGCGAAGGGCCCGAGCTGGCGGCGGAACGTCCCCGCCGGGAGGGATGCGCCGAGCGCTCGCAGTTCTTTGACCGAGATCACGTGGGTCGTCTCAGAGGGGCTGGTGGGTGCGCAGCATGGCCAGGAGGCTGGAGGTCTCCAGGAAGCAGAACTCCGCGTCCCCGAAGCTCAGCACGTCCCCGTCGCTCACCATCGTGTTCGGATCGCGTACGTAGTCGGCGTTGATCGTCGTTCCGTTGCGCGAGCCCAGGTCCGACACCACGCACCGGCGCGCCACGTTGTCCCACCGCAGCATCGCGTGGCGCTTGGACACGGAGGGGTCATCCACCACGAGATCGTTGTCGGGCAGTCGCCCGACCGTCAGCTCCTCGCTGCCGTGGATGGGGGGGAGGGTGGCCACGCCCAGATCATCGAACTGCTGGAGCAGCTCCGCCATCAGAATCTTGGAGTCGGCCGAGGTGCGCGCCACCTTGGTGCGCTGGGCCCCCAGCCGCATCGCCATCTTCGCCACCACGGGGTCCGGCGGCCGCCGCACGAGGACGAAGGGGCCCACCTGCCGACGAAAGTCTTCGTTCGTCAGGTTCCCCGCCAGCGTTCGGACCTCACGGACCAGCAGCATGGCGGCCAGCCTAATGGGTTGCCTGCCAGACACCCAAGGCCCAGCCGCACAGGGCCTGCCGCTTTCGTTTGCTCGGTTGTCAAACGTTCTCTACATTCCAAACTTTCTGTGTGGTTGCCCTTCCGCCTGTGGTGGCGGGCGGGCAGGCGAGCACTCGTCTCGGTGGTGGAAGGAGCGGTAGCAATGAGTGGCGGCAACATCCCGATGACCCCTCACGGTCTCCGGAAGCTCAAGGAGGAGCTCAAGCACCTCCAGACCGTCGAGCGGCTGAAGATCTCCCGGGAGATCGAGGTGGCACGCGCGCACGGGGACCTGCGCGAGAACGCCGAGTATCACGCGGCCAAGGAGAAGCAGTCCCACATCGAGGGCCGCATCCTCGACATCAATGACTGGATCGCCCGCGCCGAGGTGATCGACACCAGCAAGCTCAAGGGCGACGCGGTCGTCTTCGGCGCCACCGTCGTCCTCAAGGACGCCGAGACCGACAAGGCCGTCACCTACCGGATCGTCGGCGAGCTGGAGGCCGACATCAAAAAGCGCTGGCTGGCCGTCACCTCGCCCGTGGCCCGCGCCCTCATCGGCAAGAAGGTGGGCGACACCGCCCTCGTGCGCAGCCCCGGAGGCGAGCGCGAGTACGAGATCGAGGAGGTCCGCTTCGAGGATCCTCCGGATGAAGAGGCGCCGCCCGCCTCGTGAGGCCTCGCCGCTGGAGCGGCAGCCGGGGGAGTGGGCCTTGGCTCGCTCCCCCGTTTTCATTTGGTGCGGGACGTCATCCCCACTCTTTAGGATGAGCGCTCGGACCCGCCTGTGAGCCACCCCCTCGCCAGCCTCGTCGGACCGCTTCGTTACGCGTGCCAGCGCGACTTCGCCCACCTGTCCACCGTGAAGGATTTGCGCACGGTGGTGGAGCGGGCGCTCGCGGGGGCCAGTGGGGTGGATGTGCGTGCGCTGTCGCAGCTGCGCGCCGCCCTGCCGCATGTGGACCATCCTACTCCCGAGCGACGCAAGGCCGCGCTGCGGAGTGTCGTGGGCGCGCTCAAGCTCAGCGGGTTGGCGCTCCCCGTGGAGCTGGAGCAGGTGGCCCGGAGTGCTCCCGCCGAGGGGGGCTCTGGCGGTGTGCCTACCGTGGCTGCTGTGCGTGCCGTGGCTTCTGTTCCTGCCTGGAAGGCCTCGGAGCCGGTGCCTCCTCCGTGTGAGCCGCTGGTACTGACGCCTCCTCCGGCTCAGCCGGCTCCTGCTCGCGCCGCTCCCGCCGCCGCGAAGAAGGCCGCCGCCCCGAAGAAGCGCAAGCGCGCCCCTGGCTCCGAGGAGTCCCGCTCCGAGGCGAAGCTGCTCTCCATCGCCCCTCGCTCGGGCCCGCTGTCCATCGCGCTGAAGACCTTGGGCAAGCGGCTGGGGCCGCGGCTCCTGGCCACCCTAAACAAGAAGGGCCTGCGGCGCGTGGGCGACATCCTCTTCCTCCTGCCGCGCTGCTACGAGGACCGGCGTCAGCTGATGACCATCGCCGAGCTGGATCCGGGCCAGCGCGGCGTCACCGTGGGCGTCGTCCGGAGCGCCGACTACGTGGCAGGGCGCAACGGCAAGCGCTACTTCCGGGCCGTCGTCGCCGACCGCTCGGGCTCCATCGCCGCCACCTACTTCCACGCCGGCCCGTGGCTCAAGGGCCGCTTCACCGTGGGCAAGCGGCTGGTGCTCTCCGGCGAGGTGCGCGCCTCCACCTCCGGCCGGGAGATCGCCCACCCCGAGATCGAGCCCGCCGAGGATCTCGAGTCCTCCTCCATCCACTTCAACCGCATCGTCCCCATCTACCCGGGCCTGGAGCGGGGGGATCAGCGCTCCTACCGCGAGCTGGCCTCCCGTGTCGCCGACAGCTACGCCCAGCACCTCGAGGAGCCCCTGCCCGAGGCCCTGCGCCAGAAGCTCAATCTGATGACGCTGCCGGAGGCCCTGCGTCACATCCACTTCCCGCCGGACGACGCGGACCTGGAGCGGCTCGACGCCCACCGCAGCCCCTCGCACCTGCGGCTGGCCTTCGATGAGCTGTTCTTCCTCCAGCTCGGCGTGGGCCTCAAGCGCCAGGGCGTCAAGACGGAGCGCGGCATCGCCTTCGATGTCTCCGCGCCTCGCATGGAGCGCGCCCGGAGCGCCCTGCCGTTCATGCTCACGGGGGCGCAGCGCCGAGTCATTGAAGAGATCGCCCAGGACATGGCGCGCCCCGAGCCCATGAACCGCCTGGTTCAGGGCGACGTGGGCTCCGGCAAGACGGCCGTGGCCCTGGTGTCCGCGCTGCTCGCGCTGCAGGACGGCTACCAAGTGGCCGTCATGGCCCCCACGGAGATCCTCGCCGAGCAGCACGAGCGCACCTTCCGCCGCCTCCTGGAGCCGCTGGGCTTCCGCGTGGGGCTGATCAGCGCCGCCGGCACCGCCAAGCAGAAGCGCGAGCTGCGCGAGGCCGTCGCCCGGGGAGACATCCGCCTCGCCGTGGGCACCCACGCCCTCATCGAGGGAGATGTGGCCTTCGAGCGGCTGGGCTTCGTCGTCATCGACGAGCAGCACCGCTTCGGCGTGCTCCAGCGCCACTCGCTGATGAGCAAGGGCCTCAAGCCCGATGTGCTGGTGATGACCGCCACGCCCATTCCCCGTACCCTGGCGATGACGATGTACGGGGACCTGGATGTCTCCGTCATCGACGAGCTGCCCCCGGGCCGCACGCCCGTCACCACCCGCGTCTTCAACGAGCAGCAGCGCGCCCGCGTCTACGAGGGCGTGGCCGCCGAGATCGCCAAGGGCCACCAGGCCTACATCGTCTATCCGCTGGTGGAGGAGTCCGAGAAGCTGGACCTGGAGGACGCCACCCGGGGCGCGGAGAAGGTGCAGCTGGTGTTTCCGCAGGCACGCGTGGGGTTGCTCCACGGGCGGATGAAGCCCGAGGAGAAGGACGCGGTGATGGAGGACTTCCGCCAGAAGCGGATCCACATCCTCGTGTGTACCACCGTGGTGGAGGTGGGCGTGGACGTGCCCAACGCCTCCGTCATGCTCATCGAGGCAGCCGAGCGCTTCGGCCTGTCCCAATTGCACCAGCTGCGTGGCCGGGTGGGGCGTGGCGCGGCCGTGAGCCACTGCTACCTGGTGGCCAGCCTCGCCCGCTCCTGGGAGTCCACCGAGCGGCTCGCCGTCATGGAGCACAGCAATGACGGCTTCGTCATCGCCGAGAAGGACCTGGAGATTCGCGGGCCCGGCGAGTTCCTCGGCACGCGGCAGAGCGGCTTGCCCGAGCTGGCCGTCGCCAACCTCGCCCGGGATGGGGATCTGCTCTCCCTGGCCCAGGCCGAGGCCCGGCGGATCCTCGAGAGGGATCCCTTCCTGCGAGCCCCCGAGCACCAGGGGCTGGTGAAGGCGCTGGAGGAGCGCTGGGAGGGGAGGCTGGCACTCGCGAAGGTCGGATAGTCGCGGTGCCTTGCCTACATGGGTCGGTTCTGGCGGTGCCTATCCTTATATAGGGAGGACGGCCATGGGTGATGTGGCGCTGGCGGAGTTCCTGGAGCGGCAGGGGATTCGGGACCGACGGGTGCTCGACGCGATCGCCCGCCTGGACCGCGCGGACTTCGTCCCGGAGCACTCGCGGGCGGCCGCCACGCAGGACTCGCCGCTGCCCATCGGCCACGGGCAGACCATCAGCCAGCCCTATATCGTCGCCCTCATGTCCCAGGCGCTCCAGCTCAAGGGGCATGAGCGCGTGCTGGAGATCGGCACCGGCTCTGGCTACCAGACGGCGGTGCTGGCCCAGCTGTGTCGTGAGGTGTACTCCGTGGAGATCGTCCCCTCGCTCGCCCGCTCGTCGAGGAGGCTGATGCGACGGTTGGGCTTCCAGAACGTGTATCTGCGCTTCGGGGACGGCACGCTCGGCTGGCCGGAGGCGGCGCCCTTCGATGCGGTCATTGGTACGGCGGCCCCGGAGACGGTGCCTCCTCGGCTCCTGGGGCAGCTCGAGCCGGGCGGGCGCATGGTCATCCCCGTGGGGCCAGAGCGGGGCGCGCAGGAGCTGCTGCGCATCACCCGGGTTCGGAACGGGGGGATTCCCCAGGTCGAGCGCCTGTTGCCCGTGCGCTTCGTGCCCATGACGGGCGAGGCTCGGCACCCTCAGTGAAATGACGCCCGCGTTGCCCTGGCACGCCGCTGCCCGTTAACGTGCGCCCCATGATCATCTGCCCGGTGTGCGAACACCAACAGGCGCAGGGAACCGAGTGCGACAACTGCGGCAAGAAGCTCCAGGCGCCCCAGGCCGTCGCCGTGCCCGTCGTGACGCTTCCTGAGTTGGAGCAGACCCACCACGCCGGAGGCCGCGCGCCCGTGGAGACGCAGGCGCTGCCCGAGCTGGACCACACCCGCCAGAAGGCCGGGCCCGATCTGCCAGCCCAGGCGGTGCAGGATCTGGAGGCCACGCGCGCGGCGCCGATCGACAAGGTCAGCGTCGAGGCCGTGCCCGAGCTGGATACCGGTCGCGCGGCGGATGACGGGGTGCGCACCGCGGCGCCCAGCGGGGCGGTTGTCTGCCGCTACTGCCGCAACGTCCAGGCCGAGGGCCTGGTGTGTGATCGCTGCGGCATGCGCCTGCCCAAGCTCCGCGTCACCCAGGCCGCCGCGACGCCGGGGGCCGTGGATGGGGACGCGCCGTGGATCCCGTGCCACAAGTGCCGCACGCCCACCCGTCCGAACAAGATCTGCTCGGTCTGTGGCACGCGCGTGGTGGTGCAGGAGTGAGCGCGCCCGGTCCTGGTTTCCGAGCGGAGTTCGCCTGCAGCGAGGGGTGCGGCTTCCGCTCCTCGCTGTGGGAGGTCATCTACCGTTGCCCGCGCTGCGGCTCGCTGCTGGAGGTGGCGCACGATCTCGAGGCGCTGCGCACCGTGCCAGCCGCCGAGTGGAAGCGCCGCTTCGAGTCTCGCTTCGGGAGCGCGCGGCTGCCGCACGCCTCGGGCGTCTGGGGCAAGCACGAGTGGGTGTGCCCGGAGCTGCCCGTGGGGGACATCGTCTCTCTGGGCGAGGGGCGGGTGCCGCTCAAGCCGCTGCCGCGCATGGCGGCCGGCCTGGGGCTGGCGAGCCTGGAGCTCAAGGAGTGCGGCGTCTCGCCGACGGGGAGCTTCAAGGACTGGGGCATGACGGTGCTCGTGTCCGCGGTGAAGCACCTGAGGGCGCGCGGAGTGCCCATCCGGGCGGTGGCGTGCGCCTCCACGGGAGACACCTCGGCGGCGCTGGCGGCCTACTGCGCGGCGGCGGGCATCCCCTCGGTGGTGTTCCTGCCCAAGGACAAGGTGTCGCTGGCGCAGCTCGTCCAGCCCATCGCCAACGGGGCGAAGGTGCTGTCGCTGGACACGGACTTCGACGGCTGCATGCGGCTGGTGCAGCAGGTGACGGAGGACCGGGAGCTGTACCTGGCCAACTCGATGAACTCGCTGCGCATCGAGGGGCAGAAGGTGGTGGCCCTGGAGCTGTGCCAGGATCTGGGCTGGGAGGTGCCGGACTGGGTGGTCATCCCCGGAGGCAACCTGGGCAACGCGAGCGCGCTGGCCAAGGGCTTCCAGATGCTGCAGGCGATGGGGCTGATCTCCCGGCTGCCTCGGCTGGCGGTGGCGCAGGCGCAGCGGGCCAACCCGCTGTTCCGCGCCTTCCGTGGAGGCTTCAGCGAGCTGGTGCCGATGAAGGCGGAGAGCACGCTGGCCTCGGCCATCCAGATCGGCAACCCCGTCTCGTTCCGGCGCGCGGTGCGGGCGCTGAAGGCCTTCGACGGCGTGGTGGAGGAAGCCACCGAGTCCGAGCTGGCCAACGCGGCGGCCCGGGCGGACCGCGAGGGGACCTTCACCTGTCCCCACACGGGCGTGGCGCTGGCGGCGGTGGAGAAGCTGGCGGCCCAGAAGGTCATCGCCCCGGGGGCGCGCGTGGTGGTGGTGTCCACGGCGCACGGGTTGAAGTTCGCGGACTTCAAGGTGGGCTACCACCGCTCGAGCCTGGCGGATGTGGAGAGCCTGCGGGCCAATCCCCCGGTGGAACTGCCGGCGGAACTGGGGGCCGTGCGCGCCGCCCTGTCGGCCCTGGGATGAGGGCTCGGGGCGGCAGTGACTCGACGGCGGGCCGGGGCTGCGCTATGTCCCCGGCCCCGTGAGCGCTGAAAACCCTGAGCAGTTGCGGTCCCAGCTGGATCTCCTCCAGGAGAGCCTGGCTACGCGGCAGAGCGTGCTGCACTTCGCCCATACGGGCGTGTCCTTCCTCATCGCCCTGATCATGGCGGGAGCGGCGGCCAAGCTGTTCTGGGACTCGCTCCGGGTGCCAGTGCTGGCCTTCGCGGCCTCGGGGGTGTCGCTGGGGCTGGTGGTCTACGCCCTGGTTCACTACCGCAAGGGCCGCCGGGCGCTGACCGAGGAGCTGAAGCGCTACGGTGATCTGCTGGAGCTGCGGCGCCAGTTGAAGTTGGACAACCCGTCGGCGTTGCTGCCCCGGTGAGCGCCCTCCGTCGGAAGCCGGGGCGCGGGCGTTTCATCGTCCTGGAGGGGCTGGACGGGGCGGGCACCACGACGCAGGCCGAGCGCCTCGCGGCGGCACTGCGCGCGGAGGGGCACACGGTGCTCACGACCCGCGAGCCCTCGGACGGGCCGATTGGCACGTTGATCCGCCAGGCCCTGACGGGGCGGCTGGTGCTACCGGGAGGGGCGGGGCCCTTGGCCTCGGAGACGCTGGCGCTGCTGTACGCGGCGGACCGGACGGACCACCTGAAGGCGAAGGTGCTGCCGGCGCTGGAGGCGGGGCAGATCGTCCTGAGCGATCGGTATGTGCTGTCCTCGCTGGCCTACCAGGGCGCCTCGCTGTCGATGGCGTGGGTGGAGGCGGCGAACGGGTACGCGGTGTCGCCGGATCTCACCCTGTTCGTGCATGTGTCGCCGTCGGTGGCGGCCAGGCGGAGGGCGGCGCGAGGTGGGGCGGCGGAGCTGTTCGAGGAGGACGCGCTCCAGCGGCGGATCGCCCGGCAGTACGAGGAGGCCATCCGTCGGCGCGAGTCACAGGAGCACATCGTCCGGATCGACGGAGAGCAGTCCGTCGAAGCGGTGACGGAAGCGGCACTGGCGGAGATTCACACGGTGCTCGGACGCAAGCGCGCGCGTTAGAGTCGGTGCTCCATGGAGCGCACCGGAGCAGCGGCGATCATCATCGGCAACGAAGTCCTGACCGCGAAGGTGGTGGATGCCAACGGGCCCCACCTCATTCGCCGTCTCCGGGAGCGAGGCATCCCCTTGCGCTCGATGGAGTTCGTCCTGGACGACGTGGATGCCATCGTCGACGCGGTGGCGCGAGCGCGAGCCCGGGCGGCCTACGTCTTCACCAGCGGCGGCATCGGCCCCACGCACGATGACGTCACCGTGCGCGCGGTGGCGCTCGCCATGGGGCGCCCCGTCGTCCGCCTGCCGGAGATGGTGGAGCTCGTCCGCAGGAAGTACGACCATGTGACGGAGGAGGCCATGCGGCTCGCGGATGCGCCCGAGGGCGCGGAGCTCCTCTACCAGGAAGGCACCTGGTTCCCGGCGCTCACGGTGGACAACCTCTTCCTGCTGCCCGGAGTGCCACAGCTCTTCAAGATCCAGCTGGAGACGGTGCTGGCGCGGCTCAAGGGCTCGCCCGTCCACCTGCGCAACCTCTACCTGCGGCTCGGAGAGGGCGCCATCGCGGCGGTGCTGGACCGGGTGGCCCTGGACATGCCGCACGTGGCGATCGGCTCGTACCCGGTGTTCGACGCGGGGTTGGACTACCGGGTGAAGGTGACCATCGAGTCCGCGGAGTCGGGCCCCGTGGAGGATGCGACGGCGCGCATCCGCGGCGGACTGCCCGCGGATGCGGTGATTCGTCAGGAGTAGCCGGCGCGGCTCAGAGCGAGAGGCCGAGCCGCTGGCGCAGCCGGAAGAAGTCGTCCGACAGGGCGAAGCCCAGCAGATCCCGCAGATCGTTGCGCTCCTTGAGCGCCTGGAACACCGGATCCCCCGACTCCACCTTGGAGTTGGCCATCGACGGATCCTCGCGTAGCACCAACCCGAGGCCCACCGAGACGTCGCCGCACATCAGCAGGCCAGCCCGGTCCGCCGACATCGACAGCGACTCCACCAGCGACTGCACGTCCAGCTTCTTCGCGTCCCCGATGGCCAGCGCGTGCGGCTTGAGCACCTTGAGCGCCGTGCTCGAGGAGACCTTCTTCACCTGCTTCGACATCTCGTCGTTCTTGCGGCCCAGCGCCGAGAACTGCGGGGAGAAGATGCGGATGGCGTTGCCGAACAGGTCCGCCGTCTCACCCTGGGAGAGCTTGGAGAGCACCGCCGTCTTGTTGAGCAGGCCCAGCACGGCGCGGCCGATGAGGAACTTCTGCTCGCGGGCGTTGAACTTGCGCACCACGTCCTGGCCCACGCACACCGACAGCGGCTCGGTGGTCTCCAGCGTCATCAGCCCACGGCGGGCCTGGTAGACCTCGAACTGCTCCACCCCGAGCACCTGCGCCACGGAGCGGATGGCCTTGAACACGGCGGAGTCCGGCTTGAGCCGGTCGGCCTTGCGGTCCACGCCCAGCATCTCGAACTGGGGCGGGTACATCTTCCCGAGCTGATCACCGATGGAGCGCAGCACCTCGAGCAGGGGCCCGCGGGCACCCGGATGCAGCAGCGCGCTGTCCAGATCGGCCAGGGCCAGACGCTCCTGCGCCTCATGGGCCAGACGGGCCTTCGCCTCGTTGTAGTAGACGATCTCGATCTCGTTGGCCGAGCGCAGGAACTGCAGCACCGATGCCGCGCTGAAGGCCTTGTCGTGCTGCTTCAGGCCCTCCCACAGCTTGAAGAGCGCATGCAGGCTGTCCACCCGCGTGGGGTCCAGCTTGAGCAACTGCCGGTGCTCCTCGATGGCCATCGGCGTGGAGGCGCTGTCGCGCGTGTACAGCTCGGCCAGCGCGGCCCGGGCCTGGAGGTTCGCCGGATCATTCTCCAGCACTTGCCGGTAGACGGCGATGGCGCGCGCGGGCTGCTCCAGCTGCTTGGCGTTGAGCTCGGCCAGCCGCATCCGCACGGACTGGGCCCGCTGCGGATCCGCCGAGAGCGCCCCCACCTGTGCCTCCAGCATCTGCGCCAGCTCGGGCAGGTTGTGGGCACGCTCGTAGAGGATGACGAGGCGATCGACCAGCGCCGACTCACCGGGGCTCAGCTCCAGCGCCTTGCGGTACAGCGCGGAGGCGCCCGGCGTATCGCCCAGGCCCTCGTCGTGGATGCGCGCCAGCTCGACCGTGTGACGCGCCCGGTCCGCCGTGGGCAGATCCTGCTCCAGCAGGCGCTTGAGGCAGTCCACCGCGCCGGACCAGTTGCGCGCCTGCCCGTGCAGGGTGGCCAGTCGCTCCAGCGCCTCGAGGTTCTTCGGCATCGCGGCCAGCGCCGTCTGCAAGTGCGCCGCGGCCCGGTTGGGCTCGTTGAGGTGCGTCTGGTACAGGCCACCCAGGGTGAGGTGGTGCTGCGCCAGCACGCGCGGATCGCCGCCCTGTTGCACGCGCTGGGCGAGCGCCGCGGCGGCATCGGCGTACTGCTGAGCCTCGAGCATGAGCCGGCCCTTCACCTCGAGGGCATCCGGGTGACCCGGCTGCGCGACGAGCGCGCGATCCACCAGGGCCATGGCCTTGGCGCGATCATTGAGGGCGGTGACGTACAGCTTCGCTCCGCTGACGAAGGCGGCGGCGGCGGCCACGGTGTCGCGCTGGGCCATGCGAGCCTCACCGCGACGCTCGTGCAGGGCGGCGAGATCCGAGGTGCCGCCGCGCTGGGCGAGCAGCTCCTCCAGGCCCGTGGTGGCGGCGGCGTTGAGCGGATCGCGCTCCAGCGCCTGGCGGTACAGGGCGGCGGCGCCGTCCAGATCGTTCATCCGGCTGGAGGCCAGCCGCGCGGCGGCGATGAAAGCCTCCACGGCGCTGCGAGGATCGCGGCTCGCGCGAGCCTCGGCCTCCAGGGTGGCGCGGGCGGCGGCGGTCTGGCCCTGCTTGAGCTGCACGCGGCGGCTGCCCATGAGGGCGGGCAGGCACTGCGGCTGAGCCTCCAGGGCGGCGCGGTAGAGCTGGCCGGCGCGATCCAGGTCCGCCAGCTTGTGCTCGGCGAGGTCGGCGGCGCGCAGCATCAACTCCACGCGCTCGATGGGCTCCTTCGCCACCTCCAGGCGGCGGCTGTAGAGCCACGCGAGGCCGGCGGAGTCATTGGCCTGGCGCATGGCGCGCTCCAGGGCGAACGCCACGCGCACGTCGGAGGGGTCCTCCTGGAAGGCCTGTCGGTACTCGTCCAGGGCGCGCTCGGCGGCGCCCTTGTCCTGGTCCCCGGCGGCCGACAGGCGCAGGGCGGTGCGCAGGCGCGCGTCGGTCACCCGCTCGGCCAGCCGGGCGCGCAGCTCGGCGCGGCGCGGCCGGTCCCCGGCGCGGATGCGCTCGAGCATCTTCAGCGCGGCGAAGTGGCCGGGATCGAGCTGGAGCACGGCCTCGCAGCACTGGGCGGCGCGAGTTGGCTCCTGGAAGCGATCCAGGTACAGCCGCGCGAGCTTGAGGTAGGCGGCGATCTTGGCGCCGGGGGTCTGCCCCACCTGCGTCTCGCGATCGAGGATGGCCACCAGCTCCTTGGTGTTCTCCTGCGTGGTGTAGAGCCGCTCCAGGGAGCGCAGCGAGGCGCCATGGCCCGGGGTGATGCGGAGCACCTCCTGGTAGCCCTCGATGGCCATCTCCGGGCGCTGGAGCTGATCCTCCCAGATGGCGGCGGCCTGGTAGAGGGCGTTGGCGCGCTCGACGGGGTCGATGCGGTTGGCGGCCTCGGCGCGCAGCACCTCGATGAGGCTCTCCCAGTTGCCGCGGGAGCGGTAGATGCGGGCCAGGGCGCGCAGGGCGGGGAAGTAGCTGGGCGCGAGCGTGAGCGCCTCCTGGTAGGAGGCCACCGCCTCGTCCTCGCTCTTGAGCCGGTGCTCGTACAGCTCGGCGATCTTGAAGAGGAGGGTGGAGGCCTGCTCGGTGGAGGAGGAGATCTCCGCCTCGGCGCGGTACATCTTGATGAGCTCGTCCCAGCGGCCCTCCTGGGCGTAGAGGCGGCCCAGGGCCTTGAGGGCGGGCAGGTACGAGGGAGACAGGGCCAGCACGCGCTCGTACACGGCGATGGAGCCGCCGCGATCCTTGAGGTGCTCGTCGAGGATCTCGGCGTTGCGGTGGTAGAGCGAGAGCACCTGCTTGGTGTCACCGGCGAACGAGGCCTCGAGCTCCTGGGTCTCGATGAGCTCGCGGTAGCGGCCGGCACGCTCGTACAGGCGCGCGAGGTTGCGGATGGTGGGCAGGTGGTCCGAGGCCAGATCGAGGATGCGCTTCATGCACTCGATGGCGTGGTCCAGATCGCTCAGGCGGTCCTCGTAGATGACTGCCATCTTGTTGAGCGTGGTGATGAGCTGATCGCGGTCGGCCGTCTGGAGCAGATCCTGCTCATACATGGCGACGAGCTCGGCGAAGCGGCCCTGGCGCTCGTAGAGGCGCGAGAGGGCCTTCTGCGCGGGCAGGTAGCCGGGCTGGAGCTGGAGGCAGACGTTGTAGCGGGAGATGGCGTCCTCCTGCCGTCCCAGGCGCTCCTCGAGCACCTCGGCCGCCTTGTACATGCGAGCGGCCTTCTGCTTGGGCTCCTCGGCGGCGGCGATCTCCGCGTCGAACACGGAGACGAGGCCGTCCCAGTGCTGCAGGCGGTGGTAGAGCTTGCCCAGGCCGGCGAGCGCGGCGGAGTGGCCGGGGATGCGCGAGAGGATGGCTTGGTAGCGGGAGATGGCTTCCTGCTCGCGCTTGAGGTCCTCCTCGTAGAGCGCGGCGAGGCGCAGGTTGATGGCGACCAGCTCGCTCTCGTCGGTGATGGAGCCCACCCACGCCAGGAGCACGTCGGCCAGCTCCTCGTACCGGCCCTGGGTCTCGTAGATGCCAGCGAGCTCGGAGAGCACCAGCGGCTCGTTGGGGGTGACGCGGCGGCCGGCCATCAGCGCGGCGAGGGCGTCATCCTTGCGGCCGAGGCGCTCATAGACCTTGGCGATCTGCAGGTAGGCGGGGGTGGCCTGGGTGCCGAGCACATGGGCCTCGGCGGCCAGGGCGGCGAGCAGCTCGTCGGTGCGGCCCTCGCGCTCGGCCACGCGCTTCATGGCGGCGAGCAGCAGCAGGTCCGAGCGGTCGAGGGAGAAGGCCTCGCGGAACAGGGCGGCGGCGCCATCGCGGGCCTTGAGGCGCTCTTCCATCACCAGACCGGCGGAGGTGAGGTAGTGGGCGCGCAGGGAGGGAGTCTCCAGCGAGGCGGCGAGCAGCCGGTACACCTCGATGAGGGCCTCGAAGTCGTTGCGGGCGCCGTAGTGCGCCTCGAGCTGGGTGAGCAGCGAGGCGTCGGTGGGCTTGAGCTCGAGGCTCTGGCGGTAGGCGGCCTTGGCGTCCTCCTCGCGGGAGAGCCGCTCGTCGAGGATGGAGGCCTTCTCGAAGAGGAGAGCGGCCTTCTGGCGGGGCTCGTCGGTGCCGGTGAGCTCGGCCTCGAGGAGCTGGAGGACCATCTGCCAGTTGCCGACGTCGGCGAAGAGGCGACGGGCGGCGCGGATGTTCACGAGGAACTTGGGCGCCAGCTTGTAGGCGTTCTGGAAGGCGACGGCGGCGTTGCGAGGGTTCTTGAGGACCTCTTCCCAGAGCAGACCGATCTCATGGAAGAGGAGGGCGGCGGCCTGAGCGTCGGAGGTGCTGAGGGCGCGAGCCTCGCGCTCCATGACAGCGATGCGCTCGCGGGCATCGTCCTCGGGAGTGACGACGGGCGGCATCGCGCCAATGCCCTGGGCGAGAACCTCCGTCGCGGGCTTCGCGGGGGCCGTGCCGGGAGGAGGCACGGAGACAGAGGGAGAGGACGCGGTCCTCGTGGAATCGTTCTGCTCGCTCATGGGAGGCAGGCTCCGGAGATGGGAATTCAGCCTGGACGACAGTTGCCGTCGGGGTCGTAACACGTGGCTGCCTGCCCTCTCAAGTTCCCGACTTCCTTGATGAAATGCGCGTCTGGCTACCTGGGAGGCAGGGAGGCGAGGGCTTGGGGTGAGAGATTGGGCGCGCTAGGGTTCGAGGGGTGCGAGCCCGAGAAAAAGCCTTTCGTGTCGGCCTGATCGGCTACGGCCTGTCCGGAGCGACTTTCCAAGCGCCCCTGCTCTCAGTGGAGCCCGCCTTCACGCTGAGTGCGGTGGCGACGCGGAACGCGGAGGCGGTCGCAAGCGACTGGCCAGGCGTGCGAGTGCTCTCTGTGGATGCGCTGCTGGCGGACCCGACGCTGGATCTGATCATCGTGGCCACGCCGAACGACAGCCACGGACCGCTGGCGGAGCGGGCGCTGCGGGCGGGGAAGCACGTGGCGGTGGAGAAGCCCTTCACGCTGGATTCGGCGGAGGCGTTCCGACTGGGAGCGCTGGCGCAGGAGCAGGGCCGCTGCCTGGCGGTCTTCCACAACCGGCGCTGGGACGGAGACTTCCTCACGGTGCGGCAACTGCTGGAGCAGGGGAGGCTCGGGAAGCTCTACAGCTTCGAGAGCCACTTCGACCGCTACCGCCCGCAGGTGAAGAAGCGGTGGAAAGAAGAGGAGGGACCCGGAGGAGGCACGCTCTGGGACCTGGGGCCGCACCTGGTGGACCAGGCCCTGCAGCTCTTCGGAATGCCCGAGTCGGTCATGGCGGACGTAGGCCGGCAGCGTCCCGAGGGAAGGGCAGTGGACTGGTTCCACCTGGTGCTGCGCTACGGCGAACTGCGAGTAATCCTGCACTCAGGCTCGGTGGTGCATGATCCCTGGCCACGGTTCGTGCTGCAAGGCGAAGCGGACGCCTACGTGAAATACGGGCTGGACCCGCAGGAAGAGCAACTCAAGGCGGGACTGCGACCGGGAATGGCGGGATGGGGCGCCGAGCCAGCGGAGCGGCACGGACGCCTGAGCTGCGGCGGAGCCCTTCCCACGACGCCCGGAAGCTACGAGCAGTTCTACCGCCAACTCGCTGCCGCCATGGCGGGAGAAGGCCCGGTGCCTGTCACAACCGAGAGTGCGGGCCAAGTAATCCAAGTCATTGAGGCAGCCGTGCGCAGTGCTTGCGAGGATCGGTGCATCCCATTGAATTGAATCACCGCAAGAAATCCGCAATACGTTGGACGGCAGGAGCGGCTGGAGGGGACGGTGCTGTACTAGAGCTTGACGCACAGCCCGAGCGGCACCTGTCAACGGCCCGCCTTGGCCCCTGTGCATCAACTCGCCATCCTCAAAAGCGCACCATTTTTCCTAGGCATCATATATGGGCGCTGCTTGCGGCACATAAGTAGGGTGGGATTCAGCTTATTCTTACCATGGTTCAAATCGCCGAGAGCGTATTTGTCGGCATGCTTTGTCGGCATGCTATGTCGATCCCTTGAAAGACTAGATGAAGAGACTAACCGAATGCCTACCGCGCCCTCATACTCTCGATTTGCACTCAAGCCACACAAAGCCTAGAACAAAATCGCACCACCTCGTCTGGCCTACAAAATTCTTGACAAGCGCCATATAAAACGAGCGAGTATTCGACCATGCCACGGTCCAAAACAGCAAACCTCAAGTCACGTTCCGCAGAAGGACCATCCCGTTCTTCCTCAACCAGTCGCTCGACGTCCAGGACTAGAGCTGCAGCGAATATATCCTCGTCTCTAGATTCTTTAGAGATACGGCACATAATACCCGACGAAAGAGTAGGAAGTCTTTCGACTCTGGTCAGCATGAGCACTGAGGACTACCTCTCGTTGACCAATCCAGCTTACCAGAGACGAGGAAGCATTGAAGGGCAGCGCGAAGCACTCCAGACTAGCTCCGCAGTGCGTATTCGCGATCGAATGGCCAGCGATCTTAGAGCAGGCGCAGTGCTTCCTCCTGTAGTCGTTGGGATTCTTCTGCCTCATAAGAGATTGACGCAAGTCCCCTCGTGGACCAGTTCAAAACTTAGAAAAATGCTGGCAAAGCTAGATCCATCTGCAGTTTCAATCATAGATGGGATGCAGCGCACTACAGTGTTGCTTGATCATCAAAAAGAACTCAAGGGCCGTGAACTCCGTGTCGAACTCTGGCTTGCGGACAAAACCTCAAGCCTGACTTATCGAATGCTAATCCTCAACACTGGGCAGGTTCCTTGGAATCTCCGACGGCAGATCGAAGTCATAAATGCTTCGCTCATCAGAGAGATTCGCTCTGAGCTTGAATCTGACAATACACCTCCTGAAATCTACAGTATTGACAACAAGAGCCGTCGCTTTAATCCAGGCGAGTATCAAGCGAACGACGTTGTAGAGATGTATATAGCTTTTGGTCTCAGAAAAGCACAGGTTGACAAAGAGTCCGTGCTGGCAGATCAATTCTCGCGACTGGATATGATTGAAGCAGTCTCCACCAGTGACTTCTTGCCGCATTTCATCGAAGTTTTTAGGCAGATGATTGCGCTCGACCGTGCTTTTGGTCAAATGCCCGGCACTCCCAAGAGTCTCAGGCGATTCAATGCAGGGCGCAGTCTCTTCGACAGCCAACCCGCCTGCGTTGGGTTCATGGCAGCTGCTGCACAGAAGATATATGGACGCCCTGGCGCCAATCGCAGCCATGATGAACAGCTGGCAGCTGTTAAAAATATCTCCGATCAATGCAATAAGGTGAGTAAGTATGTATCCACCCTTAACGAAGAAGAACTCTCCGCTTTTCTTGACTTCGCAACGCTGAACGAAGTCTTGGATAAGCCGTCTAGCAAAATTGGAGATTTTGAGCGAACACTCTTTACAGATGCCTTCAGGCTGTTTCTTGAAGAGGGACCAAGGCTAAAGTCAATGACTGCCTGCTGGCGTGTGCAGTAGTGAATCCGTCCCATGTCTAGAAACATGAAGGAGGCCAACAGCAAGATTTTTGCAAAACTGGCCGCGTTAGTCGATGCCGCCGGTGTCGCCCATCATGTTGCCAATATTAAAGCCCCACGGTGGGTCAAGACCTCCGAGGAGGAAAAAGACTTTTTAAAGCACGCCAAGGTTGAGCACTCCAGCGAGTGCCTTCCTGGCAAGTGGGCATCTCTTGTATCGCACAGTGCTCGGCTTTTTGTCGTACTGCCAGAATCACGTCAACTCACGATCTCCATTCAAGGTATCAAGTCTCATCCTCCTCATGCAGGGCTCTTGACGCTCCTCTGGTCTCTTGACGCACACAAGGTTATTACCAGCAGCGACATTGGAGTTCGCATCGCGGAGAACCTCTTCGGAGTTGAAGGGGCTTACGAAGCAGCAACCGTCGCTCCATACTTTGCACCGATACAAGTTTTTGAAGTTGATCAGGTTGCGAGGGGAGATGATCCTGAAAACCTGATATACAAGGTCTATGGGGTGTTTTTACTAGACAAGGACGCCAGCATTCCGTTGCCTTACTCTACTTCGACGAGGGCGCGAATATCCGAACTCATAGAAGGAGAGTGTGGTAATATAGCTTCTGATGTTTTATTTAGGGCCATCACCGCATCACATTGGACGCATGCGTTCTTGGACTTTTACCGCTGCATTGAGCGACTCTACCAAGTTCCCTATGTGGAAGATTTAAGAAAGGGATTGGGTACTGCATCGCACGCAACCCTAGGGGAGCAAATCTCTAAACATCTTGATTGGCGCCCTAAGGAAGATATTGCTCTTAAGAGGCTTCTCAGGGAAATATCCAATCCACCACTTATTGAGAGACTTCGGTTGGGTTTCTGTAAAACCCAGGCGCCTGAACCATCCGGGCTGGTGGAAATGGTCGGCGGATCAATTTATAAAGTCCGAAATGGCATCGCACATTTCCGTGCCAGTAGAGCAGCCACGCAGCCGCCCGCCAATGCAATTGGCGACTGGGATCAGGCTATCGAGTACCTCTGTGAGCTTATTTCTGAACTTTATAAGGCTTACGGTGTCGCTATTCGCGTCTAAATATATAGACGCCAGATTAGGCATTGTCTGTAGCGCCGAAGAGCTCTTTGCATACTAGCAAGTTTTCCGCCGTCAGCTCGATTACCTGCTCGCCCGTGAGAGTCTCGCTGCGGCGCAAGAATTGCTCGGACAACTCGGGCACCAGTACGAGGAAGTGTGGGTGCGTGAGGATCGACGCGTCGAAGTCCTCGCGCCGCAGCAGCAGCGAGGTGCGTTCCCTCAAGCGGATTTGGATCCGAAGCTGGAAGAGGCGAGTGTGCTGACCGAGGCAACGGGCCAAAAGGTTGCCCCAGAAGTACCCGAAGTGAGGCCGGTTCAGGCTGGGTTGTCGCCCAAACGGCGAAGCAGCGCGGTGTGCTGGGACGCAAGCTTCAGGCACTCATTCTCAATGGCCTCGACGGAACAACTCGCCATCGCGTCGAACGCGGAAATCAAAGTAAAAAACGACGCAGATATTTATGCTGCCACTGCGGATTCGGGGGGCTCCTCAGCGGCCCTCCTCGGATTGAGACAGCGGCGCTCGAGCGGAGAGGTGGAGCAACCCAAACAGGTAATACCAGCCCAGCACGGGGCTTGCGCCAGCCCCCAGCACAGGAACCGGGAAGTTGCCCAACTCAGTGACGATGAAGGTCAGCCCGAAATACACGGCCAGGGAAGCAGCCAGCGGTGCCGCCTCGCTGTGACGGGAGAACAACCTCACGGCATGGTGAATGGCGGGAGTTAGGAGGGCCCCCACTGACAGCAGTGAGGCAACGAGCCAGGGTGCTCCAACATTCGCCGCAAGGTGAAGGATGCGCTCCACGTGGGGAATCGCTCCTAAGGGATCGGGCCTCATCCAAGCCGCTGCGGCTCCCAGCAATGCCAAGGTGCTCGCGACGACGCGCCACCGGGTGCCCGTGGACGGCGTGGTCCAGAGAAGGAGCGCTGCACTGACGCCCAACGCCGTCGCCTGCCCCGAATCGGGCTGGAGGACGTGAAGCGCTTGGATTGCCGCAACCCAGCCACAGGCAAGGGCGGGGCGGGCTCGGATCAGGAGCCCTCCCACCGCCATCAGGAACCACGGCATCACCACCGATGAGGCATTCAGACGTAAGGGCCCCAGGGCGATCCAGCGGTGTACGCCTTCGAGCCCAGGGAACAGCAGGGTGGTGGCCAGCAGGCCCCCGATTGCGGCCGCGATGAGGGGTGCCTGGCGAACCACGCTCTCCCACGAGAGCCGGAGGAGCCCGGCCACGAGCGCGAGTCCCAGCCCTGCCGCCACCACGTTGGGGCCAAAGGCCCTCGGGGCGATACCGTGGAGGTAGGCCACCCAACCTCCGATGAGGATGGCCGCGAATGGAAGCGCGCCAACCGCGAGGAACGTCAGCTGAGACGAAAGGGAGCGCATGGGAGACAACCTTTACCGAGACAGCAGCCGTTCGAGCCATGCCTCGCGAGCCGCATTCGCGGCCCGGGAGATGGCGGCATTCGGCGCCATCTGGTTGAAGCCGTGAAACGCGCCGCCCCAGACGTGGAGCTCCGCGTCTCCGCCTGCCGCCCAGATCGCGCTCGCATAGGCAACGGCCTCGTCGCGGAAGACCTCCGCCGACGCCACGTCGATGAATGTAGGAGGCAGGCCGCTCAGATCGGTCGCGCGCGCGGGTGCCGCATAGATTGACACGTTGTCCGTTCCGCGCCGGTTACCGAGCAGGGCCGTCCAGCCGGTCAGGTTGCTGACGCGATCCCAGATGCCGATCCCCTGCATCTGGTACGAGGAGACGGTTTCGTTCCGATCGTCGAGCATGGGGCACTGGAGGAGTTGTCCGAACAGCTTCGGCCCCTTGCGGTCGCGCGCCAACAGGGTAGTGCCCGCGGACAGGCCGCCCCCAGCGCTTCCTCCGAAGACGATGAGCCGCTCCGGGTTGATCAACAGCTTCTCCGCGTGTGCGGTCATCCACACGAGTCCCGCGTAGCAGTCCTCGACGGGGATCGGGTCGGGGTTCTCGGGTGCCCGTCGGTATTCGACCGTGACGCACACCGCGTCGAACTTCATCGCCCACGCCACCAGGTCGGAGGCACCTGCGAAACGGTTGGCCATGACCATCCCGCCACCGTGGATGTGATAGATGCCGGGGCCCGGTTTGGCATGGTCTTTCCGCGAGATCACCGAGACGGCGATGTCGACCCCTTGGTAGCCGGGGAGGGTGAAGTCGACGCACTGGACCGGCTGATTGCCGATCTGCTCAGCGATCGAAGGCATGGGAATGGCGCGATATTTTTCGATCTGATCGGCCGTCATGTTGATGGGGGCGGCCCCGGCGAACGCAGGAAGGATTTCGGCGAGTTCGGGATCGAACGGGGGCGGCGCGAGCCCCTTCTTCGTGTTGCGCATGGTCATCGACCTCGATTCATGGGGGAGCGCGGAGAAGAGGGGAGAAGCGTCGCCCGCTCACCCATCGCGCAGTATGCCCGCCTGGAGGGCGTGGGAATCCACAATCCATCCGTCCGGAGAGCGATGTGCAGGTGGGTCGACAACAGTCCGGTGCTCGCTCGCGGGATCGTAACTTGTCCCAGGTCGATCCCGGACACAGGATGAGTCCTCCATGCGCCCTGGAGCCCTCATCGCTGGACGCTTCGAGCTCAAGAGGCGCGCGGGCTTGGGGGGAATGGGCGAGATCTTCCAGGGCCTCGACACGGAGACCGGTCGTCTCGTCGCCCTCAAGTTCCTGCGCGATGCCTCGGATCGGGAACGGTTCGAGCAGGAGGCACGCACGCTCGCGCAGCTGCATCATCCCGCGATCGTCCGGCCCGCCGCCTACGGAGTCACCGAAGAGGGCCTTCCCTACCTCGCCATGGAGTGGCTCGAGGGGGAGGATCTCGCCACGCTGCTGCTCCGGCGGCGGCTCAGCGTCGAGGAGGTGCTGGTCCTCGCCAAGCGCGTGGCCAGCGCGCTGGGAGAGGCCCATTCCCTGGGGCTGATCCACCGCGACATCAAGCCGGCCAACCTCTTCATCGAGAATGACGACGTCAGCCGGACCCGGCTGCTGGACTTCGGCATCGCACGGTTTCTCGGTCAGACGCGGATGACCCAGACGGGCACGCCCCTGGGGACGCCTGGGTACATGGCTCCGGAGCAGGCGCGGGGGGACGAGAAGCTCACGCCCGCGCTCGACATCTTCTCGCTGGGCTGCGTGCTCTTCGAGCTGCTCGCGGGAAGGCCCCCCTTCGAGGGCCAGCACATGGTCGCCATCCTGGCCAAGGTCATCTTCATGGAGGCCCCGGTGCTGGAGACCTATCGCCCGGATGTGGCCCCAGAACTCTCCGCGCTCGTCTCGCGGATGCTCGCCAAGGAGCCCACGGCACGGCCTCAGGATGGCATGGCGCTGCTCGCGGATCTCACGGAGCTCGAGGCGCTCGTGGGCGGCTCCGCGCCTTCGGACCGCGTGCCACCCTCTCTTCCGCCTCCGGGCTCGCTCACCGAGGACGAGCAGCGGATGGTATCGGTGGTGATGATTGGCCGCGGCAGGACCGGAGCGCAGCCGGTGGATGGCTGGAGCATCCCGGCGGAGGTGTGGAGCACCGCCGAGGAGGTGGGGGGCCGCCAGGAGCGCCTCGCGGATGGTTCGATCGCCATCACCTTTGGGGGCCCTGGCGTCGTCAAGGACCATGTCGCGCTCGCGGCGCGGTTCGCGTTCGCCCTCCGGGCGCACCATGCGGAGGCTCCCATCGCCCTGGCCACGGGCCGTGGCGCGACGCGCAAGGCCACCGCGCTCGGTGAGGCGATCGAGCGGGCGGCCCAACGGCTCGCTCAATGCGACGAGGCGCGGGCCTCGGGCCCTCGGCCCGTGGCCATCGACGCGATGACGGCGGCGCTGCTCGACGCACGCTTCGAGTGGCGCGAGGGTGAGGGGGGACCCGAGCTCTGGGGCGAGCGCGACCGGGCCGAGGCGGCGCGGACCCTGCTCGGTAAGCCCACGCCCTGCGTGGGCCGGGAGATCGAGCTGCGGATGCTCGAGCAGGCCTTTGACACCTGTATGGAGGAGGTCTCGGCGCAGGTCTTCCTGGTCACGGCGCCCGTGGGGATGGGCAAGTCGCGGCTGGCCCGCGAGTTCATCCAGTCGATCCGGCGGCGGGCTCCGGAGGCGGCGATCTGGTTTGGCAGGGCCGACTCTTCGCACGCGGGCTCCTCGCTGTACCTGCTGGGCCAGGTGCTGCGCGGTGCGCTGGGGTTGCCGGGCAGCGAGCCCCCCGAGGCGTGGCGCGAGAGGCTGCGGGCCCGCTTCACCGAGGACGTGGCGTCAGCCAGAGGACAGCGGCTCCGCGAGTTCCTCGGTGAGCTGGTGGGTGTCCCTTTCCCGGAGCCCGTCAGCCCCCAACTGGCCGCCGCGCGGCAGGACGTGCAGCTCATGGCCACGCAGCTCCACCAGGCCTTCGAGGACTTCCTGCTGCTCGAGAGCGCGGCGCACCCGGTGGTGCTCATCCTCGATGATCTGCACTGGGGAGACACCGCGAGCATGCGCTTCGTGGATCAGGGACTCCTGAAGGCGAGGGACCGGGCCGTCTTCGTGCTGGGCCTGGCGAGGCCCGAGGTCCACGCGCGCTTCCCCCGGCTCTGGAGCGAGCGGGACTTGCAGGAAGTCCGCCTGCGCTCGTTGTCGCGCAGGGCGAGCGAGCGGCTGGCGCGGTCGGTCCTCGGAGAGGAGTTCGCGGACCAAACCCTCGAGCGGCTCATCGAGCTGTCGGAGGGCAATGCCTTCTACCTGGAGGAGCTGATCCGCGCCGTGGCCGAGGGCAAGAGCGCGCTGCCGGACACGGTCGTCGCCATGGTGCAGTCGCGGCTGGCGGCGTTGGAGCCTGACGCGCGGCGGGTGCTCCGGGCCGCCAGCATCTTCGGCGAGGTCTTCTGGAAGGGCGCCACGGTGGCCCTGCTCGGAGGCATGCGCACGAACCAGGCGTTTGACTGGCTTCTGCTCCTGGCCCAGCGGGAGCTGCTCGTGCGTCGGGAGGAGAGCCGCTTCCCGGGTGAGACGGAGTTCACCTTCCGGCATGCACTGCTCCGGGAGGGGGCCTATGCGCTGCTGACCGAGGAAGATCGGCGGCTCGGGCACCGGCTCGCGGGAGAGTGGCTCGAGCAGCGAGGGGAGAGTGATGCGCTGGCGCTCGCGACGCACTTCGAGCGGGGCGGGGAGCCGGAGCGGGCGGTGGTGTACTACGTGCGTGCCGCCGAGCGGGCCTCCGAGGCCGATGACGCCGAGGCGATCCTGTCCTGCACCGAGCGGGGCCTGAGCTGCGACCCGGTGGGCGAGCAGCGGGGCGCGTTGCTGAGCCTGAAGGCCAGCGCCCACGTGGGCCGCGAGCAGTATTCGGAGGCCGTGGCGCTCTCCGTGGAGGCGCTGGAGCTGCTCCCGGCGGGGAGCCGGCGCTGGTACATGACGTACCACCACCTTTTTCAGGCGCTCATCCTCTCGCAGCCAGAGGCCGTCCTGGTCCATACGCGGCGCTTCCTGGAGGTGCCTCCGAACTCCGAGGCGCGGGGGGAATACATCCGGTCCGCCACGTGGCTGTTCGCCGTCCTCGAACTCACCGGCGCGAAGGACCTCGCGTACGACCTGTTTGCGCGGGTACGCGCGGAGAGCGTCCACCTGGACGCACGGGATTTCAGCACGAGGTCCTACGTCCGGGGGTGTGAAGCCAACCACTATCACATCGGTGAGCAGGCGCCGTGGTCCTGCGCCCAGGCCGACGCGGAGTCCGTGCGCTACGCCGAGCAGGCCGAGCTCTGGCGGCAGCGCTGCATTGTTGGGGGCTACCAGGGCAAGGCGCTCACGGATCTGGGCGACTACACGGGGGCGGAGGCGGTGCTGCGGGAGAACCTGGCGGTGGCCGAGCGGCGGGGCGAGGCGATGTCGCTCACGTACGCACGGCTGTTCCTCGCGCGGCTCCTCTGCCGGGTGGCAGCGCCCGCTCAGCTCGAGGAGTCCGAGCAGCTCACGCGGGCCGTCATTGCCGCGAACAACATGTCGCTCCTGGGGCCCGCCCATGGGGTGCTCGCCGAGCTGGCGCTCCATCGCGGCGATCTCGAGGTCGCGGAGGCTGAGGCCCGCACCGCTTGCGAGTTGTTGCGGCCGTTCCCGACGAGCTCCTGGGAGTTCCACGCGCTGCACGTTCAGACCCTCCTCGCGCTGGGGCGGTCCAGGGAGGCGCTCGAAGTGGCCGAGGCGGCCCTCCAGTTGTTCGAGCGGATTGGAATGGCGGGGTTTGGCGAGATCGACCTGCGCCTGGCTGTGGCGGAGGCGCGCGAGGCCACGGGCCAGCCTCAGTCCGCGCGGGAGATGCTACGGACCACGCTCTCCCGGTTGCGCCCGCGCGTGGAGGATCTGCCCGACGCCGCCACGCGCGCGCGGTACCTCACCCAGGTGCCGAACCACGCCCGGCTGCTGGCGCTGGCCAGGGACTGGCTCGGCGAAGAGGCAGTGCGAGCAGCGGGGCTGGGGCTCGAGGCGCTTGGTGACGCATGAGGGGGGACAGCGGCTGTAGGTTACGGCCCTGACACCAATGCTCTCGCGCCATGCCATGAGGCCAGGCAGGTCTCGTTGTGGTGAGTCATGGCAATCCTATCGAGCTCAGGTGCTCAGACGACGACATTCACGAGCGTACCCCGCACCACGATGATCCGCTTGGGGACCTTGCCCTCGAGGTGTCGCTGGACCGGTACCAGCTCCAGCGCGCGGGCCTTCAGCGCCTCGTCCGGAGTACCGCGAGGCACGTCGAAGGTGGCCCGCAGCTTTCCGTTCACCTGCACCGCCACCGTCACGGACTCCTTGACGGTCAGCGCTGGGTCGAACGTGGGCCAGGGCTGGGTACACGCGAAGGGCGCATGCCCCAGTCGTTCCCACATCGCCTCGGCCGTATGCGGCGCGAAGGGGGACAGCAACAACGTCAACGTTTCCAGATCGGCTCGCGTGGCACCGTGGACCAGCTCGCCCACGTACTCCATCAGGCTGGAGATGGCCGTGTTGAACTTGAACAGCTCGATGCGCTCGCCGACTGCCTGGATGGTGGCGTGGCGCAAGCGCAGGTGCGGATCGTCTGAGGGTGCCTTGGCGGCGGCCCACTCATCTACCAGCCGCCAGACGCGTCCCAGGAACCGGCTGACGCCCTCGATGCCGCGCACGTCCCAGGGCTTGCTCAGCTCGAAGTCGCCCATGAACATCTCGTACAGTCGCAACCCATCCGCGCCGTAGCGCTCGACGACCTCGTCCGGGTTGATGACGTTCTTCTTCGACTTCGACATTTTCTCGATCCGCGACGCCAGCGAAGAGCCGTCCTCCTTCAGCGTGGGTGGCTCCGTGCTCAGGTCGATCTCGTCGTAGCCGCGATAGCGGCCCTGCGAGTCCTGGTAGCTGTAGGCCAGCACCATTCCCTGGTGGCGCAGCTTCTGGAACGGCTCTCGAGTGGACAGCAGCCCCAAGTCGAACAGGAACTTGTGCCAGAAGCGCGCGTACAGCAGGTGCAGCACGGCGTGTTCGGTGCCACCGACATACAAGTCCACTGGCAACCAGGCGTCGGCTGCCTTCCGGTTGAACGGGGCCTGCGCATTCCGAGGATCCGTGAAGCGCAGGTAGTACCAGCACGAGCCCGCCCAGTTGGGCATGGTGTTGGTCTCACGCTCGGCGGGACCTCCACACTGGGGGCACGTCGTCTCCACCCAGTGTCGCATCGCCGCCAGCGGGGACTCGCCCGTGCCCGAAGGCTCATAGCGTTCCACGTCGGGCAGGGTGACGGGCAGCTGGTCCTCGGGTACCGGGACGGCGCCACATCCGCGCTGACAGTGGATGATGGGGATCGGCTCGCCCCAGTACCGCTGCCGGGAGAAGACCCAATCGCGCAGGCGGTAGGTGGTGGTCGCCTTGCCCACGCCCCGTTCCTGGATCCAGGCGATCATCTTCTCCTTCGCCTCGTGGGTCGGCAGGCCCTCCACAGCAGGCGAATTCACCGCTACGCCCTCGCCGGTGAATGGCTCGGTCTGGACGTCCTGCCCTCCGCGCACCACCTCGACGATGGGCAGCCCGAACGTACGAGCGAACGCGTGGTCACGCTCGTCATGCGCGGGCACCGCCATGATGGCGCCCGTGCCGTAGCCCGCCAGCACGTAGTCCGCGATCCAGATGGGGATGCCCTGGCCCGTGGCGGGGTGGGTGGCCATGGCGCCCGTGGCCACGCCCGTCTTCACCCGCGTCTGGTCCGTGCGCTCCATGTCGCTCTTGGCACGTGAGGCCTGGCGGTACGCCTCCACCGAAGCCCGCTGCTCGGGCGTCGTCAAAGCGGGGACCAGCGGGTGCTCCGGCGACAGCACCAGGTACGTGGCGCCGAACAACGTATCCGGCCGCGTGGTGAAGACCCTGACCGGGCCCGCCGGCGTGGGGAACTCGATCTCCGCCCCCACGGAGCGGCCAATCCAGTTGCGCTGCATGGCCAGGGTGGACTCCGGCCAGTCCAACCCCTCCAGGTCATCCACCAAGCGGTCACCGTAGGCGGTGATCTTCAGCATCCACTGGCGCATGTCGCGCCGCTCCACGGGAGTGCCGCACCGCTCGCACTTGCCGTTGTGGACCTCTTCGTTGGCCAGCCCCGTCAGGTCCTTCGGGCACCAGTTGATGGGCACCATCGCCTGGTAGGCCAGCCCGCGCTCGTGCAGCTTCAGGAAGATCCACTGCGTCCACCGGAAGTACTCGGGGGACGTCGTCGACAACTCCCGCTCCCAGTCATAGGACAGGCCCAGCGCCTGGATCTGTTGCTTGAAGGTGCGGATCGCCGCGGCGGTGGTCTTCGCCGGGTGGACGCCGGTGGAGATGGCGTAGTTCTCGGCGGGCAGCCCGAAGGCATCCCAGCCCATGGGGTGGAGCACGTCCCAGCCCTGCATCCGACGCCACCGGGCGATGATGTCCGTCGCCGTGTATCCCTCGGGGTGGCCCACGTGGAGGCCGGCGCCGGAGGGATAGGGGAACATGTCCAGGATGTACGCCTTGGGCCGGTTCGGGTGGAGCGTGGCGCGGAAGACGCCAGCCTGCTCCCACCGCTCCTGCCACTTCCGATCATTCGTCCGAGAATCGAAGGATGACATGGGGATCTGAACTTACACACGCGTCCCCGAGTTCAGGTCTGACCTTCGAGAGGCGCGCCCTCCGTCCTGGCTCGAGGAACGGAGGGCCGCCGCTTCACGGCGAGGGGCTCAGGCGCGCGCCTGGGCGACCGCCTGCTCGACGTACTTGATGCCCTTCGAGGTGATCGCCTTGCCCTTCTTGGTCTCCTGGGCATAGCCGGTGTGCGTGCGCAGGGCCTTGGCGGCGTTGGGGGCGGCGTAGGAGACGCCGAGCTCCTCCCAGAAGCGCGAGGTGGTGCCGGAGGTCACCTCCAGGTCCAGCGAGCGCGCCAGGTAGAGCGGAATGAGCGAGCGCAGCAGCTGGTCCTTCTGCTGCTGCCCGGCGGAGATCAGGCTCTTCTGGTTCGGGTGAGCCCGCAGAGCTTCCACGAGCCGGGTGACGGCCTCGGTGGTCGCGGCCTTCCCCGCGCCACGGCCCTGGCTCGACTTCGCGGCGCGCTTGGGCGCGGCCTTCCGAGCGGCGGGCGCGGCCTTCTTGGCGGCACGGGCCGGGGTCTTGGCGCGCGGAGAACGGGTCGCGGAGGTCTTCTTGCTCTTGGCTTCTGGCTTCTTGGGCATGATGGACTCGGGTGCAGAGGACTGGGAATGCTCGCTACGTACAGGGGGGATGCTGTCCAGGGGCTCGCCCTTCGGATCACGCCACAGCCGCGCCTTGAGCTCGCCCGCCAACTCGGTGAGTCCTGAGCGCTTGATCAGCGAATCCAACCAACTGGGACCGGAGAACACCGGTGGAACCTCCTGGAAGACGGGGGCGAAAGCTACACAGCTCACCGGGTTGTGCGCCAGTGGGGTGTATCGATCCTGGCGGATCCGGGCTGATCAGCGCCCCCGGTTTCTTTATATCCGGCTGAAGGACCAGTTCACCGCGCGTCCTTGTGCATAGGGCATGACGCCGTGGAAGGCGCGCGGATCCGCGTCGAACACCAGCGGCAGGAAGTATCGGTCACCATCCCACAGCGGCAGACCCATGATGTCCTTCACGGGGACCCAGGACAATTCCCCCTCCGCGTTGCGCTCCAGCGGCGTGCCCGTGAAGCGATCGATCCGGAAGACGAAGCCGAGCCAGTCCTCGCCCTTGGGGCCGAAGCCCGGCCAGCTGATGGTCCCGCGCAGCGTCAGCTCCACGCATTCGATGTTCGCCTCCTCGCGGATCTCGCGGCGCATGCAGGCGACGACATCCTCGTCCGGCTGCATCTTCCCGCCCAGGCCGTTGTACTTGCCCAGGTGCGCGTCGTCCTTGCGCGCGTTGCGGTGGATGAGCAGCACGCGCTCGCCGTCGGGAGACATCACATAGCCGAGGGTTCCGATGATCGGGGTATAGGGCATGGCGTCCGGTGCATACCGCAAGCCGGGCTGACAAGGAGCACTTCATCATGTCCACGACGCAGCGACTGGCCCAGAAGACGGCCGTGATCACCGGCGGAAGCACTGGCATCGGCCTGGCCACCGCACGGGCTTTCATCCAGGAAGGCGCCCGGGTGATCATCACCGGCAAGAGCGAGGAGAACCTCGCCGCCGCCGTCCGGGAGCTCGGGCCCCAGGCCATCCCCGTACGTGCCGATGTGCGCAAGCTGGAGGACCTGGACGCGCTGGCCCAGCGGGCCCGGGAGCTCTTCGAGCACGTCGATGTGCTGTTCGCCAACGCGGGCCGGGGATGGTCCGCCACACTCGAGCAGGTGACCGAGGCGTTCTACGACGAGCTGTTCGACACCAACGTGAAGGGCGTCTTCTTCACCGTGCAGAAGCTGGCGGGGCTGCTCCGGCAGGGCTCCAGCGTCATCCTCTGCTCCTCGACGGTGAGCGAGAAGGGCGCGCCCGCCTCCTCCACCTATTTCGCCACCAAGGCGGCAGTGCGCTCTCTGGCGCGCACGCTGGCCGTCGAGCTGGCGCCTCGCGGCATTCGCGTCAACGCCATCAGCCCGGGAATGGTGCCCACCGAGTTCCAGGGCAAGATGGGCGTTCCTCCCGAGGTGATCGACGGCTTCTACAAGCTGGTCACCCAGGTGACGCCCCTGGGGCGCCTCGGCCGGCCCGACGAGATCGCCAAGGCCGTGCTCTTCCTCGCCAGCGATGAGTCCTCCTATATGACCGCCGGGGACCTGCTTGTGGACGGGGGATACCGGGACGTCTGAGGTATCTTGCGCGCGTTCATCCCGGGGATGGAGGCCTGAATGCCTCCAGCGTCGCGGGGTGCCAGGGAGGCAACGTGGGTGCTGGCCGGATCTTGGGAGTGATGCTCGCCGTGGCGGGAGGCGTGCTGCTGTGGTTCGGGGTGCAGGCGAAGGACTCGCTCGCGGAACGGGCCTCCCACGCGCTCACCGGGCGCTACTCCGATCGCACCACCCAATACCTCGTGGGGGGAGGCGCGGCGGTGGCGGGCGGCGTCCTGTTGATGCTGTTCGGCGGTGGCGGGCGTCGACGGAGGTAGGGTGCGTCCAGTGGTGGGCTTGGCGTTCAAGCTCCGGTTGACGCCCTTTCCTGGCAGCCAGTAGACCCGGCGACATGAAAGGTCACGCCCGCAACATGATGACCGCGCCGGTGCTCTCGGTCGGCCCGGACGCTTCCCTGGCGGAGATCGCCCGCTGCATGGCCGGCGCGCGGATTGGCGGTGTCCCCGTGGTGGGCGCCGAGGGGCGGGTGGAGGGCTTCGTCAGCGAGAGTGATCTGCTGGGCGCGCTCCTCGCCGAGCGAGCGCTTTCGACCCGGGCCTCCGAGATCATGACGCACTCCGTCCTCTCGGTGGATGAGTTCGACCGGACGGAGGAGGTGATGGAGCTGCTGCGCAAGCACCGGATCCACCACCTCCCGGTGCTCCGCGCGGGCCAGCTCGTGGGGATGATCACCCCCTCCGACGTGGTCCGCTTCATGGTCGAGCACGTCCTGACGGAGCCTCCCAAGGTGGGGTGAGCCACCCGACCTGCCAGGATTCGTGAAGTTCGTTGAGCCATCGAGGAGGCGGTGCCATGGTTCCCGGCCATGAAGCGCTGCCTACCTCTCCTCGCGATCCTGTTCTCTTGTGCTACCCCCTCGACTCCTGGCCCCGCGCCTTCGGACGCGCCTGTGCCGAAGGCGACCCTGCTCCCCGAGGAGGTCCGGCTGGCGGAGTTGCGCCAGCTCACCTTCGGCGGTGAGAACGCCGAGGCCTACTGGTCCTTCGACGGCAAACAGCTCTCCTTCCAGGCGAAGCGTGGAGAGATGGGCTGTGACCGCATCTTCCGGATGACGGTGGACCCGGTGGCGGAGACCCAGGTGTCGAGCGGGCAGGGCGCCACGACGTGCGCGCACTTCCTGCCCGGGGACCAGGAGCTGATCTTCGCCTCGACGCACCTGGGCGGAGAGGCCTGCCCGCCGAAGCCCGATCGCTCCATGGGCTACGTCTGGGCGCTCTACGACTCCTACGACGTCTTCAAGTCGCGCGCGGATGGCAGCGGGCTGACGCGGCTGACCGAGGCCCCCGGCTACGACGCGGAAGGGACCGTCTGCGCCAAGGATGGCTCGATCATCTTCACCTCGGTGCGCGACGGCGACCTCGAACTGTACCGCATGGACCGGGATGGCTCGAACGTGCGCCGGCTCACCCACGCGCCCGGCTACGACGGCGGCGCCTTCTTCAATGCCGACTGCTCGAAGATCGTCTGGCGCGCTTCGCGGCCGCGGTCCGACAAGGAGCTCCAGGACTACCAGGGCCTGCTCGCGCGGGGGCTGGTGCGGCCTTCCAAGCTGGAGCTGTACGTCGCCAACGCGGATGGCTCGGAGGCGAAGCAGATCACCTGGCTCAACGCCGCCTCGTTCGCGCCGTTCTTCCACCCGAACGGCAAGCGCATCCTCTTCTCGACGAACTACGGCGATCCGAAGGGCCGCGAGTTCGACATCTGGGCGGTGAACATCGACGGCTCGAACCTCGAGCGCATCACTCACGCGCCGGGCTTCGACGGCTTCCCCATGTTCTCGCCCGATGGACAGTGGCTGGTGTTCTCCAGCAACCGCGCCACCGCGCCTGGGCAGGGCGACACCAACATCTTCCTCGCGCGGTGGGTGGAGAGCGCCAAGCCGAGCGCAGCGCTCCCCGAGACCGCCGCGGACCGCACGGCGAAGGACGTGGCGTTCCTCGCCGCCCCGGAGCGAGAGGGGCGCGGCATTGGGACGCCGGGACTGGAGGCTGCCGGCGCGTACGTCGAGACGCGCTTCAAGGAACTGGGGCTGAAGCCCGCGGGCGACCAGGGCTCCTTCCGCCAGGCCTTCCCGGTGACGACGTCGGTGCGGAGCGGGCCGAAGACGCAGGTGAAGCTCGGCGGCGCGTTGCTCCCGAGTGAGTCCTACACGGTGCTCGGCTTCTCCGGGCAGGGCGCGGCGCAGGGACAGCTGGTGCTGGCGGGCTACGGCATCGTCGAGCCGTCACTGAAGGTGGACGACTACGCGAAGCGCGACGTGAAGGGGAAGATCGTCGTGGTGCGGCGCTTCGTGCCCGACACCGCCACCTTCTCCGAGACCGAGAAGCAGCGGCGCTATGGCGACCTTCGCTACAAGGCCTGGACGGCGCGGGAGCGGGGAGCCAAGGCGCTCGTCATCGTCGACTGGCCGGAGCAGCCGTCTCCTCCCGTGAAGGACTGGCAGATGCCCTCCGAGGCGGCGCTGCCCGGCTCTTTCTCCGAGGGCGCGGGCGACGTGGGAATCCCCGTGGTGGTGGTCAAGCGCGCCGCGCTCGAGCCCCACATGAGCAAGCTGACCGGGGGCAAGCGCCTCGATGCGAGCGTCGAGGTGCAGCTGGAGTTCGAGAAGAGCCAGGCCTTCAACGTGGCCGGCATGCTGGAGGCGGGCGAGGGCAAGCTGCCGGGGACGATCGTGATTGGCGCCCACTACGATCACCTGGGCTACGGCGGTCGCGACTCGCTCGCGCCCGACAAACAGGAGCCGCACGTCGGCGCCGATGACAACGCCTCGGGTGTCGCCGCGCTGCTGGAGATCGCCCGTCAGCTCGCGGAGAACCGCGCGGGGCTCAAGCGCGATGTGCTCTTCCTCGCCTTCTCGGGAGAGGAGGCGGGGGTGCTCGGCTCTTCGTTCTTCACGCGCCAGCGGGGGGACGCGGGCATGAAGCAGATCGCCGCCATGCTGAACCTGGACATGGTCGGGAGGCTGCGTGGCAACAAGCTGTCGGTGCTCGGAGCCGAGTCCGCCGCGGAGTGGATTCCCCTGATCTCCGCCGCCTGCGAGAAGGCGCGCGTCGAGTGCGCCTCGAGCGGGGATGGCTACGGCCCGAGCGACCACTCTCCGTTCTACGCGGCCGGAGTGCCGGTGCTGCACTTCTTTACCGGCGCCCACTCCGACTATCACAAGCCCTCGGACACGGCCGAGGGTGTGAACGTGGCGGGCCTGGCGCAGGTGGCCAGCATCGTCTCGACCATTGCCCAGGGGCTGGGAACTCAGTCCGCGCTCACCTATCGGCAGGTGCCCTCGCCGACGCCTCGCGGCGATCTGCGCAGCTTCAACGCCTCGCTCGGCACGGTGCCGGACTACGCGGGGCTGCCCAACGGACAGAAGGGCATGCTGCTGGCCGGGGTTCGGCCCGGAGGCGCGGCGGATGTGGCCGGTCTGCGGCGCGGTGACGTCCTCATCCGGCTCGGCAAGCACGTCATCGGCGGCGTCGAGGACCTGATGTACGTGCTCAATGCCTCCAAGCCGGGCGAGACGATCACGGCGGTCGTCCTCCGGGAAGGCAAGGAACTGAAGCTCGACGTGACGTTCCAGGAGAGCAAGCGGCCTCGATAGGGGCGCTGCCTCCCATATTCCGCCGGGGCCGTGCATAATGGGCCCCGGGGACAGTTCGTCACCGAGGACACCCATGTCGAATCAGAAACCTCCCCCCAAGAGCCGCGCGGACAAGGTCTACACCGCGTTGCAGGGGGATGATGAGTTCAGCGTGTTCTCGGTGGACCCCGATGCCCGAAAGCCCATGGTGGACCTTGGGCTGAAGGAGACGGTCAACCCGGTGGCCACGCCGCTGTCGCGTTCGATCGTACGTCTGTTCCGGAAGATCTTCGGTTCCTGAGCCGGGGCCTTATGCGCGTGAAGATGGCAGCCGAGGGCCCTGAGGTCTCCCGGCTGGCTTATGGGGTGTGGCGGCTGCTGCAGGATCCGGACGGAGCCGACGCCCAACGGATCCTCGCCAAGATCCAGACCTGTCTCGACTGCGGCATCACCACCTTCGATCACGCGGACATCTACGGTGGCTACCGCGTCGAGGAGGCCTTTGGCGCCGCGCTGCGAGCCAGCCCTGGACTGCGGCAGCGGATGGAGCTGGTGACGAAGTGCGGAATCATGTTGGTGGATCCCGCGCGACCGCAGAACCGGCTCAAGCACTACGACTACTCGCGCCAGCACCTCGTCGCGTCCGTGGAGCGCTCGTTGCGCAACCTGGGCACGGACTACCTGGACGTGCTGCTGCTGCACCGGCCCAGCCCGCTGCTGGATCCGCAGGAGGTGGCCGAGGCGCTGCGCGCGTTGGTGGAGCAGGGCAAGGTGCGCCACGTGGGCGTGTCCAACTTCACCGTGGCGCAGGTCGACATGCTGGCCAGCTGGCTCCCCATGCCGCTGGTGACGAACCAGGTGGAGCTCCATCCGCTGCGGCTCGAGCCCTTTCTGGACGGGACGTTGGACCAGTGTCTGCGGCGGCGGATGTCCCCCATGGCGTGGTCGCCTCTGGCGGGTGGGCGGCTGGTGAATGGCCAGGGAGCGGCCGAGGCGCGCGTCCGGGCCGTGCTGGTGGAGCTGGGGCGCAAGTACGGCGCGGACCTGGACCAGATGGTCTTCGCCTGGCTGCTGCGGCACCCGTCGCGGATCATCCCGGTGCTGGGGACGAACCGGCTCGAGCGCATCACCTCGGCTGCCCGGGCACTTTCGCTGCAGATGGAACTCCAGGACTGGTTCGCCGTGTGGAGCGCTGCCACGGGGGCCGAGGTTCCATGACGGCCGCGGATGCGGCGCGGGACATGGTGGCGTTCATCCAGGAGAAGGCGGGGCTTCGGGAGCTGAACCGCCATGACATCGCCGAGCTGAGCGATGCCGCCGCCGGTCTGGTCGATGCTCATGGGCGGGTCACCCCCGCGCTCCAGGAGCTCCTCTACACCGTCGAGAGCACGTTCCGCTCTCGCTTCGATGCCAGTGCCGCCGCCGCTTTCCAGAGCTGGGTCGCGCGGATGGGCGCCCGGATGCGGGGCCCCATCACCTTGCCCGAGGAGGAGACGCCCTACTGGCAGCTCCTCCCGAACCCCCTGGCGGACTTCCGCTCCACTCCACGCCTCCCCGAGGAGGTGGACCTGCTCATCATCGGCGCGGGCCTCACGGGGGCCTCGGCGGCCTATCACGCCGTCGAGCTGGCGCGGGCCGGCCAGCGCGTCGCCGTCATCGACATGGCGGATCCCGCCAGCCAGGCCAGTGGGCGGAATGGCGGCAACTTCGAGCTGATCCCCGAGAACTTCCTGGGACCCTACGAGGGACTCGTCCGCGAGCGGTTCAAGTACCTCCAGGCCGTGTACCCGGACTGCGACGAGGCGACCCTCCAGGAGCAGGCCGACCGCCAGGCGCGGCTGGTGGTCGACTTCGGCAAGCGCAACAGCCGGCGCTTCACCCAGCTCGTCACCCAGGAGGGAATCGACTGCGACTTCTCTCCCCTCGGCTGGCTCCGCATCGCTGAGACGGCGGAGGAGGAAGCGGCGCTCGCGGGAGAAGTCGCCCTCGTCGGAGACGAAGACCTCCTGGTGTACTGGAGCAAGGAGAAGATCTTCGCGGAGCTGGGGCTGCGCGCGTACTTCGGTGGCCGGTGCGCGCCGAGGAGCGGCAACTACCACCCGCGCAAGTTCGTCTGCGGGGTGCTCCAGAAGGCCATCGCGCGGGGCGTCGGGCTCTACACCCGGGTGCGGGTCGACAACGTGGTGACCGGTGCGGGCCCCGATCCCATCGTCTGCACGGCGGAGGGAGACATCCGGGCCCGGAGGGTGATCGTCGCGACCAACGCGTTCACCTCGCACCTCTTCCCCGAGCTCGAGAAGATCGAGTGCTACCAGAGCCAGATCCTGAACCTGGAGCACGTCGAGGACCGCCTGAAGGGGATGACGGTCACCGAGAAGAAGGGGGACCTCTATTACAACTTCCCCCAGGCCACGCGGTACGTGGATGACCAGAACGTGCGGCGCGGCATGCTCCACGTGGGCGGAGGCCTGGATCGGCCCGCGCCCGCTCCGGAGGACCTTCAGCGCTCGAACGCGGTGCTCGGGCTGGTGAAGGCGGGGACGGACCGGCGCTTCCCGGACACCCGGGGCCAGCCTCCCTCGCGGGTGTGGACGGGGCCGATGGCGTTCACGCCCGACCGGATGCCGGCGATCGGGTTCTTCCGCCGCACGGGGGCCGACCCTCGGAGCCTCATCGTGGCGGCGGGCTTCAACGGCTACGGCGGCAGCTACTGCGTCGAAGCTGGATACACCGCTGTCGAGCTGGCGAGGACCGGGCAGGTGCCGCCGGAGGTGCCGGAGGACGTCTTCTCGCCCCAGCGCTTCCAGGTCCAGCTCCCGTTGTTCCCGCTTAGCCCGGCGCGTCAGACGCGGAAGTAGTTTCCGCTGCAGAACGCTGCGAGGCGTGATTCGTGTCGCCGCGTCCGCCACTGGGCAGATATCTGGGCGTGCGGGGTAACAAACCCAGCGCTCGGACATGCCTTCATTACGTTGCCGCATCCCTCATGGAGGCAACGCGGTGGCCAAGAACAAGCCCGACTCGGTACACATCGATGAAGACAGCAAGGACAAGGCGCTCGAGCACAATCGCGTCGAGCAGCAAGGTCAGTACCTGACGACGGACCAGGGCATCAAGATCGAGAACACCGACGACTCGCTCCGTGCCGGGCGGAGAGGGCCCACGCTGCTCGAGGACTTCCACTTCCGCGAGAAGATGACGCGCTTCGATCACGAGCGCATCCCCGAGCGGGTCGTCCATGCGCGCGGCTCGGCGGCGCACGGCTACTTCCAGGTCTACGAGTCGATGAAGGAGCTCACCCGGGCGCGCTTCCTCCAGGACCCTTCCGTGAAGACGCCGGTCTTCGTGCGTTTCTCCACCGTGGCGGGCTCGCGCGGCTCGGCGGACACGGTGCGCGACGTGCGCGGCTTCGCCGTGAAGTTCTACACGGAGGAGGGCAACTTCGATCTCGTCGGCAACAACATCCCCGTCTTCTTCATCCAGGACGGCATCAAGTTCCCGGACGTGGTCCACGCGGTGAAGCCGGAGCCGCACCACGAGATGCCGCAGGCAGCCTCCGCGCATGACAGCTTCTGGGACTTCGTCTCGCTGGTGCCCGAGACGGCCCACATGGTGATGTGGACGATGTCCGATCGCGCGCTGCCGCGCAGCTACCGGATGATGGAGGGCTTCGGCGTCCACACCTTCCGGTTCGTGAACGCGGAGGGCGTCTCGCGCTTCGTCAAGTTCCACTGGAAGCCGCTGCTCGGCACGCACTCGCTCGTATGGGACGAGGCCCAGAAGCTGGCCGGCAAGGACCCCGACTACCACCGGCGAGACCTGTGGGAGGCGATCGAGCTGGGCGACTTCCCCGAGTACGAGCTGGCGGTTCAGATCATCGAGGAGGAAGCAGCGGAGAAGCTGGGGATCGAGCTGCTCGATCCGACGAAGCTGGTGCCCGAAGAGCTCGTCCCGGTGCGCCGCATCGGCAAGCTCACGCTCAACCGCAACCCCACGAACTTCTTCGCCGAGACGGAGCAGGTGGCCTTCTGCGTGGCGAACGTCGTGCCGGGGATCGACTTCACCAACGATCCGCTGATGCAGGCACGGCTCTTCTCGTACCTGGATACGCAGCTCACGCGGCTGGGAGGCCCGAACTTCGCGGAGATCCCCATCAACCGTCCGTTGGCGCCGGTACACAACCACCAGCAGGACGGCTTCCACCGGCAGACCATCAACGCCAGCCGCGCCAACTACCACCCGAACTCGCTCGGGGGAGGGTGCCCGATGATGGCCTCGGCCGCCCAGGGCGGCTTCACGCACTACCCGGAGCGCGTGCGGACCGAGAAGACGCGCGTGCGCAGCGAGAGCTTCGCGGATCACTTCAGCCAGGCAGGGATGTTCTTCCGCAGCCTGTCGGCGCCCGAGAAGACGCACCTCATCGACGCCTGCCGCTTCGAGCTCGGCAAGGTCGAGATCAAGGAGATCCGGGAGCGCGTCCTGGATCTGTTCTCCAACATCGATGGGGAGCTCACGGCACGGGTCGCCGAGGGGCTCGGACTCCCAGCCCCGACGACGAAGTCGATCCCGAAGAGCCCCGTTCAGGTGGCACCGTCCCTCAGCATCGAGAACACGAAGAAGGACTCGATCAAGACGCGCCGCATCGCCGCGCTCATCGCCGACGGCGTGGATGCCGCCGAGCTGATCGACGTGCGCGCGGCCTTGGAGCGCGAGGGCGCGAAGGTGAAGATCGTCGCCAAGCACCTGGGCACGGTGAAGGGCGAGGGAGGCCATGCCGTGGAGGTCGACAAGAACTCGATCACGACGGCCTCGGTCGAGTACGACGCCGTGCTCATCCCGGGAGGCGCCGCGAGCGTGGAGGCGCTGAAGAAGGACGGCGAGGCGCTGCACTTCCTCCAGGAGGCCTACCGGCACTGCAAGCCGGTGGGCGCGACGAAGGAGGGCGTGGAGTTGCTGCGCGCCTGCGGGATCGATCCCAAGGCCCCGGGTGTCGTCACGCACGCGAAGGGGGGAGACGTGGCCACCTTCGTCACCGGGTTCACCGCGGCCATCGCGAAGCATCGGCACTGGGACCGTGCCGACAAGGACCGCATCCCCGCCTGAGCTACTCAGCGCAGGGGAAGGAGGTGCTGAACGTCTTGCTGCTCTTGACTCCAGGCCCGGTCAGGGTCGCCGTCACCTTGACCTGGGAGGAGCAGTCATAGGGCAGCAGGAAGGGCACGGAGGTGACGCCGTTCTCGGACAGGGCGGACAGCTTGCGAGACTGCGTCACCTTCCAGCCGGGATCCTTGCCAGTCGCCTCCGAGGACTCCGTGGGGGCGCTGGCGCTCAGCTTCAGCACGAGCGCTCCCTCGCCCTCCCAGGTTCCCTGGATGCGGACCACCAGGACGGCGTCGCTGTTCATCCCGTAGGGGTCGGAGGACTCCTCGGGCGGCACGAGCGCGTCCTTCTGGCGGTCGAAGACCCGAAGCTGGATCTCCTGGATCGAGACACCCGCCGCGGGCTGGGGCTTCGCGGCGGGCTGGCTCCAAGCGGAGGGTCCCGTGCCGAGCAGCAGAGAGCACGCCAGTACGAGCAGGTTCCATCCTGTCTTCTTCATGGGGCTCCTCCTGAGGGCACGGGGCGAACCGCTACGACGTTACTTCTTCACCGTGAGCTTCGTCTCCGCGGTCTTCTCGCCGTTCTTCACGGTGATGGTGGCGACACCGGGCTTCACGCCGGTGACCTTGCCGGTGGCGTCCACGGTGGCGATCTTCTCGTTGCTGCTGGCGAAGGCGTGGGTGACGCCCTCGATGTTGGCGCCCTCCGCCGTCTTGGCGAGGACGGTCAGCTGCACGCTCTCGCCGACCTTCACGTTCGCGGGAGCCGCGTCGAAGGCCACCGAGGCGACCTCGGGCAGCTTCACCGTGACGTCGATGTTCTGCTTCAGGGCGCCGGAGGTCGCCGTCACCTGCGTGGCGCCCGGGGCCTTGGCCGTCAGCGTGGTGCCGCTCACCTCGACGATCTTGGGATCGGCGCTGACGAACTCCACCTGGGCGCCCTGCACCGGGCGGTCCGCGTCATCCTGCACCTGCGCCTCCAGCGTCGCCGTGGAGCCCAGCCCGGTCAGGGTGACGGGCGAGCCCTTGACGGTGATGGCCGCGGGGATGACGGCCTCCACGGGCACCTTGGCGGTCTTCTCCGCGCCCGAGACGGTGATGGTCGCCGAGCCGCTCTTGACCACCGTCACGATGCCGGTCGCGTCCACCTTGGCGATCTTGTCGTCGCTCGAGGCGAACGTGAACTTCGTGTCCGGCAGCGGCTGGCCATCTGCGGTGAGGCCGGAGGCCTTCAGCGGGATCTGCTTCCCCGCCTCGGTGGCCGACACCGTCGGCGGCTGTACGTCGATGCGCTCGACCTTCTTGCAGCCAGATACCAGCGCCACGAGCGCGATGACCGACAGGGAATGGATGAACGTCTTCATGGATGTTTTGCCTCCCGCTCGTGTCTGATGACGAGCGATGGTGTTGAGAAAAACTTGCAGTCCCAAGGACCGGGCACGAGGCCCGAATGCCCATAGCAAATCATTCGAGACGGTGCATACGTTCATCTGAAACGCTTTGAATCCAAACGGCTCATGATCGAGATCTCCTCTCCCGCGACGCTCTCCGCCCTCTGGGAAGAAGTCCGCCTCCCGGAGCGGCCTCCGCTGCCGCTCGTTCGCCATGCGCAGGTGGAGGCGTGGGTGCGGAGACTTCCGCCGGACCTCTTCCAGGTGGAGGTCGCCGGGCACTCGGTGGAGGGGCGCGCGCTCTACCACGTTCAGGTGGGCCAGGGCCCGAGGCAGGTGCTGCTCTGGTCGCAGATGCATGGCGACGAGCCCACCGCCACGACGGCGCTATTCGAGGTCTTCGAGTACGTGCGGCGCTACCGTGAGCACCCGCGGGTACAGGAGCTGCTGTCCACGCTCACGCTGCACGCCGTGCCCATGCTCAACCCCGATGGGGCCGAGCGCTTCCAGCGCGTCAACGCGCAGGGCATCGATATCAATCGAGATGCGCTGAGGCTGCAGACGCCCGAGGGGCGTACGCTCAAGGCGCTGCGGGATCGGCTTCAGCCCTCCATTGGCTTCAACCTGCACAACCAGGACTGGCGCACGTCGGTGGGGACGAGCGGCAAGCCGGCCTCCATCTCGCTGCTCGCGCCGGCCTTCGATGCGGCCCGCAGCGACAATCCCGGTCGCCTCCTCGCCAAGAAGCTGTGCGCGGTCATCCGGGACGCGGTCGAGGCGCTGGTGCCTGGGCAGGTGGGGCGCTACAGCGACGCGTTCGAGGTGCGTGCCTTTGGCGACAACATGGGGCTCTGGGGTACGCCCGCGGTCCTCATCGAGACGGGACCCTGGGCCGGGATCGACGCCGACGCTCCGCTGCTGCGGTTGAACTTCGTGGCCCTGGTGTCCTCGCTGGAGGCGCTCGCCAGTGGCCAGGCGGAGCAGGCGGACCTGGGGCGCTACGACTCCATCCCGCTGAACGACGGGAAGGGGCTGTTCCACGTCGTCGTGAAGGAGGCCCACGTCTTCGGTGAGGCCGGGGAAGCCTTCATCGGGGACATTGGCATGACGGCCTTCATGGCGGTTCGGCAGCGGCAGGGCGCGCCGGTCGCCGTCATCGCGGGACAGATCGCGGATCTGGGAGATCTGCGCGTATTCGGGGCCGTCGAGACGGTGGACGGCCGTGGGCTCACGGCGGTGCCGCTGCCTCCCCGAGGCGCGAGGGAGGGGGATCTCATCCCCCTGCCTCCGAGGAGCCTCTGCGGGGTGAAGGTGGGGCAGCCCGCCGAGCTGATGCTGCTGCGACCCGCGAAGTCCGCTGGGATGTGGCGGGTGGAGCGCATCGTCCGCTTCGAGCGGTGACGCTCGCCGCTCAGCCGCGCCGGGAGAGAATCTCGCTCGTGGTCTCCACCCGGGCCACCAGCGAGCCGAGTGCAGCCAGGAAGGCGTTGTGTACGGTGCGCCCGGGGATGAGCTCCTGCCCCGAGCGCAGATCCGGGGCGGCGCAGGCATCGGCGGCCACGTAGGTGTTGAAGCCGAGGTCCGCGGAAGCGCGCGTGGCGGCGTCCACGCACATGCTCGTCATCATCCCGCAGATGACGACATCGGTGATGCCCCGCTCCCGGAGCACGCTCTGCAGCGGTGTCTCCTTGAAGGAGTTGGCGTAGTGCTTGACGATGAGGCGCTCGCCCGGAAGCGGCTTCACGTTGGGGTGGATCTCAGCACCCTCGGTGCCGGGGACGAAGAAGGGCGCGTTCGGAGATTGGAAGAGGTGCTGGATGTGGATGAGCTCCTCGCCGCTCTTGCGGAAGCCCTCGATCAGCTCTCGGGCCCTCAGGCTCGCTTCCTCGGCGCCGACGAGCTGCATCTTGCCTCCCGGGAAGTAGTCCTTCTGGATATCGATGACGAGCAGTGCGCGCTTCATGTGTCCCTCCTGAACGCTTCGGGGTTGGAGCCTTCTACCACCCCGGCGATAGGCTCCGGGCCCTATGCGCTCCCGCTGGGTCCTGACCTTGATGCTGCTCACGGCCTGTGGCGAGGATCTCGCGGAGCAGCTCGAGGCGGAGGCCTCCGACTGTGAGGTGCAGCCCGCGGTGCGGCTGGGAGAGGCGCCGTCCACGGCGGTGTTTCTCAACGCGTACTACCTCCAGGAAGAGGCCACGAGGGCGCTGCGCCAGGAGCTGACCGAGTCACCCGTCCTGGAGGAGACGTTCTCGAAGGCCGTGGCGCTCGGCGCCTGGGGGGTGCGCACCAGCGGCTTCAACGACGCGCGGAGCAAACAGGGAGACTCCGCCATCCAGCTCGCTCCCGGGGTGTACGACGAGACCAGCTTCCGAGGGTTGGACTGGGTCCTGACGCGCGCGGCCCACCATGGGGTGAAGCTCGTTCTGACACTCGGCAACTACTGGGACGCCTATGGCGGAGCGCGTCAATACGTGGAGTGGGCCGGGCTGCCTGCGCCGCAGGAGGGTGACTCGCGCTTCTTCACCGAGCGCGCGGTGATCGAGCACTACAAGCGGCACGTCACGCACGTGCTGTCCCGCGTCAACACCTTCGATGGGATCCGCTACGGCGAGCACCCGTCCGTGCTCGCCTGGGAGTTGCTCAATGAGCCGCGCGGGGTGGGGCTGGATCGGCAGGGCGAGGCGATGCGGGCCTGGGTGGACGAAGTGGCCGAGGTGGTACACACCCATGCGCCCGGCCATCGGGTGGGCACGGGGGAGGAGGGCTTCGACGTCTCCGGAGACGGCTATGACGCGGCGTTCTGGGGGCTGATGCCCTCGGAGCTGCTCTTCGGGTCCTCGGTGAGCTTCCGGCGAAACACCGCCTCTCCGCTCATCGACTTCGGGGGCGCGCACTTCTACCCGGAGCTGTGGGGCATCCCCAGCGACGCGACGGCCCGGGCGGGAGCACGCTGGATCTCGGACCACGCCGCCCTGGCGCGCGAGTTGGGCAAGCCGATGTTCCTGGGGGAGTTCGGCCTGCGCAACCAAGGGGACTTCTCGCTGGAGGAGCGGCGGGCCCTGTACCGGGGCTGGCTGCGCTGTGCGTGGCGGGCGGGCGTGGGAGGGCTCGCTCCGTGGATGTTCTCCTATGACTCCCGCCCCGATGCGTGGGACGCCTTCACCTTTTATTACCGGGATGGCACCGCTCCGGAGCACCCGAGCAACCGCTATGCGGACCTCGTCATCGAGGCCACCGGACGCACTGGGGAGCGCTGAGCCCTCCGCTGAAGCCTCCCTGTCAGGTCCGTTGTCCACGGAGAACCTGCTGGATGGCCCAGCAGGGGGGAGTCCTGTTTCCCACGGGTAGTGATAGAACACGCACTCTGATGGTGCATCTCGGGCCCGATATCTCGCAGCCCTCGGCCTTCGCCGTGAGCGCGGCCGCTCCTGAGGAGGAGCGGGCGTTCCTCCAGCGTCGCCTGGTGTTCCTGTTCAAGACGCTGTGTCTCCTCGCCGCCGGCTTCTACGCCATCACCACGTTGGCCGCGCTCCTGACGCTCGAGCTGCCGTGGCTACACGTGCTCATCGCCCCCAGCTTTGCCTTCCACCTGGCCAGCATCGGGGTCTCCTTCTGTTTCTGGCAGGCGTGTCGCGGTGCGCCCCGCTCCCTGCGGATCCTGCGCGCGTTGGAGAGCGTGGGGCTCTTGGGGGCACTCTTCCTCCTGAAGCTCGATGCCTTCAGCGAGGGGGATTCCCACTCCCTGCTGCTGGGCACCAACGCGGTGCTGATCTGCCGCGCGGTGATTGTTCCCACCTCCGTGCGCCGGACGCTCTGGACTTCCATGGCGGGAGCGCTGCCGGACGCGGTCTTCCTGGCGCTGATGCGGGCGGGTAGCTCCGATGGCTACCTCCTGGTCGCGCTGGATGCGCTGCTCTGGAGCGCCATCGCCGTCATCATGGCGAGCCTGGTGACCCGGGTCATCTACGGCCTGCGCCAGCAGGTGCGGGATGCGCGCAAGCTGGGCCAGTACACGCTACTCGAGCCGCTGGGCGCCGGGGCCATGGGCGATGTGTACCTGGCGAGCCACGCGATGATGCGCCGCCGCACCGCCATCAAGCTCTTGCGCGCCAACACGGATGGCCAGGGCCTGGTGCGCTTCGAGCGCGAGGTGCAGCTCACCAGTCAGCTCACCCACCCGAACACCATCGCCATCTACGACTACGGCCGCACCCAAGAGGGGCTGTTCTATTACGTGATGGAGCACCTGGAGGGCATGGACCTGGAGCGGTTGCTGGCCGGCTCGGGGCCACAGCCTCCCGCGAGGGTCATCCACATCCTGCGCCAGGTGTGCGGAGCGCTGGAGGAGGCCCATGGCCTGGGGCTGCTCCACCGCGACATCAAGCCGGCCAATCTCTTCCTCTGCCGGCGCCGGGGTGTGCCGGACATGGTGAAGGTGCTGGACTTCGGGCTGGTGAAGGAGCTGGGTGCCTCCGAGGAGTCCGGCTCCCATCGGCCCCACGTGGTGGCGGGGACTCCGCACTATCTGGCTCCCGAGGCGATCACCACGCCGACGAAGGTGGACGGGCGAGGCGACCTCTATTCGCTGGGGGCGGTGGGCTACGCGCTGCTCACCGGTGGCCATGTCTTCATGGGGCAGACCGCGGCGGAGATCTGCTCGCACCAGGTGAACACGCAGCCGCTCCCTCCCGATATCCGCTCGGGGCGTGAGCTGCCGCCGGACCTGTGTGGCATCATCCTCCGCTGCCTGGAGAAGCGCCCGGAAGCCCGCTTCGCCAACGCGCGTGAGCTGCGGATGGCGCTGGAGGCGTGCGCGGACGCCGGGCGCTGGACGGAGTTGGAAGCCGAGCTGTGGTGGGACAGGAACGGCGAGACGCTGGAGAAGACCGTCGTACGCCGCAACCCGCTGGCCCTCACCGGGACGCAGACCGTGGTGAAGGATCTGGACGGACGCGTGGCGGCGTAGGGCTCCTGCCGCTCAGGGATTGGACTCCGCGAACGGCTTGAGCATCGCTGGCGCGGCGGGCTTGGGTCTCTCCGCCGCGATCAGCTCCTCCCGGCGCAGCAGCAGCAGCGCGTTCTTGTTGGGGAGGATGCGCACCTGGAAGCGCCGGCGGTAGGTGTCCTCGGGAGTGAAGACGCCCCGGTCGCTCACCAGCAGCAGCGCCGTGGGCACCACGTACCGGGACGAGTTGTTGCCGTAGTAATGCACCACCACGTGGTACGGGCCCGGTGCCGCCTTGGGCGCTTGGTACAGCTCGGGCCCCAGCCCGTCCGTGATGTCCCAGAAGAGCTTGCCTCCCAGGCGCGTGTCCCGGTGCGAGTAGTAGCAGCGCTCGCCGGTGGGCTCGATGACCCAAAGATCGATGTCCGTGCTGTCCGAGTTCCAGTGCGTGGTGAGCTGGTAGTCGAGCGGCCGGGAGTTCGGGGCCTGTGATGGCTTGCTGGGGTCCTTCAGCTCCGAGGCCCGGCTGCGCAGCTGGAGAGCCAGGGCTTCCGCGCGCGGGTGGCGCGCCAACGCGGAGAGCATCCGCGAGTAGTGGTACGCCGCGACCGTCTTCACCTCGGTGGGGTGTCGGGCCCATGACCGCGCCAGGACGATCTCGTAGTTGCGCGCGGCCTCCGCGTAGCGCCCCGCGGCATCCAGCGCCAGCGCCTCCTCGAGGAACGCCTGGCCCTCGAAGGGCCGGTTCAGCCGCACGTGTTCGAAGAGCTCGGCGGCCGCTGGGTACTGCCCCAGCGCCAGCATGCCGTAGCCTACCAGCCGCAGCGCTTCCGGATCCTTCGGGCGTAGCTCCACGGGCGAGGAGAGCGCGCGCACCGCGCCCCAGGTGTCTCCCGAGAAGGCCCGCTTGCGCGCGATGGCCTCGTACACCAACACGTCGTCCCGGTTGTCTCTCCGGGCCCTGCGATACGCCAGCTCCGCCTGAAGCCGTTCCTCTCCGCCCGCGTAGGGCTCATCCCGCAGCGGCTGGCGCCGGAGGAGGGGAGCCAGCCCTGCTTTCAGCTCGGTCAGCCGCCGCACCAGGGCACGGCCCGCATCGGGCACTTCGTCCAAGGCGATGCCCAGCAGCTTGTCCCGGCGCTGATCCTCCTCCTTGCGCCGCAGTCCTTCCAGGTTCTCCAGGTCCACCTGCTCGTTGCGAACCGCGTAGCGGGTGTAGTCGCCCTCCGACTCCAGGATGAGCATGGAGGCGCGTGAGTTGGCCAGGCGGTAGTGCTGGCTGAGCGCCACCACCATCCGGTCCAGCCGCTCGTCGTCCAGCGAGGTCAGCCGGCCCACGAACAGCTCCGCCCAGGCCCTCGGCGCGAAGGGGCTGTCCTCCTCTCGCGGCAGGGGCACGCGCAGCACGCGCTCTTCCGAGCCGGCGTGCGTCACCACCTCCAGCTCCGCCGTGCCTTCCGCTGGCAGCCGCCCGGCTACCTGCAACTCCTGTCCGGGGAAGAGCAGGTGGGGGCGGCCCGCCACCACCAGATCCTTCACCTCGGTTCCCTTGACGGCCACTCGCGCCAGCACCACCGAGGCAGCCCGGTGGGCATTGGCGGCGGCGTTCACCTCCGAGCCGGAGAGCACGGTGACCACCCGGCCACCACTGGCACGCGCCATCGCGTCGAACAGTTCCGTGTTCACCGCCGCCTCCCCGAAGCGGTAGCTCACCCAGCGCAGCGTCTCCACGCTGGGGTGGCGGGAGATCAGCGCGTCGACCCGGCTCTGGCCCCAGGTGACGTTGCCATCCGAGAGCAGGAACGCTGTCACCCGCTCGGTGGGCTGGGCCGGCTTGAGCCACTCGCGCCCGGCCCGGTCCAGCTCCTCCAGGACTCCGTCCACGTGCGAGGCGCCCTCCAGGAACATGCGCTCCAGCTCCGAGAAGGTCTCTTGGCGGTGCGCGGCGTCATTGGGCCGCCAACCCGGCGCGTGCAGCCAGCGCGAGCGCACGTCGAACAGCAGCACTGCGTACTCCTTCAGCGTCGGGTCTTTCTCCAGCAGTGCGCGCAAGGTGGCCGCCTGGAGCGCCCAGGCGTTGCCGTCTTCCGCCGACAGCGAGGTGTCCACCACCAGCACCGCCCGTCCGGTGGGAGCGCCCTCCGCACCCGAGGTCAGCCGCTCGGGCAGCCGCACGCGCGTGTAGAAAGCATGGCCCGGCAGTCCCGCCGCGTCCTTGCCCACCAGCACGTCGGCCTCCGCGTTCTTGGGAGTGAGCGCCACCGCCAGCGCGCCGTCACCCTCCAGCTTGGAGAAGTCGTACGCCTGCCACGGACCGAGCGCGCGTGCCTGGGTGCCCGGCTCTGGCTGCACCAGCACCTCCGTGGTGTGGCGCGGGTCCACATGCACTCGCGCGGATACCTGCAGGCTCTTCCCGGCTTCGGTCGGCAGCGGCCACGTGTAGCGCAGGCGCTGCCCGTCGAAGAGCAGCGTCTGCTCGTAGGCGATCACCACGCGCTTGAGGCTCTTGGGAGGCAGGGGGAACACGCGCGCGCTGAAGGTGGAGGCTCCCGCCCACTCCAACAGCGCAGGGTCCACGTTGCGCCGCACCACCTCCTCGTACACCTCGCGCGCTCGCTTCTGCTCGACGACCCGGGCCTCCTGGCGCTCGCCCCAGGCGTACTTCGCTCCGGGCTTGCTCGGCGGCGCGGCGGCTCCCAGCTCCGCGATGTTGGCAGAGTCTTCTCCCAGGGCGGGCAGCAGCTCCGAGGATTGGAAGAGCGAGGGGGCTCGCACCGCCACGGCATCGGAGTACATGGCGAAGCCCGCCACCGCCGCCCCTCCTGGCAGCGGGTAGTAGAAGGTGCCTTCCAGGGTACGGTTCGTGTCGTTCTCGAACAGGTAGTCCACCACCGTGCGTGCCCGGGCGCCTTGGATGTACGTCACCACGCGTACCGCGCGCGTCTTGAGCGGCTGGTAGCGGCCCGACTCGTCCGTCACCAGGACCTTGGCCGCTCGGGGCGCCGCCTCCACCTTGGGCAGTACCGGCGCGGGCGGCGCGGGGCTCGCGGCGCTTTGAGCCTTCGAGGCGAGCTCTTTGACCTTGGCGGGAGGCGGTGGGGGGGCATAGGCAGGCGCACCATCACTGCCTCCGCTGCCTTTGATGATCTGGATGATCTCCCGGCGCTTCTGCTCGAGGACGCGCGGACGCGCCTCGGCCTGTGGAGAAGAGCCTCCGCTACCGGGGCCCGCGGAGGCACGAGGCGAGAACGCAAGGGCGTCCTCCAAGGACTCCCCTTCCTCGGCGCGGTCCTCGGTAACGGGTTCGCGAGGCCTGGCGGCAAGGGCGTTGCTCGGCGCGGGGCGCGGGGCTTCTCGCGGAGGCTGTGCGGAGGGAGCAGGTGCTCCCGTGGGCGAAGCCATCTGAAAGAGCTGGGCCTCGGTGACCTCCTGCGGATCCGCCACGGAGTCGCGCAGCTCCGCGAGATCCACCTCGCCCGTGTCGGGTTGGCCGGGGGCCGTCGTGGGGGCCGCGATGCCTGCTTGCGCGAACCGCTCGGCCTGCTTCGGGTCAAGACGTGTGGGCGGCTTGGTGGCCTCGGGAGGAGGTGGCGGAGTGGAAGAGCCACGCTCACAGCCTCCCAGGGCAAGGAATCCCGTCAGCAGCAGGGCGGTGGATAGGCGCGCGAGGTGCATGGCTGGGACGTTAGCTCATCGTCCCAGGTAGGCGCAGGGGAGGGGGGATGACGGCCCGGCTCACTCCCGGGTGGCGGCGTGGACCGTCTCCAGCAGCTCGCCCGAGTCGATGAGCTTGCTCACCGCCTCGATGTCCCGGTGGAGCTCCCGGTCCTTCTCCATCGTGGGCACCTTGCTGCGGATCAGCTCATACGCCGCCTGCGGCCCGCGCCCCGCCTTCACCGGCTGGCGGTAGTCCAGCGCCTGCGCCGCCACCAGCAGCTCGATGGCCAGGCACGAGCGCGTGAACTCGGACACCTGCCGCGCCTTGAGCGCCGCCGTCATGCCCATGGACACGTGGTCCTCGCGGCCCGCGGAGGACGGGATCGAATCCACCGAGGCCGGGTGGCTCAGCACGCGCGACTCGGCCACCAGCGCCGCGCTCGTCACCTGCGCGATCATGAACCCCGAGTTCAGCCCCGAGTTCTTCGCCAGGAACGGAGGCAGCCCCGACAGCGCCGGGTTGACGAGCTGCTCCACCCGCCGCTCGCTGATCGCCGAGAGCTGCGTGAGCGCCATCGCCGCCACATCCAGCGCCAGCGAGATCGGCTGCCCGTGGAAGTTGCCGCCCGAGACGATGCGCTCCGAGTCCACGAACACCAGCGGGTTGTCCGTGGCGCTGTTCACCTCCACCTCCAGGATGCGCCGCGAGAAGGACAGCCCCTCGCGCGCCGAGCCGTGTACCTGCGGCATGCACCGCAGACTGTACGGATCCTGCACCTTGCTGCAGTTGGCGTGAGACTCCACCAGATCGCTGCCCGCGAGCAGCCGCCGCAGGTGCGCCGCGCACGCCTTCTGCCCCGGGTGGGCGCGCACGTCGTGGATCTCCGGGATGAAGGGCTTGTGGCTCCCCAGCAGGCCCTCCAGCGTCATCGCCCCCGCCACGTCCGCCAGATCCGCCAGCGCCTCGGAGCGCAGCTGCAACAGCGTGCCCACCGCGCACATCGCCTGGGTGCCGTTGACCAGCGCCAGGCCCTCCTTGGCCTCCAGCACCACCGGCTGGAGCCCCGCGCGCTCCAGCGCCACCCGCGCCGGCAGCCGCTCGCCCTGGTAGAACGCCTCGCCCTCGCCGATGAACACCAGCGCCAGGTGCGCCAGTGGCGCCAGATCTCCCGAGGCGCCCACGCTGCCGCGCTCGGGTACCACCGGCACCACGTCTCGGTTCAGCATCTCCAGCGCCAGCTCCAGCGTCTCCGAGCGGATGCCCGAGAAGCCCTTGGCCAGCACGTTGCACCGCAGCAGCAGCAGCGCCCGGGCCTCGGGCAGCGGCAGCGGCGAGCCCACGCCGGCCGCGTGCGACAGGATGAGGTTGCGCTGCAGCTCGCGCAGATCCTTCTTGTCGATGCGCACCTCGGCCAGCGTGCCAAAGCCCGTGTTGATGCCGTAGGACGGAGTGTCCCCCGCGGCCACGCGGTCCACCAACGCGCGGGAGGCGCGCACCCGCGAGGCGGCCTCGGGGGCCAGCTCCACCTTCACGGCGTGGCGGGCCACCTGGAGGATCTCCTCCAGCTTCAGGGTGTCTCCATCGATGAGTAGGCGGGGCAGGGACATAGGAGCTCCAAGGAAAAGGGCGCGCACCCTAGCGCAAACCCGAGGCACCGGCAGCCACGATGGGCCACTGCGCCTTTGACAGCGGGGGATGCGCCCAATAGGGTCCGCCCGTCAAGCAGGTAGGAGCCAGGCACCTTGGCACTCATCGTCCAGAAGTACGGCGGTACCTCGGTGGGAGACACCGAGCGAATCAAGAACGTGGCGCGCCGCTGCATCGCGGCCCAGAAGGCCGGACACGATGTGGTGGTCGTTGTCTCCGCCATGTCCGGCGAAACCAACCGGCTGCTCAAGCTCGTGTCGCAGATCACCGAGCGGCCCAACGAGCGCGAACAGGATGTGGTGGTGGCCACCGGCGAGCAGGTGTCCATCGGCCTGGTCGCGCTGGCAATCCAGCAGCAGAAGCGGAAGGCCGTCAGCTTCCTGGGCCATCAGGTCCGCATCACCACCGACAGCACCTTCTCGAAGGCTCGCATCAAGAGCATCGACGCGGAGCGCATCGTCCAGGCGCTGAAGAAGAAGAACATCGTCGTGGTGGCGGGCTTCCAGGGCCAGGACGAGGAGGGCAACGTCACCACGCTGGGCCGAGGCGGCTCGGACACCACGGCGGTGGCGCTGGCCGCGGCGCTCAAGGCCGACGCTTGTGAAATCTATACGGACGTGGACGGCGTCTACACCACCGACCCCAACGTGTGCCCCGCGGCGCACAAGCTGGACCGCATCTCCTATGAGGAGATGCTGGAGCTGGCCAGCGTGGGCGCCAAGGTGTTGCAGATCCGTTCGGTCGAATTCGCGATGAAGTACAAGGTGCCCCTGTGGGTGAAGTCCTCGTTCACGGACGACCCGGGCACACTGGTGTGTGAGGAGGACTCTTCGATGGAAGACGTGCTGGTCAGTGGAATCGCCTACGACAAGAACGAGGCGAAGATCGCCATCCGTGGCGTTCCGGACGTGCCGGGTGTGGCGGCGAAGGTCTTCGGCGCCCTCGACGAGAAGAGCATCGTCGTGGACCTGATCGTCCAGAACGTCTCCAAGGACGGCCGCACGGACCTGACCTTCACCGTGGGCAAGGCGGACCTCACCAAGGCCAAGGACGTGGTGAAGAAGATCGTCAAGACGATCAAGGCCGAGGGCATGGAGACCGACGACCAGGTGTCCAAGGTGTCCATCGTCGGCGTGGGCATGCGCAACCACTCGGGCGTGGCGGCCAAGATGTTCACGGTGCTGGCGGGTGCTGGCATCAACGTGCAGATGATCTCCACCTCGGAGATCAAGGTCTCGTGCGTCATCCACTCCAACTACACGGAGCTGGCGGTGCGCGAGCTGCACAGCGCCTTCGGGCTGGACAAGCCCCAGGGCGAGGGCATCTCCGAGCCCTCCGTCGCCGCCAAGGGCTAGTCGTGAACCGTACCGCCGCGCTGGCCGCCGCGACGCTGGGGTTGCTGGCGTTGGGCGTTCTGGCGCGGGGGTGGTGGCCGAGCTCCGCTCCGGCGCTGGACTGTGAGCCCGGAGCGGTGCGCATGGTGGAGGGCGTGGCCGTGTGTGGCGAGGGAGCCCCGCCCACCGGCGCGCAGGCCTTGGCGCTCGGGCTGAAGCTGGATCTCAACTCCGCCACCGAGGAAGAGCTGGCCCGGTTGCCCGGCGTGGGGCGCTCGCTCGCGCGCAAGCTGGTAGAGGCCCGGGAGGCTGAGGGGCGCTTCTCGAGCTGGGAGCAGGTGGACGCCGTCTCGGGCGTCGGCGCCGCCAAGCTGGAGACCCTCCAGGCAGCCACCGAGCTACGAGAGGCGCCGGAGTCGGGGCGTGTGTGGTAAGCACGCTGCGTGCAGATCGGCTGTCCTCAGTGCTCGATGCAGTATGAACTCGACCCTCGGCTGTTACCGCCGGCGGGCGCTTCGGTGCAATGCACGCGCTGCAGCTTCGTCTTCACGGCCACCCCGTCCGGGAAGGTCCTCGTCCCCCCCCAGGCCCAGAGCGCGCAAGGGGGCTCGACGGCCAGGGTAGGGGAGGTCTCCCGTACCTCCTCCGCGAGCACCACTCGCATCTTCGGCATCCCCCAGGGGACCGTCTCGCCGCCGGCGGAGCGGAGTGCCTCCGCGAGCCAGTCCACGCGGATCTTCGGAGTGCCCCCGGGTCTTTCCCGTGCCCCCGCCGCGCCTGCCGCTCCGCCGCCGGACGACTCCGAGAAGACTCCGGCCTATGGGACGCTCGCGGAGGGCCTGCCGGGCGGGGAGATGGGAAAGACCCAGGTGTTTGGCGCCCCTCCGCCCGCGCGAGTGCCGCCGGCCACCACGACGCAGGTCTTCGGAGCGGTCTCCGTTCCATCTCCCGCCACCACGACGCAGGTCTTCGGGGCTCCCTCCCTTCCGCCCCCAGCGCCGCCACCCACCACGACGCAGGTCTTCGGCGCCAGCGCCATCCCTGCTTCCCCGGCTGCTCCCGCCACCACCCAGGCCTTCGGGGCCTCGCAGATCCAGGCCGCCGATCGAGCAGCCGGGGTCTCCGTCCCCAGCCAGGACGCGGGAGGCACCGTCCCGTGGATGGTCGAGTCAGGCGCTGGCGGCAAGCAGGGGCGAGGGAAGACCGGCGAGAGTCGGGCCGCCGCGCCCCGCGCCGCGCCTGTCGACCTACCTCCCCAGGCTCCTGTCCCCTTGCCCACGCCCCCTCCCGTGGCGCTCCCGCCGGAGTCGCCCGTGGAGTCGCGAGGGGGGAGCGCCACCGGCTCGCGTCGCGGCTCCGCGCTCACGTCCCAGGAGATCTTCGAGCGCCTCGAGCGCGAGAGCCCCGCCCAGGAGGCACCTGAAGGCCCCGGGGTCGGGCGCTACCTGCTCATCCTGGCCGCCGTGGGCGTGCTCGCGCTGACGGCCTGGCTCACCTACCCAGTCTGGCGCAACCAGGGCTCGGAGCTGCCGGCCGAGGCCCTCACCACCAAGGACCAGGCGGTGGCGCTGCTGCGGAGGGACGATGCGGCTTCGCGCGAGCAGGCCCTCGAGCAGTTGCGCGCGTTGGTGGTCCGGTTCCCCAAGTTCACCGAGGCCCAGGCGGAGCTGCTGGTGGCGCTCGCGCTGCAGCTCGATGACTCCCAGGTGGAGCTCGCGTGGATCAGCGAGCAGCAGACGCGGCTGCGCCGGGAGATCGCCTCGCTGCAGCTGGCCCAGGCTCCGGCCGACTGGGAGAGTCGCGTCAACTCGAGGAAGGAAGAGCTGGAGGCTTTGGGGGAACAGCGGCGGCCCCTGGAGGCTGCGATCGGGCAGCTGACGAAGCAGGGCCAGGAGGCCCTGATGGTGATTCGCGCGGCGCCGGAGACGGAGCCCGCCGCCGATGTGGTGGCGCGGCTGAAGGCGCAGGCGGTCCACGCGGGCGTCACCGGCAACCCCCAAGCGCTCGCGCTCGCGGAGCGGCTGCGCAAGGTGGAGAACCCCTCGCACTGGAGCGCCCTGTCGCTGGCAGAGTACGGCCTCAACGCTGGCTCGCCGCCCTCCGCGCTGGAGGAGCTGTCCGAGGCGCTGCGAGAGGTCCGGGAGCGGGACAACACCCTCATTCGGGCCTATGTGCTGGGAGCGCGGCTGGCGCTAAGGCAGCGGGAGCCGGCCGTGGCACGGAGCCTGCTCGACACGGCGCTGGCGCTCAACCCGAACCACGCGCTTGCCCGCAAGCTCCAGCAGTGGTCGGCCACCCTGGGCACGATTACGCCCTGACAGGGTTTCAGGCCGACCTCCGGACGGGCTGGAAGAAGTTCAGTCTTGCACGCCCCATGACGCAGGGCGCCTCTTGGCTTCCGAGGGAAGTCCGCCCCTTGGCTCCGGCATGTCCTTTGCTGCTCCCTGACCGAGCCCGAAGTCTGGGTCCTGGGGAGGCGAGGCGATGGCGGAGGTTTTCTTCTGGTGTGCCGCCCTGTTACTGCTGCACACCTACTTTTTCTACCCATTGTGTCTGGTGGCTATCGATGGGGTCGCGCAGGCGTTCTACAACCTGCGCTCGACGCGAGCTGCGAAGCGGGAGCGTGAATCCAAGACGGGGCTGGTGCCCTCGGTGAGCCTGGTGGTGGCCGCCTACAACGAGGCGAGCTGCATCCAGCAGAAGTTGGAGAACAGCCTGGCGCTGGACTACCCGGCGCACCGCTTCGAGGTGCTGATCGGCTCGGACGGCTCGACGGATGGGACGGATGAGCGGGTGAAGCAGTGCCCGGACACGCGGGTGCGGCTGTCGGCGGCGGCGCGGGCGGGGAAGACGACGGTGCTCAACCGCTGCATCCCCATGGCGATGGGGGACATCATCGTCCTGTCCGACGCGAACACGATGATCGAGCCGGAGGCCATCCAGGCCCTGGTGCGCCACTTCGAGGATCCAGAGGTGGGCGCGGTGTGCGGCAAGCTGCGGCTCTACAACCCGACGAAGAAGGACTACGAGGAGAGCGCGTACTGGAACTACGAGTCGCTCATCAAGTTCTACGAGGGCAAGCGCGGCTCGGTGGTGGGCGCCAACGGCGGGCTGTACGCGATTCGCCGCACGCTCTTCACGCAGTTGCCGCCGTCCACCATCGTCGATGACTTCGTGATTCCGCTGCGCATCCTCGAGCAGGGCTACAAGGTGGTGTACGAGGCCGAGGCGGTGGCGCACGAGGAGACGACGGAGGACTACGGCAAGGAGTTCGGCCGTCGGGCGCGCATCGCGGCGGGCAACTTCCAGAGCCTGAAGATGGTGCCGGGGCTGCTGCTGCCGACGGCGGGCTTCCCGGCGTTCGCCTTCTGGTCGCACAAGCTGTTGCGCTGGTGCGCGCCGGCGCTGATGGCGGTGGCGCTGCTGGCCAACCTGTTCCTGCTGGACAGCGTGTTCTACCGGCTGACGCTCTTCTCCCAGGCGATGTTCTACGCGCTGGCGTACCTGGGGAAGGCCGGGGTGCTGAAGGGGACGGGGAAGCGGATCGCCTCGGTGGCCTACTACTTCGTGACGATGAACCTGGCGATCGTGGTGGGCTTCTGGCGCTTCCTGCGCAACGCGCAGAAGGCGGCCTGGGATCGCACCGCGCGCCCCGCCGCGTAGCGGGCGCGAAGGACTACCGGCGGGCCACGGCCACCGGCGCTGCCTTGGGGGTGGGCAGCACGGTGGCATAGGCCGCGAAGAGCTGCCCGGTGAGGGCGAAAGTCCTCCCGGGCCCCGGGGCCCGCAGTGTGTCGTTGATCACCTGCCCGGAGCGCGGATCCTTGGCGACCCGGGGCTTCGAGAGGTTCATCCGGTAGCGCATCACGCCGCGACTCACGCGGTGGATGACGGTGACGGTGCCGTCGGCGGCCACCTGGTCCACGATTCCCACGTGGGTGAGCCCGTCGTTGCGCCGGCCGTCGCGGTTCTGGTCGTAGGTCTCCCGGAAGAAGACGAGATCTCCCGCCGAGGGCCGGCCGCCGGTGTACACGCGGCCGTGGGCCTGGGCGTAGCGGTAGAGCGCGGTGACGCCGTTGTCTCCCGGCTTCGCGCCGCCGCGCAGCGAGATGCCCGCCTGCGCATAGGCGGCCTCGACGAGCCCGGTGCAGTCGGAAGGAAAGGTGCGGCCCGCGGCCTTCACCTGGGTCTTCCCCACCAGTCCGCGCGCGGTGGCGAGCACCGTCTCCCGCGCATCGCGAGACACGACCGGACGCGGAGCGGGCTGAGCGCGCTTCTTCGGCTCGGGGCGCTGGGCGCGAGACGTGGCGGGGGTGGGGGCAGGGGCGGCGGACTCCTCTCGCTTCGCCACGACGGGGCGAGCCTCGGCCGGAGCGGGAGCCGGAGCCGGAGGCGTCTGAACGACCGCGACCGCGGGCTCCTCGCGCTCGGGGGGAATGTCGCGCGGCATGGCGGAGGGGGTGGCGGGGCGGTAGCGCATGGCCTCGAAGGCCATCCTCCCGCCCATGGGCGGCGGAGCTCCGGTGGCGCACCCCGTCATCCACACCATCCCAGCCAGTAGCGCGATGTACCTCATGCAACCTCCCTGTGAGTCCACGGGCCCATGGTCCGGTCAGGAGGCGGTGTCGTCAAAAAACCTACCCAAGCAACCGTGCGTGGAGGCTCGGTTTTTCCGTTTCCGGACAGGTGGGATAATGGTGGGGTGATGGCCAGGCCCCTTTCGCTCGCGGTGCTCCTTTTCCTCACCGGTTGCGCGTCCGGCGCGTTCCAGCGCGCGAGGGATGCGGACACGGTGGAGGCGTACCGCGACTTCCTGCGAGAGCACCCGAAGGACGATCTGGCCGAGGCGGCCGAGGCGCGCATCGAGGAGCTGGAGTTCGCGCGGGCGAAGAAGCTGCACACGGTGCTGGCCTACAAGCGTTTCCTGGAGGAGCACCCGGAGTCGGCGCATGAGCGCGCGGCGCGCTCGCTCTTGGAGGGTTTGCGTTTCAACGCGGCGAAGGAGGCGGGCACGGCGGCGGCGTGGCGCCAGTTCCTGGCGGATCACCCGGAAGGGGCGCAGCGCGACGAGGCGAAGCGGCTGCTGGCGGAGGCGGAGCAGAAGGAGCTGGCTGTCTCCGAGGATCCGAAGCAGCTGTCGGCCTTCCTGCGCGAGGCGGGGGATGATCCACGGCGGCAGGAGGTGGAGTCGAAGCTGGACGATCAAGCCTTCACCCAGGCGAAAGCCTCGGGGGCGGCGAAGCTCTTCGGGTACCTGCGGGACTTCCCGGCGGGGCGCCACCGCGAGGAGGCCAAGGTCCGGCTGCTGGATCTAGAGGTGGAGGGCCTGCTCGTCTCGGGGCTGCTGGAGGAGGCCGAGGCGCGGGTGAAGACGCACCCGCTGGGCCCTCAGCTCAAGGACTTCCCGGAGCGCCTGAGCCGGGCCCGGAGCGCGCGGGAGGCGCTCGCGAACCGCGAGCCGCTGGTCCAGGCTGCGCACGTGGGGCACTACCTGAGAGCGCTCGAGGATCTTCAGCGCGCGCTGGGAGCACCGGATCCGCTGGATCGCTGGCAGGCGGCGGAGGAGCTGGGGCAGCACGTCTCGGTGCGCGCCTTGGATCCGCTGCTCAACGCCTTCCGCACGGCGCGCAACCCGCTGATCCGCCTGCGGGCGCTGGAGAGCCTCCAGAGCGTGCTCCGGGGCCTGCCGCGTTCGGTGGCCGAGTACGAGGTGACGGCGCGGCTGGAGAGCATGCGTGAGCGGGCGGGCAGCGCGGAGGTGTACCTGGCGATCGCGGCGCTGCTGGACCTGAGCGGGCAGTTGGAGCTGGCGGCCACGGAGTACCAGCGGGCCTTCGACACGGGGAACCCGGATCCGGTGGTGCTGCGCCGTTGGGTGCAGATCCGCCAGGAGCGGCGGCAGCCCTTCTCGGCGGCGGTGGCGGCGCGGCAGCTGGCGCTCTGGTCGCTGGAGGTGGCGCGCGAGGAGGTGGTGTCCACCGAAGGCGGAGTGCCGCTGGCCTCGGCCCGGCAGCTCTGCGCGGCGTCGGAGAACGCGCGCTTCGCCGCGGACGTGATTGCCCGGGTGCGCAAGGACACGACGGAGTTCCCCGAGGATCTGAACAGCTTCGAGCGGACGGTGACGGACGCGGTGAAGCTCTCGGAGGCGCGGCTGGCGGACGCGGAGCTGCTGCTGCGCGAGCGCAACCCGGACGCCCGCCTGTGCCGGGATCGCCAGGTGAGCGAGCGCCTGGGCAGCGCGGTGAAGGAGCGTACGGCGGCGCTGGAGGCCGTGGGCGCGAAGCTGCCGAAGCTCGCCCCGGTGCTCCTGGAGCTGGCGAGGGATCGGGATCCGTCTCCGGAAGTGCGCGCGGTGGCGGCCTCTCGCCTCTCGGCGCTCTCGTCGCGCGGGGACTGAACGGATTTTCCCTGCCCCGTCGAGGGGCGACGGTTAGAGTCCGAGCCCCATGGCCACGCGCACCTACACGCTCAAGGTCGCCTCCGGCGCGAAGCCCGCGCTGCGGATCGATTACGCGGCGCTCCTCAACGAGGAGCAGCTTCGAGCGGTGGAGGCGGGGGACGGGCCGGCGCTGGTCATCGCGGGAGCGGGCTCGGGCAAGACGCGCACGCTGACGTTCCGGGTGGCGCGGCTGCTGGAGCGGGGGATTCCGCCGGAAGGAATCCTCCTGCTCACCTTCACCAACAAGGCCGCGCGGGAGATGACGCGGCGGGTGGAGGAACTGGCCGGAGGCTTCGTGGACGTGCGGCGCATCCTGGGCGGCACCTTCCACCACGCGGGGCACGTGCTGCTGCGGCAGTACGCCCAGAACCTGGGCTTCTCGCAGTCCTTCACGGTGCTGGACCGGGAGGACGCCAGCGATCTGATGGCCTCGTGCATCGCCGAGCGGAAGGTGTCGCGCGAGAAGCGCTTCCCCCGGGCGGAGGTGGTGCTGGACATGGTCTCCACGGCCATCAACCTCCAGCGCTCGCTCTCACAGGTGATGGTGGACGACCGGCCGCAGTTCCTGCCGCTGGCGGAGGAGGTGCTGGCGACGGCGGTGCGCTTCCAGCAGCGCAAGCAGCAGATGAACCTGATGGACTTCGACGATCTGCTGCTGCACCTCAAGCGGCTGCTGGCCGAGCACCCCGCGGTGCGAGCGCAGCTCGTCGAGCGCTTCCAGTGCGTGTTGGTGGACGAGTACCAGGACACCAACCGGCTCCAGGGAGACCTGGTGGATCTGCTGGCCGGGGAGCGAAAGAACCTGACGGTGGTGGGAGACGACTGCCAGTCCATCTACAGCTTCCGGGGCGCGGACTTCACCAACATCATCGACTTTCCCCAGCGCTACCCGGGCTGCGGGGTGTACCCGCTGACGCGCAACTACCGCTCCACGCCCGAGATCCTCGAGCTGGCCAACGCCTCGATCGCCCTCAACCTGCGCCAGTTCCCCAAGGAGCTCAGCGCCGAGCGGCCCAGCGGTCCGCCGCCGGTGGTGGTACCGACCAAGGACGTGGACGAGCAGGCGGCCTTCGTCGCCCAGCGGGTGCTGGAGCTGCGGGACGAGGGGCTGCCACTGGAGGAGATGGCGGTGCTCTACCGGGCACACAGCCACTCCATGGAGCTGCAGCTCGAGCTGACGCGGCGGGGCATTCCCTTTCGGGTACGCTCCGGGGTGCGCTTCTTCGAGCAGGCCCACATCAAGGACGTGCTGGCCCACCTGCGCTTCGCGCAGAGCTCTGGGGATGAGCTGGCCTTCAAGCGGGTGGTGAAGCTGGTGTCGGGGGTGGGGCAGGCCACGGCGGAGTCCCTCTGGACGGCCGTGCTCGGCCTGCCGCCGGAGCTGCCCGTGAAGGAGAAGCTGGAGCACCCGGACGTCCGCCGCCACGTGCCGCGCCGGGCCTCCTCGGGGTTCGCCCGCTTCAGCTCACTGATGGCCCGCCTGGGCCGTGCGGACTCCACCCGCACTCCGGGTCAACTCATCGAGGACGTGCTGACGGGGGGCTATGGGGAGTACCTCCGGGACGAGTTCGGCGCCGAAGGGCAGCGCCGCGAGGAGGATCTGCGCCAGCTGGCCGAGTACGCGGGCCGCTTCGAGGACCTGCCGCGCTTCCTCTCGGAGATCGCCCTGGTGTCGGAGTTCTCCGCCGAGGACGCCGTCGCCGCGGAGGAGCCGGACGAGTTCCTCACCCTGTCCACGGTCCACCAGGCCAAGGGGCTGGAGTGGAAGGCGGTCTTCGTCATCTGGCTGGCGGAGGGGCGCTTCCCGCTGGTGACGGCCATCCGCAACCCGGAGGAGGAGGAGGAGGAGCGGCGCCTCTTCTACGTAGCTGTTACTCGGGCCAAGGACGAGCTGGCGCTGACCTACCCGCTGACGACCAACCCCCAGGACGGGGCGCGGATCATCCTCCGCCAGTCGCGCTTCATCGAGGAGCTGCCGGTGGGGGCGGACGCTCCGTATGACCGACTCATCCTGGAGGCGATGGAGACGCCGGTGCTCCCCCGCCTGGAGGGCGCCAAGGCGCTGCCCCCCAAGCCGGATCCGGAGTCCCAGGAATAGCTGGCGGCCAGAAACGCGCATGTCGCGCGGTGTCGTGATACAGAGTCGGGCTGGGCGGTGAGTCTCCTGTCGGCTAGCGCCTGGAACCTCATGGCGGACAAACCTCGCATCATCGGGATCGACCTGGGCACGACCAACACGCTGGTCGCGTCAGTGCGTAACCGCATCCCGAAGATTGTCCCCACCGATCGCGGCAACCTGATCCTGCCGTCCGTGGTCGCGCTGTCGTCCAAGGGAGACATGCTGGTCGGCGGTATCGCCAAGGACCAGATGGTCACCAACCCGAAGAACACGCTCTACGGCACCAAGCGGCTCATCGGGCGCAAGTACCACTCCAAGGCGGTGGAGGAGCTCAAGAGCTACTTCCACTACGACATCGTCGAGGGCGCGGACGGTGACGCGGCGGTGGCGCTCGGGGGCAAGACGTACTCGCTGCAGCACGTGGCGGGGCTGATCCTCGGGCAGGTGAAGACCATCGCCGAGCAGTTCCTGGGAGGGCCCATCGCCGAGGCCGTCATCTCGGTGCCGGCCTACTACAACGACAACCAGCGCAACGCGGTGAAGGAGGCGGGGCGCCTGGCGGGCTTCGACGTCAAGCGCATCGTCAACGAGCCCACGGCGGCGGCCCTGGCCTACGGCTTCAACCGGGGCCTGGATCAGAAGATCCTGGTGTACGACCTGGGCGGCGGCACCTTCGACGTGTCCGTGCTGCAACTGACGGGCAACGTCTTCGAGGTGCTGGCCACCGGCGGCGACACCTTCCTGGGCGGCGTGGACTTCGACAACCGGGTCATCGACTACGTGCTCCAGAAGTTCCACGAGGCGCACGGGATCGATCTGGCGCAGAGCCCCATCGCGATGCAGCGGATCAAGAACGCGGCCGAGGCCGCGAAGATCGATCTCACGCTGCGCCTCAACGTGGTCATCGATCTGCCCTACATCGAAGAGCGCAAGGGCAAGCCGATCGACCTGCGGATTCCGCTGACCCGCGACGTGCTCAACGCGCTCACGGGCGATCTGGTGGCCCGGACCTTTGAGATGTGCGACCGGGTGCTGGAAGAGAAGGGCATCAAGCGCACGGAGATCGACGAGATCATCCTGGTGGGCGGCCAGAGCCGCATGCCGCTGGTGCAGCAGAAGATCCAGGAGCACTTCGGCAAGCCGCCGCGCAAGGGCGTGCATCCGGACGAGTGCGTGGCGCTGGGCGCGGCGCTGCTGGCCGACTCGCTGGGCAGCCTGGACTCGGTGACGCTGCTGGACGCGCTGTCGATGCCCATCGGCTACGGGCTGCCGAACCTGCGGGTGCGGCGCATCATCGAGAAGAACTCGGCCATTCCGCTGGTGCGCAGCTTCCGGCTGCCGGCGCCGAAGGATCCCAGCTCGCAGTTCATCGAGCTGGACATCTACCAGGGCGACAGCGACCTGATCGTGGACAACGAGTACCTGGGCACGGTGCGTGTTCCCGCGTCGGCGGCGGGCCGGAAGATCGACTTCAAGCTGACGGAGGAGTGCCTGCTCCAGGTGATGGTGGAGGAGGGCTCCGCCATGAAGCGCTTGGAGCTGGCCACCCGGGATACACCCGCGGATCTGAAGCGGGCGATCGCGGAGTCGATGCCGAAGGAAGAGGTCGGGCAGCCCCAGCCGCAGCAGGCGGCGGAAGGTGGCAGCCTCCTCTCCAGCATCAAGGCGTTCTGGAAGCGGTAGGGAGACGCGATGCCGAAGTTCCCGTCGAAGGAGTGGTGTGAGGAGGCAGTGCGGCTGACCAACGCGGACCCCGAGTCCGTGGCGGCCGGCCAGGGCTGGAACGGGGACTTCGGGGCGGTGGTGGAAGCCGAGCCCGGCAAGCTGGCCAAGGCGTTCGTGGTCCACATCGTCCCCGAGAACGGCCGCATCAAGAAGCTTCGGGTGCTGGACGATCCGGACGATTTGGACGAGTTCGAGCCGGCGTACGTGGCGCGGGCGCAGTACTCGGTGTGGAAGGAGCTGCTCCGGGGCACCCTGGATCCGGTGGAGGCGGTGCTCAAGCGCCGCATCGCGGTGAAGGGAGACCTGCAGCCCCTCATCGAGCGGATGCGCTACAAGGGCATCGCGGACCGGGTCTTCGCGGCGCTGAAGACGGAGTTCATCGACGAGCGGTGAGGCCTCGCATGGGCATCGGCAAGGAACTGAAGAAGCGGGCGCTGGGCGTCTCGGCCAAGGCGGTGGAGAAGCTCATGGCGGACGAGAAGCGCGCCATGCAGATCGCCAGCGCCATCGGGAAGGTGCAGCGGGGCAAGCAGGCGGTCGACAAGGGGCAGCAGGACCTGATGCGGGCGCTGAACTTCGCTCCCCAGGGGGACTACAAGGCCGTGGGCAAGAAGCTCTCGAGCCTCAAGCGCCGCCTGCGGGAGCTGGACGAGAAGCTGGACGAGCTCACCCCGGAGTGAGCGCTCCCCAGGCGTGGAAGCATAGGGATTAGGCCGTACCTCCGGCGGCATACAAACGGGGAGGGCGGCGGTTGAATAGCGTTGACAGCTGAGGGGCCGGATGGCATTTACCCCCGCGTCGCGTCAACGCAACGGGCGTATAGCTCAGCGGTAGAGCACTGCCTTCACACGGCAGGGGTCGCAGGTTCAAACCCTGCTGCGCCCACACTTGAGAGGCCGTGAGTCCGGGAGAAATCCCCAGGGCTCACGGCCTCTGACTTTTTCAGCGACTCAGTTCGCCTCGACCACCGGGTCAACCGGAGCGGCGGGCTTGGCGGCCTCCAGGGCGCGTGCCTTGCGCAGCGAGGCCACCACCGAGCCGCCGATGAGCAGGGCGATGACACCCAGGGAGACGAAGGCGGGGATCTTCACCACGTCGACCAGGGTCATCTTCGCGCCGACGAAGACGAGGACCGCGGACAGGCCGACCTTGAGGTAGCTGAACTTCTCCACCATGCCGGCCAGGAGGAAGAAGAGGGAGCGCAGGCCCAGGATGGCGAAGATGTTCGAGGTGAAGACGATGAACGGGTCCTGGGTGACGGCGAAGATGGCGGGGATGGAGTCCAGGGCGAAGAGGACGTCGGTGGCCTCCACGAGCAGCAGGGCCATGAAGAGGGGGGTGGCCAGGCGCTTGCCATTCTCCAGGGTGAAGAAGTGCTCGCCGTGGAGCTTGCTGGTGGAGGGGATGACGCGGCGGGCCCAGCGCATGACGGGGCTGTTCTCGGGGTGCTCCTCCTTGTTGCGGTTGAGGAAGAGCTTGAGGCCCGTGAGGATGAGGAAGGCGCCGAAGACGTAGATGAGCCAGTGGAAGCGCTGGAGCATGGCCACGCCGGCGAAGATCATCACCGCGCGGAGGATCAGGGCGGTGAGGATGCCCCAGAAGAGCACCCGGTGCTGGTAGAGCGACGGGATGGCGAGCGACGAGAAGATGATGACGAAGACGAAGATGTTGTCGACCGACAGCGACTTCTCGATCAAGTAGCCGGTCAGGAACTGCACGGCGGGCTCGGGGCCGAACTTCCACCAGATGCCCGCGTTGAACACCAGCGCGAGACTCACCCAGACGCCGCTCCAGAGGAGGGCTTCCTTGGCGCGGATCACGTGGGCTTTGCGGTGGAAGACTCCGAGGTCCAGCGCCAGCATGGCGAGGACGAAAACGATGAAGCCGGCCCATAGGGCCGGGCTGCCTACACTCTGCAGTTCCATGGCGGGTAAGGTTCCTTAGTCTGAGTAGGGGAGGGCGTAGGGCGAGCGGCCCCAGCCCTTGTCCTGGGCGCGCACGTTCATGGCACGCAGCCGTCGCGCGCGTTCAGGGATGGCGGGGTGAGTGGAGAAGAGCTGGAGGATGGAGCCGGCCCCCGCGAACGGGTTGACGATGAAGAGGCTGGCGGTGGCGGGCCGGGCCGAGGGGCTGGGCATGTGCTGCGCACCCTGCTCGAGCTTCTCCAGGGCGCGGGCGAGCGCCTCGGGGTCACCGGAGATCTCTGCGCCGGTGCGGTCGGCCATGTACTCGCGAGCGCGAGAGATACCGAGCTGGACGAGCGTGGCGGCGATGGGCGCCACCAGCGCCAGCACGAGCGCCTGAGCGGGGGACAGCCCCTCCTCGCCCTCGTCCTGACTGCCGCCCGCGAACGCGGAGATGAAGCCAGCGGCGTTGGCCAGGAACGTCACCGCCGAGGCGACGGTGGCCGCGATGGTGGACACGAGGATGTCCCGGTTCTTGATGTGCGCCAGCTCGTGGGCGATGACGCCGCGCAGCTCGCGGGCGTCGAGGATGCCGAGGATGCCCGTGGTGACGGCCACCACCCCGTGCGCGGGGTTACGGCCCGTGGCGAACGCGTTGGGCTGCGGGTCATCCATGATGAAGACGCGCGGCTTGGGAATCTGAGCGTTGCGAGCTAGCTCGTCGACCATGCGGTGCAGGTCGGGAGCCTCGTGAGGGCCCACCTCGCGAGCGCCGTGCATGGACAGCACCATGCGGTCGGAGAAGAAGTAGGCGCCCACGTTCATCGCCAGCGCGAGCACGGCGGCGAGGATGAGGTAGCCCTGGCCGAGCGCCCCACCGACGCCGATGAGGACGGCGGACAGGATGCCCATGAGGACAACGGTCTTGATTTGGTTCTTCATGGTTCCAAAGGGGGTGAGATGAGTACGCCCCTTGAAATAAGAACCGCTGCATTCTTCGGCAAATAGGTAATGTGGCTGCGAACCATCGGTTAAACCGAAGGTTCGCGGAGTGACGCATTCTTAACGCAGAGCGTCAGCTCGCTGGAGATCCCGGGAGAGGTCCGCTCGCCGCGCCTCTCGCTGCTCGGCGGAGCCGAAGTTCACCTTCTCCAGCTCTTCCCGGGTGGTGCGGACCACGCGCTGCACGCCGTCGCGAGCGATGACGCCCACCTGGTAGGCCTCGACGGCGGCTCCCACGTAGGTGTCGAAGAAGAAGATGCGCTTGTCGCGCCATGCCTTGCGAACGAGCTCGGGCGTGTCGACGACGTCATGGATGAAGACGGCGCGAACGGTCTCCGGGTGGGAGGCCAGCATCTGCTCGCCAAAGGCCACATCGCCTTGGCCGCTGTCGCCGACGAAGACGAAGCCGTATTCGGGGTAGAGCTGCACGTAGCGGCTGAAGTTGTCGAACTTCTTCTCGGCGATGCGCGAGTTGCCGAGCAGGTGGGTGAAGGCTCCGGAGAGCATCGCCGCCGTGGGGACGCCGTGTTCGCGCAAGGTGGCGAGGGTGCGGTCCTCGATGAAGCCGAGCGGATCCATGGGCCGGGCGCTCACGAAGGTCAGGTCGCCCTCGCGGCCGGGGATGATGCCCGGGCCCCGGTCGAGCTCGCGGTAGAACTGAAGCACGCCGGGGTACACGGTCTTGGGCGGGTAGCGGGTGTCCTTCCAGTTGAGGATGAAGGTGTCGTCGATGTCGCTGAGGACCTTGTTCTCGCCACTGGGAGCGGTCTCGGCCTCCCGGCGGATGTGGTCGAGGATCTCCTGCCGGATGGAGGGGCTGTCGACGTCGCTGAACACGAGCTGCTGCAGGTCGCGGTAGGTGCCGCGTCCATCGAGCAGGTTCTTGAACTCGGTGAGCTCGCGGCCGCGTGTACTGAGGAACAGCGCCTGGATCATCCGCTCGGCCAGTTGAGGGGTGAGGCCTGTCTGGAGCGCGAACATGAGACCGGCGCGGACGGGAAGTCCCAGCTCGTGGGCTCGCTGGACACACAGCGTTTCGAGCAGGGTGGTGAGGTGGTCGGGGCCGACGAGGCGGTTGTCCACGTCGGACAGCAGGGCGTCCACGTTGATGTTGGTGATGAGGTAGTTCAGCTCGGCAGCGGTGGCGTTCGCGAAGAGTCCGAGGATCTGCTTTTCCTCATTCCGGTCGGTGTGACCGGTCATGAGTGTACGGAGCGTCTGGAGCTTCTGCGTCGCGGCGGTGGAGTCCACGGAGCCTCCCGGATGGAGCATCCAGCCTAACCGGACCCTAGGTGCTCAAGGGAGCGCGAGGCTTGGTGACAAAGGCCCCCGGGTCCTGCTTCGCTGAGCCATGGAATGACCGAGCGTCCCTCTGTGCTACCGCTGATGTCGCTGCCGCCGGACGAGGTGCATGTCTGGATCACGGAGCCGGAACGGATCACGGATCCACGGCTGCTGGAGGCATACCTGGCGCTCCTGGATCGGGCGGAGCGAGAGAGACACCAGCGGTTCCACTTCGAGAAGCACCGGCGGCAGTACCTCGTCTCGCACGCGCTCGTGCGCCTCTGCCTGTCACGCTACGCGGCTGTGCCTCCCGAGGCATGGTCCTTCGTCACGAATGACCATGGCTGCCCCCGGATAGCAGGAGAGGGGAGCCCGAGGCTGCGCTTCAACCTCTCCCACACGGACGGGATGGCGATCTGCGCGGTGACGAGCGAGGCGGACGTGGGAGTGGATGTAGAGGACGCCATGCGCCCCGGGGAGACGGTAGGCATCGCCGACCGTTTCTTCGCACCCGCTGAGGTCGCGGCGCTTCGGGGGCTGCCGGTGGAAAAACAACGGGAGCGCTTCTTCGAGTACTGGACCTTGAAGGAGGCGTACATCAAGGCAAGGGGAATGGGGCTCTCCCTGCCGCTGGAGCACTTCGCCTTTGAGCTGCAAGCCGGGCAGTCGCCTCGAATCTCCTTTGATGCGCGGTTGCGAGATGACCCCGAGACCTGGCGGTTTCGCCAATGGCGGCCCTCGGAGCGACACCAGGCGGCGCTGGCTGTACGCCGGCCCTCGGACCTGTCACTTCAAGTTCGCTGCCAGCGAACAGTGCCCTTGTCCGGCGACGAACCGCCTGAGTTCATTGTGGCGACCTACTGACACTCGGCCCGCTCGGTCTATCCGCGGTCCGGCTTTCGTTGCGTGGATCGGTCGACCTGCTATAAACCGCTCGTTGTCCGGCCCCGTAGCTCAGTTGGATAGAGCGGCGGTTTCCTAAACCGCAGGTCACAGGTTCGATCCCTGTCGGGGTCACTTCTTTCTCGCCGGCGCGGCTGATGCTCGCGAACCTTCACAACGCCGACATCCCGCGTCCCGTCCTCGACGTCCTCCGCCGCCTGCGCGAGCTGGGGTTCGCCGTGTTCCTCGTCGGTGGCTGCGTCCGCGACATGGTTCGGGGCGTCCCACCCAAGGACTTCGACGTCGCCACCAGCGCTCACCCCCACGAGGTCCAGGGCGGGTTCAAGAAGGTCATCCCCACCGGTATCCAGCACGGCACTGTCACCGTGGTCATCGGTGGCACCCACGTGGAGGTCACCACCTTCCGCAGCGAGGGCGACTACCACGACGGCCGCCGCCCCAGCACCGTCACCTTCGAGAGCGACATCACCGAGGACCTCTCGCGCCGGGACTTCACCATCAACGCGATGGCCTACGATCCGCTCAGCCGCGAGCTGGTGGACCCGTTCGGGGGCCAGACGGATCTCCAGGCCCGTCTCATTCGATGCGTGCGAGACGCGCACGAGCGCTTCTCGGAGGACGGCCTGCGCCCCATGCGCGCCGTTCGCTTCGCGGCCGTTCTGGGCTTTACGATCGAGCCTGCCACCCAGGCCGCCATCCCGCCCACCCTGCCTGTGTTCCGCAAGGTGGCCCTGGAGCGCGTCCGCGAGGAGTTCGTCAAGCTGCTCCTGACTCCCCGCGCGGAGTTCGGTCTCACGCTGCTGGCGTACACCGGGCTGCTGGATGTCTTCCTCCCGGAACTGGCCCGGGCCGAGCCTGAGGCCGCGCGCCAGGCTCGCGCCGCGGCGCAGGCGGCTCCTGCCGAGGTGGAGATACGGCTGGCGGCCTTGCTGGCGGACCTCGTCAGTGGCTCCCAGGCCAAGGACATCGGTGTCCAGCTGAAGTTCCCCACGAAGGTCGCCGAGACGGTGGGGCTCCTCGTCGAGCACGCCAGGCTCGAAGCTCGCACGGAGGAGGGCGATCCGGCACTCCGGCGCCTGCTCGCCAAGCTGGGGCTTGGTTCCTTGGAGTCCTTGCTGGCGGTGGCTCATGCGCGCATTCAGGTCCGTGCGCCCGAGCGGCTCCCGGACTTCCTCCGACTTCAGGAGCGCCTGCGCGCCCTGGCTGCCGCGAAGCCCCCTCTGAGCGCCAAAGAGCTCGCGCTCACGGGCGGAGACATCATGGCCACGCTGGGCGTGGGGCCTTCTCCCATCGTCGGACAGGCCACCCGGTTCCTCTTGGACTCGGTCCTCGATGACCCGACGCTCAATCAGTCCGAGCGGTTGAAGGAAATGCTGCGCACCTGGCAGGCAGGGAAGGGGAGCTGAGGCGTTCTTCGCTTCCCGCTGGGCGCACAGTGGCGGTAAACCCGCACTGTCCGGCAGCGTTCGAGGCGCCCGTCCTCGAATCACACCCGGGCTCGCCGGTGTGTAGGAAGGATGTCATGCGAGTCGTCATTGCCATGAGCGGTGGAGTGGACTCCTCGGCCGCCGCTGCTCTCCTCAAGGAGCAGGGGCACGAGGTGATCGGCATCACCCTGCGCGTCTGGTCCTACGAGGGCAAGGCCCAGTGTGGCAGTTGCTGCAGCCCCGATGACATCGATGACGCTCGCGCCGTCGCTCAGACGCTCGGCATCCCGTTCTACGTCGCCAACGCCGAGGAGATCTTCAAGGACCGCGTCATCAGTCCCTTCGTCCAGTCCTACCTCGGCGGGCGCACCCCCATCCCCTGCGTGGCCTGCAACCGGGATGTGAAGTTCAACTTCCTCCTCAAGCGCGCCCGTGCCCTCGGTGCCCGCCTCGCCACCGGCCATTACGCCCGAGTCGAGCAGCAGGGCGAGCGTTACGTCCTGCGCCGCGCGAAGGATCTCGCCAAGGACCAGAGCTACTTCCTCTTCACGCTAGGGCAGAGCGAGCTCAGCGACATCCTCTTCCCCGTGGGTGACATGACCAAGGCCGAGGTTCGCGCCGTCGCCGAGCGCCACGCCCTGCCCACCAGCCACAAGCCGGAGAGCATGGAGATCTGCTTCGTGCCCGACGGCGACTATGCCGGCTTCGTGGAGAAGGTGGCCGGGCCGCAGCCCGCCGGCGAGATCGTCGACACCGAGGGCCAGGTGCTCGGGACCCATGATGGCATCCACCGCTACACCGTGGGCCAGCGTCGTGGGCTCAACCTCGGAGGCGGCGAGGCCCGCTACGTCCAGCGCATCGAGCCGGAGACGAAGCGCGTCGTCGTGGGCCCGGCCTCCACCGCGGGGCGTGACTCCTTCGGGCTGCTCCAGCCCCACTGGGTCGACGGCCCACCGCCGCCGGACCAGCCCGTGGAGGTCCGCATCCGTCACCGTCACGCGGGCGCTCAGGGCCGCGTGGAGATCTCCCCGCACGGCCTGGTCTCCGTGAAGCTCGATGAGCCCGCGCGCGCTGTGACTCCGGGACAGGCCGCGGTGGTCTACGATCGTGATCGCGTGGTCGGCGGAGGCTGGATCGTCTGACCGCGCGGGAGGTGGGCATGGCTCGGCACCCAGGCGTTCTCCTGATCGCAGTCCTCGCCCTCGCGGGAGGCTGCAAGAAGCCCTCGGACAAGCCCATCGCGGGCCTGCACTCCGCGGGTGCCCCGGTGTTGCTCATCCAGGAGAAGGAGAAGACGCCCATCCCCGTGGGTTCGCACCTGCGCGCCCAGGATCAGATCGTCGCCACCGGCCCCGCGCTCCTGGAGTACTTCGGTGGGGGCATGCGCTTCCTCGAAAGCGGCGACGAGCTGGAAGTAGGCGACGTGAATGAGGCCAAGCTGGTTGGCTCCAACATCCCGTCCCACCAATGGGTGGAGGGCCAGGTGCAGGAGGCCCCTCCTGCCCAGCGCATCGTCGCGGCGCGCTACACCAACGTCGCCGCCACACCGACCCTCGCCGGCGGCGGCCAGCTGACGAACGCCGACTACTTCAAAGCCTTCTTCGCGCCCGGCGGCATGGAGAACCTCATGTCCGGGCCTCGAGGGGAGGGGCCTTCGAAGAAGCTGCCCGCGCCTCCCTTCCGGCCCAAGGTGCCGTTCATCCACGCGGGGGCCCTCGGAGAGGGGGGCTTCGTGGCCGAGGTGACCGATGGCTTCGCGGTCGCCGAGACGGATGACCTCGCCACCGCCGTGCTGCTCGAGGATCGACAGGTACCCCTGGGGCGCACGGGCCGGCTGATCGTCCCACGTGGCGCCGAGGTGGTCCTCAAGACCCCCGAGGGCAAGGAAGTCGAGCTTGAGGGCCCCGCCGACCTGCGCTTCCGCTGAGCTTCCCCCTTGGTACCCGCTCGGGGACGTGTCACCCCCGGCCGGTAAAGTCCCTCGCTCCCCCCCGAGGCAGCCAGGCGTGGCCCCTCGGCTTCGAGAGTCGAGGTGCGGCCATGACCAAGAGCCAGCTCATCGAATGCATCGCGAAGAAGGCGCCGCATGTGCCTCCCCGGCGAATCGAGCAGATCGTCAACGCCATCTTCGAGCAGATGACGGAGGCCCTGAAGGCCGGAGAGCGCATCGAGCTGCGCGGGTTCGGGTGCTTCACGGTGAAGTCCCGCCGCGCTCGGCTCGGGCGCAACCCCAAGACGGGCGCCTCCGTGGCGCTCCCCAAGCGGATCGCCCTGTCCTTCGCCGCGGGCAAGGAACTGCGTGAGCGCATCAACCGCGCGGCGCTTCCACCTCCCGTCGAGCCCTCTCCGCGTCCCCTCATTCCGCGCGCACTGGAGCGGGGAGTAGAGGAGGGGCCGCGAATTTGACCCGCCCGGAGGCGGGGCGTACCTTCCGCTGCGTTGGCGCTACATGCCGCAACACGGCGTGCATGAGGCCGGCCGGATTGCCAGCGCGAGGAACTTCAGGACCATGCGGGATGCTCATCGGATGAAGGAGAAGTTCGACGTCTCCCTCGACAATCGGCAGATCGTCAGCCTGTTGATCGCGGGCATCGTCGTGATGGGCGCCGTCTTCGTGCTCGGTGTCGTCGTCGGCAAGAAGCTCGCTGGCAACGCCCAGACCGCCGCCGCCCCGGACCTGCTGTCCGCGCTCGACGCCAACGCCCAGGCGCTCCAGGAGGTCCAGAAGGAGCCGCCGCTCACGTTCCAGGACGAGCTGACCCGCAAGTCCGGCTCCGAGCCCGTGGCCCCTCCGCCCGAGCCCAAGCCCGCCAAGCCCGCGGCTCCCAAGCCCACCGCCACCGCGGCGGCCCCGGCCGTGCCCGCGCCGAAGCCCGCGGACAAGCCCGTCGAGAAGCCCGCCGAGAAGCCCGCGCCGGCCAACGAGTCGGAGACCGCCATGAACTCGGCGGATGACGAGCTCGCCGCGCTGGCCGCCAAGCGTCCCCAGCCCGCCGCTCCCGCCGCCACCGCTCCCGCCCCCGTCGCCGCGCCGAAGCCCGCGCCGGGCAAGGTGGAGGAGGAGCCGGTTCCGACCCGCACCGCGACTCCGAGTGGAGGCCTGACCGAGGCCATCGCCAAGGCCTCCCAGCGGCCCACCGAGGCCGTGCCGGGCGGGGCCTTCACCCTGCAGCTCTCCGCCTTCCAGACCCGCGAGGAGGCCGATCGCTTCGTTGCCCGGTTGCGTGACCGGGGCTATGCCCCCTATATCGTCGCCGCCGAGGTGCCCAAGAAGGGCACCTGGTACCGGGTCCGCATGGGCAGCTTCCCCAGTCGGGATGCGGCCACGCGGTACCTGGCGGACTTCAAGCGTGAGACCCAGCTCGACGCGTTCGTGGCCGGTGCGAACTAGAGCGGTTCAGGAAGAACGAGAAGCGACAATGACGACGAGGCGGGTGGAGAAGCCCTGGGGCCATGAGCTGATCTGGGCTCACACCGAGCGCTACGTGGGCAAGCTCCTGCACGTGAAGCAGGGCCACAAGCTCAGCCTGCAGTACCACAACAAGAAGGACGAGACGATCCACGTCCAGAGCGGCAAGCTCCTCTTCCAGGTGGACGAGGGCCAGGGCCTCATCGACAAGGAGATGAGCCCCGGCGAGAGCTACCACATCAAGCCGCTCACCAAGCACCGCATGGTCGCGCTCACCGACTGCGACATCCTCGAGGTCAGCACCCCCGAGCTGGACGATGTGGTGCGGCTCGAGGACTCGTACGGCCGCGCTGGCACCAGCAAGGCGTAGCCGCCTGCCGCGCGAGGGCCCTCCGCCGGGAAGGGGAGGGCTGGGCTACTGGGTGTTCGGGTTCTTCGTCCAGCGGTCCACGTTGCCGTCGCCATCCAGGTCATCGCCGATGCGATCCACCTGGCCGCCCTCCCAGTACTCCCAGTTGTCCACCTTGCCGTCGGCGTTCGTGTCGCGCTCCTTGCGGACCAGCTTGCCCTTCTCGTAGTACACCCACACGTCCGCCTTGCCGTTGCCGTCCACGTCCCGCTCGGTGCGCGTGTTCAGGCCCTTCTCGAAGAACAGCACCGAGTCCACCCGTCCATCGAAGTCCTGGTCCATCGACTCGCGCACCTTCTCCTCGCGCTCGTTGAAGTACTGGGTGATGTCGACGCGGCCGTCGCCGTTGAAGTCGATCTCCTTGCGCACCCGGCGCTCGCGCTCCTGTCCGTCCGGACCCTTCGCCATCACCGAGTACGTCCACACGTCCGGCTTGTTGTCGCGGTTGACGTCCAGCTCCTTCATCTTCTCGTCCTTGCTGCGCGGGGGACGCACCGGTTCGGGCACGTAGGGCGTCTCCCCCAGGGGCTCGGCGGTGATGGGCTGCCGCGAGGCGGCCTTGTCCCCCGAACAGCCCACCAGCCCCGACAGGGCCAGGAGGCTCGCGCAAACCCATGATTTCATTGAGGACATACCTGCTCCCGGAGAGTTCGGGCGCTGAAGATATCCACGACGGATGGCGGCAGTTCCTTCACGCGCCACGTCATTCCATATAGCTTCACGTATTGCCATGGCCCGAAAGAAGATCAGCACCACCATCTACATCACCCCTGAGCAGAACGAGCGCCTCAAGGCGCTGAACCAGAAGACCAAGGTGCCTGTGGCCGAGTACATCCGCCAGGGCATCGATCTGGTGCTCGACAAGTACAAGGCGCAACTCCCCGGTCAGGCCACCTTCGACGAGCTGAGCTAGGCGGGAGACACGTGGCCAACAGCATGCGAGGCAAGCGGGCGGTGGTGCTCGGTGGGGCGGGCTTTGTGGGCTCCCACCTGTGTGAGCGGCTACTCGAGGACGGGGCGGCCGTGGTGGCCGTGGACAACTTCATCACGGGTGCGGAGCAGAACCTGCGCACCCTGCGGGGCAGGCCGGGCTTCGAGTTCCTCCAGCAGGACATCATCGAGGGGCTCTCGGTCGAGGGGCCGGTGGACTTCGTGTTCAACATGGCCTCGCCGGCCTCGCCCATCGACTACGCGCAATTGCCGCTGGAGACGCTGCGCGTGGGCTCGCTGGGCACGGAGAACGGGCTGAAGCTGGCCGAGGCCAAGGGGGCGGTGTTCCTCCAGGCCTCCACCTCCGAAGTGTACGGTGACCCGCTGGTTCACCCCCAGCACGAGGGCTACTACGGCAACGTCAACCCCATCGGCCCGCGCGCCGTGTACGACGAGGCCAAGCGCTACGCGGAGGCGATCACCTCCGCCTACGCGCGCACGCGCGGGGTGAAGACGCGCATCGTCCGCATCTTCAACACCTACGGGCCGCGCATGCGCCTCAACGACGGCCGGGTGGTGCCCGCCTTCGTGGGCCAGGCCCTGCGCGGAGAGGACTTCTCCGTCTTCGGAGACGGCACCCAGACGCGCTCGTTCTGCTACGTAAAGGACTTGGTGGACGGGCTGGTGCGGCTGATGCTGTCGGACGTGGCGGACCCGGTGAACATCGGCAACCCGCGGGAGATGACCATCCTCCAGTTCGCCGAGGCGGTGCGCGCCGCCGCCGGCGGGGGAGGGAAGATCCTCTACCAGCCGCTGCCCCAGAACGATCCGAAGCAGCGCCAGCCGGACATCACCCGCGCCCGCACCCTGCTGGGCTGGGAGCCGAAGGTCCCCTTGGAAGAGGGTCTGCGGGAGACCATTTCCTACTTCCGCACCGTTGCCACACCCCCCGGTGCTCCTTAAGTTGGCGGCAACTTTGAATTTTTTTCAGGCCACGGCGGTGGCGGGAGTTTCAGCGTGAAAGTGTTGGTCACGGGTGGGGCGGGCTTCATCGGGTCTCACGTCAGCGACGAGTTCCTGCGCGCGGGGCACGAGGTGATCGCCCTCGACAACCTGTCGAGCGGTCGCAAGGAGAACCTCGATCCGCGCGTGCGCCTGGCGGTGCTGGACATCCGCAGCCCCGAGGCCGCCGCGCTCATCCGCTCCGAGCAGCCGCAGGTCATCTGCCACCTGGCGGCGCAGATGGACGTGCGGCGCAGCGTGGAGGACCCGCGCTTCGACGCGGACGCCAACATCCTGGGCATGCTCAACCTGCTGGAGGCCGCGCGCTCCTCGGGGGTGAAGAAGTTCATCTTCAGCTCCACCGGCGGCGCCATCTACGGCGAGCAGGACGTGTTCCCCGCGCCCGAGTCCCACCCGACGCGGCCTGTGTCGCCCTACGGCGTCTCCAAGGCCTCCGGTGAGCTGTACCTCGGCTACTACCGCGCGCAGTACGGGCTGCCCTATGTGGCCCTTCGCTACGCCAACGTCTACGGTCCGCGCCAGAACCCGCACGGCGAGGCGGGCGTGGTGGCCATCTTCGCCCAGCGCCTGGTCGCCGGCCGCGAATGCACCATCTATGGCGACGGCGGGCAGTCGCGTGACTTCGTCTTCGGGCCGGACGTGGCCCGCGCCAACCTGCTGGCCTTCGAGAAGGACTACGTGGGCTCGGTGAACATCGGCACTGGCATCGAGACGGACATCAACCGGCTCTACACGCTGCTGGCCGAGGGCGCCGGCTCCAATATCAAGGCCCAGCACGCTCCGGGCAAGCCGGGCGAGCAGCGGCGCTCCTGCATCGACGCCAGCCTCGCCAAGAAGGTGCTGGGCTGGGAGCCGAGCGTGGGCCTCGCCGACGGGCTGAAGAAGACCGTGGAGTACTTCCGCAAGCAGGCGCGGGAGCCGGCCCGCGCGCTGGGCTAGGCCGGGAGCAGGGCAGGGGGCCTGACTCGAAAGCCGACCCGCTGACCGCCGCGCCGGTCAGCGGACGCGCGGATGCATGGATTTTGGCCGGGTTAGGTGTTACTCACGCGCGCTTCGACACGCTGCGACGAGCCCTGATCCATGCCGGCCGAGAACGCCCACATCCGCAACTTCTGCATCATCGCCCACATCGACCATGGCAAGTCGACGCTGGCCGATCGCCTCCTCGAGAAGACGGGGACTCTCACCAAGCGTGAAGCCCAGGCTCAGTTCCTGGACAACATGGACATCGAGCGCGAACGGGGCATCACCATCAAGGCCCAGTCCGTGCGGATGACCTACAAGGCCAAGGACGGGCAGCAGTACGTCCTGAACCTCATCGACACCCCGGGACACGTGGACTTCGCCTACGAGGTCAGCCGCTCGCTGGCCGCGTGCGAGGGCTGCCTGCTCGTGGTGGATGCCAGCCAGGGCGTGGAGGCGCAGACGCTCGCCAACGTCTATATGGCGCTGGACCACAACCTGGAGATCATCCCGGTCATCAACAAGATCGACCTGCCCAGCGCGGACGTGGCGCGGACCCGGGAAGAGATCGAGGACGTGATCGGCATCGACGCCTCGGTGGCGGTGCCGGCCTCCGCCAAGGAGGGCATCGGCATCGAGGACATCCTCGAGGCGGTGGTCCAGAAGGTGCCGCCTCCGCGGGGCGAGCCGAGCGCGCCGCTCAAGGCCCTCATCTTCGACAGCTGGTACGACAACTACCGCGGCGTGGTGACGCTGGTGCGCGTGCTGGAGGGCACGCTCAAGCTCAAGCAGAAGATCAAGCTCTGGAGCAACAACAAGGTCTTCGAGGTGCAGGAGCTGGGCGTGTTCAGCCCCTTCTCCCGGCCGGTGCCCCAGCTCATGGCGGGCGAAGTGGGCGTGCTGGTGGCCAACGTCAAGGAGCTGCAGGACGCCAAGGTGGGTGACACCGTCACCGAAGAGGCGCGCTCCACGGACGCTCCCTTCCCGGGCTTCAAGGAAGTGAAGCCCATGGTGTTCAGCGGCATCTTCCCGGTGGACTCCGCGGAGTACGAGGGCCTGCGCGACGCGCTGGCCAAGCTCAAGCTCAACGACTCGGCCTTCACCTACGAGCCCGAGTCCTCCACGGCGCTCGGCTTCGGGTTCCGCTGCGGCTACCTGGGCCTGCTCCACATGGAGATCGTCCAGGAGCGCCTGGAGCGCGAGTACAACCTCAACCTCATCACCACGGCGCCCTCGGTGGTCTACCGCATCACCACCAGCAAGGGTGAGACGCTGCTCATCGACAACCCGGCCAAGCTGCCGCCGGTGCAGAACATCGAGAAGTTCGAGGAGCCCATCCTCACCTGTCACATCCACGTGCCCAACGATCACCTGGGCGCCATCCTCAAGCTGTGCCAGGACCGGCGCGGGGTACAGAAGGACATGAAGTACCTGGGCTCGTCCGGCCAGCGCGTGCAGGTGACGTACGAGATGCCGCTGGCCGAGGTGGTGTTCGACTTCTTCGACAAACTCAAGAGCGTCTCGCGCGGCTACGCCAGCCTCGACTACGAGCTCGCCGGCTACGTGGAAGCGGACCTGGCCCGGCTGGACATCCTCATCAACGGGGAGCCGGTGGATGCCCTGAGCGTCATCGTCCACCGCGAGCGCGCCTACCTGCGCGGCCGCGAGGTGTGCCAGAAGCTCAAGGAAGTCATTCCCAAGCAGATGTACGAGGTGGCCATCCAGGCGGCCATCGGCGCGAAGATCATCTCCCGCGAGACGATCTCCGCCATGCGCAAGAACGTGCTCGCCAAGTGCTACGGTGGTGACATCAGCCGCAAGCGCAAGCTGCTCGAGAAGCAGAAGGAGGGCAAGAAGCGCATGAAGCAGGTGGGCACGGTGGAGATTCCCCAGGAGGCCTTCCTCGCGGTGCTGAAGACGGAGGAGTAGATGACCGCCGCGACCACGCCCGTGAAGCTGGAAGAGGCCATGGCCTCGCGCCGCAAGCCGGAGCAGCTCCGGGCGCGGCGCCTGCTCATGTGGCAGCAGCTCCTCACCAGCCTCTGGACCCCGTTGCTGCTGGTGGGCATCGTTCTCCTGCCGTACCTGTTCATCATCGAGAGCTTCCCGGCGGCGGCTTCCTGGGCCAAGCCGGCGATGCAGTACTTCGGCGCGGCGATGTTCTTCGCCTGGGTGGGGCTCATCGCCTGGCGCTTCGTCTCGCCGAAAGAGCGCACCCTGCGCCGGCTGCGCGGCGAGGCGCGCGAGCTCGTCCACGAGGCCGAGCGCGTCTTCCAGCAGTTCCCCGGCAAGCTGCAGGCCAACGCCGCCGAGCGCATCGCCGAGCAGGCCGTGCGTGTGGAGGATGCCTCGCTGGCGAGCGACGTGCCCGTATTGGAGAAAGAGGTCAAGGCGCTCGACAAGCTCCACGAGGAGATGTTCGGCGCCTTCCGCAAGCAGTCCTCCTGGGAGACGGTGTCCGGCTTCGCCAAGGCGCTGCTCATCGCCTTCATCTTCCGCACCATCTTCATCGAGCCGTACCGCATCCCCTCCGGCTCCATGCTGCCCACGCTGGAGATTGGCGATCAGGTCTTCGTCAACAAGTTCATCTACGGGGTGCGCATCCCGTTCATCAACAAGGTGCCGTTCCAGATCGTCCGGCCGCCGGCGCGCGGAGACGTCATCGTCTTCAACAACCCCGTCGAGACGGACAAGGACTTCATCAAGCGCGTGGTGGGCCTGCCCGGGGACCGCGTGGAGCTGCGCAACGAGGTGGTCTACGTCAACGGCGTGGCGCAGGAGCGCACCCTCGTCTCCCGGGAGTTCATCGTCCGCAACCAGCACCAGGACAGCGGGCAGTGGTACGACGACGAGGAGGTCTACTACCGGGAGAACCTGGACGGCGTCGTCCACGCGGTGCTCCAGGATCCGCGCCCCATGACGCCGCGCAACGAGGGGCCCTTCAACGTCCCCGAGGGCCACGTCTTCGTGATGGGCGACAACCGGGACAACAGCTCGGACAGCCGCGTGGGCTTCGTCGGCTACGGCCACGAACCCGCCTACGTCCCCTATGGCCACATCAAGGGCAAGGCCATGGTGGTGTGGGTGTCCTTCGGTTACGGCGGCCTGTTCAACAGCTTCTTTGGCGGAACGGGCCTGCGCCTGGACCGCTTCTTCGAGCCCGTTCGGTGAGGGTCTCGGGGATGCTTGACGCACCGCATGGGCGCTGCTAGGGCGCGGCCCTGGTCTATGCGACACCTGCTCGGAATCGAAGGCTGGCGGCGCGAGGAACTCGAGACACTTCTCGATCGCGCCGAGGCGCACCTGCCCGGTGGCTCGGCGCGATCCCCTGTCCTTCAGGGGAAGGTGGTGGCCAACCTCTTCTTCGAGGACTCCACCCGGACGCGCACCTCCTTCGAGATGGCCGCCAAGACGCTGGGCGCCGAGGTGCTCAACTGGACCGCCCAGGGCTCCTCGGTCTCCAAGGGCGAGACGCTGCTGGACACCGCGCGCAACATCGAGGCCACGGGACCGGCCGCCATCGTCATCCGCCATCGCTCTTCGGGCGCACCGCACCTGGTGGCCCAGCACGTGCGCTGCGCCGTCATCAACGCCGGTGATGGTACCCACGAGCACCCCTCGCAGGCCCTGCTGGATGCCTTCACCCTCCGTCGCCACTGGGGGAAGCTCGAGGGCCGCACGGTGCTCATCATCGGCGACATCCTCCACAGCCGCGTGGCGCGCTCGAACCTCCTGTGCCTCAAGGCGCTGGGCGCGCGCGTGGTGATGTGTGGCCCGCCCACGCTGCTGCCGGTGGGCCTGGAGGAGATGGGCGCCGAGGTGACGACGAAGCTGGACGCGGCGCTGCCCGAGGCGGACGCGGTGATGTGCCTGCGGCTCCAGTTGGAGCGGCAGACGGAGTCCTTCTTCCCCTCCACGCGCGAGTTCTCCCGCCTCTTCGGCCTCACCCCGGCCCGCGCCGAGCGGATGAAGGCAGGAGCGCTCGTCATGCACCCGGGGCCCATCAATCGCGGCGTGGAGCTGGCGCCCGCGGTGGCGGATGGGGCCCGCAGCGTCATCCTCGAGCAGGTGGCCAACGGGGTCGCCGTGCGCCGCGCCATCCTGGAGGTGTGTACGTGAGCGCTCCGGTCCTCTTCAGCCGCGGGCGGCTCATCGATCCGCGCCATGGCGTCGACGGCGTGCGCGACGTGCTCGTTCGGGACGGGCAGGTGGCCCAGGTGTCCGAGGCGCCGCTGACGGTGCAGGGCGCCCAGGTGGTGGACGCCCGGGGGCGCTGGGTGCTGCCCGGCTTCATCGACCTGCACGTCCACCTGCGCGAGCCGGGCGAGGAGGGCAAGGAGACCATCCTCACCGGCAGCCGCTCTGCGGTGGCGGGGGGCTTCACCGGGGTGGTGGCCATGCCCAACACCAAGCTGGTGAACGACAGCGCGCTGGTGACGGAGCTGGTGCTCTCGCGCGCCCGGGCCGCCAACCTCTGCCGCGTCTACCCGGCGGGCGCCATCACCAAGGGCCTCAAGGGCGAGGAGCTGGCGGAGATGGGCGAGCTGATCTCCGCCGGCTGCGTGTGCATCACCGATGATGGCCGTCCGGTGATGAACGCCGCGCTGATGCGGCGCGCGCTCCAGTACGCCACGCTCTTCGACATCCCCGTCATGGTCCACGAGGAGGACCTCACGCTCTCCGGCAAGGGCGCGATGACGGAGGGGCCCACCGCCACGCGTCTGGGGCTGCTGCCCATTCCGCCGTCGGCGGAGGTCGCGATGGTGGCGAGGGATCTCATCCTGTTGGAGGAGACGCGCGGCCGCCTGCACATCGCCCACCTGTCCTGCGAGGGCAGCGTGCGGCTGGTGCGCGAGGCGAAGAAGCGGGGCCTGCGCGTCACCGCCGAGGTCACCCCGCACCACTTCACCATCGATGACACGGCGGTGGGCCAGTACGACACCCACGCCAAGATGAACCCACCGCTGCGCCTGCGTCGGGACGTGGAGTCCCTGCGCGAGGCCCTGGCCGACGGGACGATCGACGCCATCGCCACGGACCACGCCCCGCACGGGGTGCTCGACAAGCAGGTGGAGTTCGAGAAGGGCATCAACGGCGTGGTGGGCCTGGAGACGGCGCTCGGCTTGACGCTGGCCCTGGTCCACGAGGGCGTGCTGAGCCCGAGCCGCGCGGTGGAGTTGCTGTCGGCGGGCCCGGCGAAAGCGTTCGGCCTGCCGGGCGGTCACCTGGCGCCCGGTGCGCCTGCGGACGTCGTACTCGTAGACCCCGAAGCGGAGTGGGCCGTGGATGCCGAGCGGTTCTTCTCCAAGAGTCGGAATACCCCCTTCCACGGCCGGCTGCTCAAGGGGCGCGTCACCCAGACCTGGGTGGGCGGTCGCCTCGTCTTCGAGGACGGTCAGATCAAGGAGTCGCGGTCATGAAGCGGGCAGTGCTCGCGCTGGCGGATGGGAGCCTCTTCGAAGGCCGTGCGTTCGGCGCAGTCGGTGAGACAGTGGGCGAGGTGGTCTTCAACACCTCCATGTTCGGCTACCAGGAGATCCTCACGGACCCCTCCTACGTCGGGCAGATCGTCACCATGGCCTATCCGGAGATGGGCAACGTGGGGACCAACGCCGAGGACCAGGAGTCCGTCCGGCCGCACGCGGTGGGCATGGTGGTGCGCTCCTGCACGGAGCTGCACTCCAACTGGCGCGCCAACGAGACGCTGGATGCCTACCTCAAGCGCTTCGGCGTGGCCGGCATCCAGGGCCTGGACACCCGCCGCCTCGTGCGCCACCTGCGCACGCACGGCGCGCAGATGGGTGTCATCTCCAGCGAGAACCACTCGACTGCCGCCCTCGTGGAGCGCGCTAAGAACGCCCCCGGCATGGAGGGCATGGACCTGGCCACGGGCGTCTCCACGAAGGAGCCGTACACCTTCACCACGCCGTCTCCGGACGTGTTCAGCGGGGCGCCGCGCCCGGCTCCGGAGCTGCGCTTCGACGTGGTGGCCTACGACTACGGCCTCAAGCGCTCCATGCTGCAGTTCCTGGTGGATGAGGGCTGCCGGGTGACGGTGGTGCCCGCCAGCACCCGCGCCGAAGAGGTGCTCGCGCGCAAGCCCCACGGCGTCTTCCTGGCCAACGGGCCCGGAGACCCGGCCGCAGTGAAGGGCGCTGACAAGACGGTGGCCGCGCTGCTGGGCAAGGTGCCTGTGTTCGGTATCTGCCTGGGCCACCAGATCCTCGCCCTCGCCCTGGGCGGCCGGACATACAAGATGAAGTTCGGCCACCGTGGCGCCAACCAACCCGTGAAGGATCTGACTACCGGGAAGGTGGAGATCACCGCGCAGAACCACGGCTTCGCCGTGGATGACGCCAGTGTAAAGGGAGGGGCGATCGTCACCCACATCAACCTCAACGACGGAACTGTCGAGGGGTTGTCGATTCCCGACGCGCGGGCCTTCAGCGTGCAGTACCACCCCGAGTCTTCCCCCGGCCCACACGACGCGCGCTACCTCTTCAAGCGTTTCGCCCGGCTGATGGCGCAGTAAGATCCCCGCGCTCCATGGACGCTCCTTCCGCTTCGCCGCTGTCGTATCAGCCCTACCTGGACCAGCTCATCGCCTTCGGAAGCCAGGAGCCGCGCAAAGCGGATCTCCTGGAGGCCAAGGCGGAGTACTTCCGCCTCACGGGCGAGGTGTTCGAGGACGACAAGATCTTCGAGCTCCGGATGGCGTCCTTCCTGGACTACTACCTCTATGACCGGGTCTCCCCGCTCACGGGGAAGACGCCGGCCGCCGAGCTGTACGAGCAGCGGCTGCAGACGGCCGCGCCCGAGGAGGCCAACGCCTTCCGCAGCTTCACCGAGACGGTCCACGGCCTGTTCGAGGTGCGCAAGCTGGCCAAGGGCCTCATCCGCCTGCGCGAGCTGTTCTCCGGCAAGGACTTCGACGTCACCGAGCGCCGCAACATCGCCGGCCTCGAGGTTGGCGACGTCATCGAGGCGCGGCTCATCCCCTTCGGGGGGCACCTGCTGTTCTCCTCGGCCTTCTGCTACCACCCGAAGGTGGCGGTGAAGTCCATCAAGGCCGAGGTGAAGCGCCGCAAGAAGAAGCAGCCGGACGCGCCTCCCAAGGAGCTCGTCTGGGAGTGTGCCCTGCGAGCCCTCAAGGTCGAGCGCTACCGGCAGATCGCCGTCGAGAAGCTGTACGACTTCACGCAGAAGACGCTGTGAGCCTCAGATGCGGTGCACGGACATCATGTTCGTGTTCCCCGGCTCGTTGAGCGGCACGCCGGCGACGATCACCACCGGCGAGCCCACCTTGCACAGGCTTTGCTCCCGGCACAGGCGGCGCACCTGCCGCAGCATCGCGTCCGTGGACTGAAGCCGGCCCACCTGCAGCCCGCGCACGCCCCAGTAGAGCGCCATCCGGTTCACCGTGTCCGCGTTCGGCGTCAGCCCGATGATCTGCGCCCGGGGCCGGAACTCGGAGATGAGCCGCGCCGTGTGGCCCCGCTCGGTGTACGTGATGATGGTGTCGATGCCGAGCTGCTCGGCCGCCGCCACCGCCGCCGCCGCCACGCCCGTGGACAGGTCATTCGTGTGCTCGACCAGCGAGGGGTGCAGGCGGGTGCCTCCTCCGCGCTCCGTCTCCTCCACGATGCGCGCCATGGTCGCCGCCGCATCGATGGGGTACTTGCCCGCCGCCGTCTCGCCCGAGAGCATGACCGCGTCCGCTCCGTCCAGGATGGCGTTCGCCACGTCGGATACCTCGGCGCGGGTGGGGCGGGCGTTGCCCACCATGCTCTCCAGCATCTCCGTCGCCACGATGACGAGGCCGCCCATGCGGTTCACCTCGGCCACCGCGCGCTTCTGGATGCCGGGCAGCTGCTCCAGCGGCATCTCCACGCCCAGGTCTCCGCGGGCGATCATCACCCCGTCGGCCACCGCCGCGATGGCCTCCAGGTTGTCCACCGCCTGGGGCTTCTCGATCTTCGCGATGAGGGGCGTCTTCAGCTTCGCCACGTGCGCGCGCGCCTGCTTGATGTCATCCGCCGAGCGCACGAACGAGAGCGCCACGTAGTCCACGCCCAGCTCCTGGCCGAACGCCAGGTCCTCCGCGTCCTTCTCGGTAATCGTCGGCACCGAGATGGCCGCGCCTGGCAGGTTCAGCCCCTTGTGGTCCTTGAGCACCCCGCCGATCTCCACCTTCGCGGAGACATCCCGGCCCGCCACCCGCAGCACGCGCAGGCGCACCCGCCCGTCGTCCATCAGGATGACATCCCCGCGCGTCACGTCCTTCGGCAGGGAGCGGACCGGGGTGGGGATGATCGTGCCCGCGCCGAGCACGCTGCGCGTCGTCACCGTCACCGTCTGCCCCGGCTTCACGGTGATCTGCCCACCCTCGAACCGACCGAGCCGGATCTTGGGCCCCTGCACGTCCTGCAGAATGGCCACCGGAATGCCGAGCTTGCGCGACACCTTGCGGATGGTGTTCACCCGCCGACGGTGATCCTCCTGCGTCCCGTGCGAGAAGTTGAGGCGCGCCACGTTCATACCGGCGCGGATGAGCCCTTCGATGACCTCTGGCGTGTCCGAGGCCGGTCCCAACGTGCAGATGATTTTCGCCTTGCGCATGAGCGTCGCATCCTAGGCCGAGCCTGGGTGCTCTTGACAGCTTCACCGCGCCAAAGCGAAGGTGAGCCTCGCGCCCGCCGATTTGCGTTTGGCGATCGCGGCCCTAAGATCTCGGCCGTCGTCCCCGTAGAAAGTGAAAGCCCGGCGTCCCTGGGAGGGGGGGCCGGGCTTTCGTGTCTGAGGCGCGCGTGGGGCGGGCCTACAGGCTGATCTCCTTGGCCTTGTGTGGCGGCACGGTCGGCACCGCCTCCTGCTCCATGCCGCTCGGGCCGCTGCCGCCCACGGCGGGGCCCTCGTGCAGCGAGTCGATGTCCGAGCGGCTGATACCGGCCATCGCCAGCACCTTGCGCGTGACGCGGATGCGGGCCTCCCCGTCCAGCGCCATGGCGATGGAGTCGGCCGGGCGGGCGCTCAGCTCCAGGCGCTTCTTTCCCTGCTGGAGGAAGACGCGGCCGGTGTAGATGTCGCCGCGCAGATCGTCGATGCGCACCTCCGTCACCTCGGCCCCGAGCTTGGACACCACATCGTCCAGCAGGTCCTGAGCCAGGGGCTGGGGCGGATCCATGTGGGCCAGCCGGAAGGCGATGGCCACGGCCGCGGACTCGTCCACGAAGATGGGGAGCACCACCTCGCCATCCTGGGTGGTCAGCACCACGGCGTGGGTCTGCGCCTCGATCAGGGGAACCACGTCCCGCACCACGAGCTCGATGAGCTCCTTGCACGCGGCCGGATCCCCGCCGGCTTCAGTGAGGCAGGGTTCTTCCAGGGCCGCCTGCGCGGCCGGCGCGGCGACCGCGGGCCAGGTGGCGAACGAGGGCAGGAACAGCAGGCCACCCAGCGCCAGCGTCACGGCGGAGAGCGGAGCGAGAAACAGCCTGGCGAGATTGGGTGTTTTCACACCACAAAACTACGCACCCGCCTGGGGACGGGGAGGGCACGAACCATGCCTGGACGTGGCCCTCGAAGGCCTCCCGCTCCCTGGGACGAGGGGCAGGCAGGCAGGCGTGCTCAGCGCTCGTCGTCCTCGTCCTCGTCGTAGTCCTCGTCGTCCTCGACGTCTTCGTCCTCGTCGAAGTCGTCGTCGTCGTCCTCGTCGGACTCCTCTTCGTCCTCGTCGTCGTCCTCTTCTTCCTCGAGCTCGTCTTCCAGGTCCTCGGACTCGAGCGTCATGCTGACGGCGAACTTCTTGCCCAACGCGGCGATCTGCGCGCGCATCTCCGTGAGCGCCGCGACGAAGTCCTCGGAGAGGTTGGAGGGAGCCTTCGCATCGCAGTGAGGGCACACCAGCTTCTCGGTGCCTTCGATGAGATCCTGCGCGTCGAGCTCGAAGCTCGCCTCGCACTTCTGACAGGTGAAGTCGATGCTCATGGTCGTTGCGCGGAATACATAGCCGCCCCGTTGCCTGTCAACGCCGGAGACGCACCCGGTCGCCGAGACGACATGGTTCCCGCCGCCGGGTTTCTGTAGCCTCCCAGGTCATGGAACAGCCCCGGACGATGGTGCATGTGCTGCACGAGCAGGCTACCCGGCACGAACATCGCCCCGCGCTCTGGACGCGGCGCGGGAAGACGTACGTACCCACCTCCTGGCGCGAGTACGCCCAGCGGGTGACGCGCTTCGCGCTCGGCCTGCACGCGCTCGGCTTCCAGCAGAAGGGCAATCTGGCCATCCAGAGCTTCAACCGCGAGGAGTGGCTGGTGGCGGACCTCGCGGCCATGGCGCTGGGCGGAGCGCCGGTCGGCATCTACACCACCAGCAGCCCCGAGCAGGTGGAGTTCATCCTCGCCCACAGCGAGGCGGAGTTCTTCCTGGTGGAGAACGCGAAGTTCCTGGCGGGCGCGCTGGCCCTTCGCGAGCGGCTGCCGAAGCTGCGCCACATCATCGTCATGGACGCGCCCGAGCCGCTGCCGCCCGGGGTGCTGCGCTACTCGGACGTGCTGGACAAGGGCACAGGCGCGGACGAGGGGCCCTACTGGGAGCGCGTCAACGCGCTGGAGCCCGACGCGCTGGCCACCCTCATCTACACCTCGGGCACCACCGGCAACCCCAAGGGGGTGATGCTCAGCCACCACAACCTCGTGTGGACGGCGGGGCGGCTGCTCCAGGCGGTGAACTTCACGGGCGAGTCGCTGCGCCTGCTCTCGTACCTGCCGCTGTCGCACATCGCCGAGCAGGTGCTCTCCCTGCACGCGCCGCTGCTCTTGGGCGGCCAGGTCTACTTCGCCGACTCCGTGGACTCGGTGCCCCAGAACCTGCGCGAGGTGCGGCCCACCTTCTTCTTCGGCGTGCCGCGCGTGTGGGAGAAGTTCAAGGCGAAGGCGGAGGAGGGCATGCGCTCGCAGCCCGCGGTGCGCCAGAAGGTGCTCGGGTGGGCGCGCGGGGTGGCCACCGAGTACCACACGCTCTCGATGCGCCACGAGAAGGTGCCCCTGAGGCTGGAGGCGCAGTACCAGCTCGCCCGCAAGCTCGTGTTCGGGCCCCTGCACACGCGCATCGGCTTCGATCAGGGCCAGTTCTTCTCCACCGGCGCGGCGCCCATCTCCCGGGACGTGCTGGAGTTCTTCGCCTCCATCGACATCGTCATCCGCGAGGTGTGGGGCATGTCCGAGCTGACCGGGCCCGCCACCCTCAACACCGTGGAGGCCACCCGGCTCGGCTCCATCGGGCGGCCCCTGGTGGGGGTGGAGGTCCGCATCGCCGAGGACGGAGAGATCCTCGTGCGCGGCGGGCTCACCTGCATGGGCTACTACAAGGAGCCCGCCTTCACCGCGGAGCTGCTCGAGGGCGGCTGGCTGCACACCGGAGACGTGGGGCACCTGGATGGCGAGGGCTACGCCCACATCACCGGCCGCAAGAAGGAGATCATCGTCACCTCGGGCGGCAAGAAGACGCCCCCGGCCAACATCGAGGGCCTGCTCAAGGGGGTGTCGCCCGTCAGCCAGTCCGTCGTCATTGGCGAGCGGCGCAACTACCTGGTGGCCCTGCTGACGCTGGACGCGGAGAAGGCGCGCGCCCTGGCCAAGGAGAAGGGCTGGACGGAGGACGTGGGCGCGCTCGCCCGCGACGCCCGCCTGCGCAAGTACCTGGAGGAGGCCATCGAGCGGGACGTGAATCCGAAGCTGGCCCGCTTCGAGACGATCAAGCGCTTCGCGGTGCTCCCAGAGGACTTCTCCATCGACAAGGGGGAGATGACGCCCACCCTCAAGGTCCGCCGCTCCGCGGTGGAGCAGAAGTACGCCGACGTCATCGAGTCGATGTACGCGGAAGGGGCGGGCTCCGAGAGCAAGGCGGGCTGAGGAAAGCAAAAGGGGCGGGGGACCGAAGTCCCTCGCCCCTTCGTGCTTCAGGCGGCTTGCCGCGCCCGGGTTACTTCCCGGAGCGCTTGTCCATCGAGACGTAGTCGCGGCGCTGGGAGCCCACGAAGATCTGGCGCGGCCGGGCGATCTTCTGCTCCGGATCCTTCACCATCTCCTCCCACTGCGCGCACCAGCCCACCGTGCGCGGGATGGCGAAGAGCACCGGGAACATCTCCACGGGGAAGCCCATCGCCTCGTAGATGAGGCCCGAGTAGAAGTCCACGTTCGGGTAGAGCTTGCGCTTGACGAAGTACTCGTCCTGCAGGGCGATGCGCTCCAGCTCCACGGCGATGTCGAGCAGCGGGTTCTTGCCCGTCACCTCGAACACCTCGTCCGCCACGCGCTTGATGACCTTGGCGCGCGGGTCGTAGGACTTGTAGACGCGGTGGCCGAAGCCCATCAGCTTCTTCTCGCCCTCGCCGCTCTTCACCGCCTTGATGAAGTCGGGGATCTTCGAGACGTGGCCGATCTCGCGCAGCATGCGCAGCACGGCCTCGTTGGCGCCGCCATGCAGCGGGCCGTACAGGGCGCCGATGCCCGCGCTCACCGCCGAGTACGGATCCACCTCGGACGAGCCCACCGTGCGCACCGACGTGGTGGAACAGTTCTGCTCGTGGTCGGCGTGCAGGATGAAGAGCAGGTCCAGCGCGCGCTCCAGCACCGGATGCACCTTGTAGGTGGCCGTGCCGATACGGCGGATCATCGCCAGGAAGTTGGCGACGTAGGACAGGTCATTGTCCGGGTAGATGTACGGCAGGCCCATGCTGTGGCGGAACGAGAAGGCCGCCAGCGTGGGCATCTTGGCGATGAGCCGGGTGATCTGGATGCGGCGGCTGCGCTCGTCCTTGGTGTTCTTGGCGTCCGGGTAGAAGCCCGAGAGCGCCGCCACCGTGGAGCCCAGCATGGACATGGGGTGCGCGTCGTAGCGGAACCCGTCCATGAAGGTCTTGATGTTCTCGTGGACGTACGTGTGGTGCGTCACGAGGTGGATGAACTGCTCGAGCTCCTTGGGGTTGGGCAGCTCGCCGTTGAGCAGCAGGTAGGCCACCTCGAGGAACGAGGACTTCTCGGCCAGCTGCTCGATGGGGTAGCCGCGGTACTCGAGGATGCCCTTGTCGCCATCGATGTAGGTGATGGCGCTGCGGCAGTTGGCCGTATTGAGGAACGCCGGGTCGTACCCCATCAAGCCAAAGTCTTCGTCATTGACCTTGATCTGCCTGAGCGCGTGGGTGCGAACGCATCCGTTCTCGATCGGGACCTCGTACGTCTTCCCGGTTCGGTTGTCCGTGATTGTCAGCGTGTCCTTGGGCATGGGCGGGAGATTTCACGGGGGACAGTTTGCTTTCAACAAAAAAGAGAGCCCTCCGACCGTCCCCGACACTGTGGGTTGCCCGAATCATTCCGAGAGGCGTACACCCGCTTTTTCTAACTGCCGCCAGAAGCCCGGGAAGCTCTTCTCCACGCACTCGGGGCCGGTGAGCGTCAACCGGGCGCCCGACAGCACGGCGAGGGTGGCCGAAACCATGGCGAGCCGGTGGTCTCCGTGGCTGTCCATGGCGAAGTGCGCGGGAGGGGCCTTGGGGGGCGTCACCGTGAGCGTCTCGCCCTCCAGGGTGGTGGTTCCTCCATAAGCCGACACGAACTTGCGGATGCCCTCCAGCCGGTCGCTCTCCTTCAAGCGGAGGATGCCGACGTCCGTGAGGGTGGAGGGGCGCGGCAGGACGCAGGCGAGCGCCGCGAGGGTGGGGAGCAGGTCCGGGCACTCCTTGCCGGAGGCCACGAGCCCGTCGCGGGCCTGGCCCTCGACGCGCATGGTGAGGTCCGGCCCGGGAACCGGGGTGAGGCCCGCGGGCTGGATGAGCCGCAGGAGCGCCTGGTCCGGGTGGGCGCTGGACGGGTCCGCGCGCTCGACGCTGCCGCCCGTGCGCCAGGCGATGAGCAGCAGGTAGCCCAGGGAGGACCAGTCTCCGGGGATGGGTGGGGCACTCGGGGAGGGCTGGTAGCCGGTGACCGAGAAGCGGGAGGCGGTCTCCTCCACGGTGAAGCCGAAGCGCCGCAGCCAGGTGACGGTGAGCTCCAGGTAGCCGGCGCTCGTCAGCGGGCCTTGGATTTCGACGCTCCAGGGGCGCTTCTCGCGCAGGTAGAGCGCCGCGCAGCCCAGCAGCAGGCTGGAGGCGTACTGGCTGCTCTGCGCGCCCGGCACCCGGAAGACGGGCGCGCCGGCGGTGGTGGGCGCGTGAATCTCCACGGGCCAGGGCTTGCCCTCGGTGAGGACGAGCCCCGAGGGCCCCAGAGTTTCTCGGAGCGAGTCGAAGAGCGGGCCGTGTGGGCGCTCGCCCAGGCGAGGGGTACCGGTGAGCCGTACGCGGGCGCCGGGGGTGACCGCCGCCTGGGTGACGAGGATGCGGAACGGGGCGCCGCCATCCGCGCAGTCCACGTCCCGCACCGGGCCCGGAGGCAGGCGCAGGGCTTCCACGCCCCGCGTGAGGACGCGGACGTCCGCGGCCCGGTCCGACTCGGGCTCGGCCTGGAGCGTGGCCAGGGGCCAGTGACCCGTGAGGTGCGCGAGCACCAGCGCCCGCTGCGCGTCCGACTTGGACAGCGGAGGAGTGAGGCGCGCGGCGGCGAGGTGGCTGGGGTCGACGTGCAACTGACTCATGGGAGGATTCCCCGTGTCCAGGCGGGCCAGAGGGTGCGCCAATCGTTCTCGGTGACGTCCTTGATGTCGAAGGCGCCAATGGCGGAGAGCAGCACCATGCGCAGCTCGCCCGCCTTGCCCGCCTTCTTGTCGGCGGCGAGCAGGGTCGTCACGTCCTTGAGGGCGGCGCGCTTGCACAGGGCCGCGATGCGATCCCGGCCGAGGATGCCAAGCCCGCGGTTCAGCGCCTCCTCCACCTGGATCGCCACGTCCTGCGGCGTCACTCCGAGCAGCCGCCCCACGTCCAGCGCGCAGAGCATGCCCAGGCCCACCGCGTCCCCGTGGGACAGCTTGAAGCGGGACAGGCCCTCCAGCACATGGCCGAAGGTGTGGCCGAAGTTGAGCACCCGCCGCAGACCCGTCTGCTCGTAGGGGTCCTGCGCGCAGACGTTCTCCTTGAGCCGCCGCGCGTCTTTCACCAGCCGCTGCAGGGGCGGCGGCTTGCGCGAGTAGCGGCGGAAGAGGTCTCCGTCCAGGCAGACGGCCATCTTCCAGGCCTCGATGGCGCCCTCGCGGAGCTGGACCTCGGAGAGCGAGGTGTACAGCTCCGGGCAGATCCACGTCTCGTCGGCATAGTGGAAGACGCCCACGGGGTTCTTCACCACGGCGCCGCGCACGGACATGTCCACCGCGCCCTTGCCGCCGAGGCTGCTGTCCACCGCCGCCAGCAGGGTGGTGGGCACCTGCACCAGCCGCACGCCGCGCTTGAGCAGGTGCGCGGCCACGGTGGCCACATCTCCGATGGTGCCTCCGCCCACGGCCACCAGCGTGCCGGAGCGGGGCAGGGTGAGGCCGCCTGCGAGCACCTTCTGCAGCGTCTCGAAGTTCTTGGCCCGCTCACCGCCGACGAGCTGGAGGATGGCGCGGGGGTTGCGCGCCTCCAGGGCGGGGATGAGGCCGGGATGCAAGCGCGCCACCGTCCGGTCGACGACGGCCACGCTGCCCTCGGGCAGCCGCTTCGAGAGCTTGGTGAAAGTGCCCCAGTGATCTGCTGCGGGGCGATAGGCGCCAGGGGGAGTAGGGCTCATAGGGAGTGCGGTCGGGCGTTCATCTGCAGGACGAGATCGGCGATGACCATCGACACCATCGCCTCCAGGACGGGCACCGCGCGAGGCATGATGCACGGATCGTGGCGTCCGCCCTTCGCGTGGTCGGCGAGCGTGGCGGGCGGCTTGAAGAAGGCGCGCACCTGCATCGGCTCGCCGTTGGCCAGGCCGCCCTGGATGCCGCCGTACATCTCCTTCTGGGTGTGGAAGACGCTGCCGGGCTGCTCGATTCGCGAGAGCAGATCCGGCGGGCCCCAGACCACGCCCGTCACGGCGCCGACGCTGCCCAGCGCCTGGGCGATCAGCGCCTTGAGCTTGCCGAAGATGGGCTCACCGAGCCCCACCGGCAGGCCCTCGACGCGGATGTCGATGGAGCCCCCCAGGCTGTCTCCGGCCTCCTTGGCCGCGAGGATGCGCTGGGAGATCTCCTCGCGCAGCACCGGATCCGCGCAGCGCGTGGGGTGTGCGTCCACCTGCGCGCGCGTGAGACCCGGAGGGGGCACCGCCGCGACGAGGTTTCCCACCTGGGAGACCCAGCCCACCGTGCGCACCTGGGGCAGATCCCGGGCGAGGTAGGCCTCCGCCACCGCGCCGCCAATCACTCGGCAGAGCGTCTCGCGGCCGCTGGTGCGCCCGCCGCCCCGGTGGTCACGGTGCTTGTAGCGCTCGCGCCAGACCGCGTCCGCGTGGCCGGGCCGGTCCTCCGTTTTCAGCTTGTCGTAGTCGCCCGAGCGCTGGTTCGTGTTGCGCACGATGGCCGCGATGGGCGTGCCCAGCGTCTTGTCCTCGAAGACGCCGGAGAGGATCTCCACCTGGTCCGGCTCGGAGCGGGCGGTGACGATGGCCGATTGGCCGGGGCGTCGCCGATCCAGCGCGGCCTGGATGTGCTCGCGCGTGAGGGGGACGCCAGAGGGGCACCCGTCGATGATCGAGCCCAGCGCGGGGCCGTGGCTCTCGCCGAAGGTGGTCAGACGGAACAGGACGCCAAGGGTGTTCATGTCGCGCTCTCCCAGAGTTCACGCTGCCGCCGAGCTTGTGCGATGAACCACGCCGAACCCAGCATGACTGGAGTGCCGCCGCGTCGCGCAATCTCCTGGGCGACACGCCGACCCGGGGCACCGTAGGCGATCACCGCCACGCGCGCCCCATCAAACCGCAGGCCCTCGGGTGGGGCTATCCGATCCGGCCAGGTCCAGAGGCCCGCGCCGCGCAGGGGCTCGTGGACTTCCGAGCGCTTGAGGACGCGCAACTGGACGCCGGCCTCCGGGGCGATGGCGCGGAGCGCGGCGGTCGAGCCGCCGTCACCGAGGACGAACACCTCGCGGGCCCCGAGCCGCTCCAGCACGGCACGCGCTCCCGCGACGTCGGTGTTGAAGGACTCCCAGCGGTTGCCCCGGCGCACCAGGGTGTTGATGGCCTCCAGGGGCGCGCGGGTATGGCGGGCCAGCCGCAGCTTGAAGGGGCTGGTGACGGCGAAGCCGGCGTAGTGGGGCAGCAGCGAATCGACGAGCTCCTCGACGGGCCCATCCTCGGGGATGTCGATGCGATCGAAGGGCTGGCGGTGGATGCGCGGCGAGCGGGAGTGGACGATGCTCGTGCCCAGGATGCCGAGCCGCGAAGCACCCCCACGCGCGGTTCCCCGCTCCACCGCGCGCAGCTCGCGGACGGCGTCATCCAGCAGCCGTTGTCCCGGCGCCGCGCTCCAACTGCCTCCCGCGGCGACGTAGTCGAGCGCGTTGCGTCGGGCGAGCACCACGCGGGCCGGAAGCGCTGCGGGCCCCATTCCCAGCACCGTTACCCGACCGGCACCGAAGCGGGCAATGAGCCGGGACTGCGTCTCCAGCAACTCCTCCACGCGCGAGGAAGGGCCCAGGGGCTCGACATGCTTCACCCAGGCATTCGCGGGCAGCGTCTGCTCCCAGAGGCACAGGGCCTCGTCCGAAGAGAGCGGGCGCGCGGCATGGTGCGAGGCCACCAGCCGCCACTTCGACGAGGGGACCTCCACCGAGACCGTCACATCCCGGTCCACATAGGTGGCGGCCTCCATCCAGGAGGAGGGCAGGGGCTTTCCCCGCTCGGAGATGAGCAGCGGCAGCACCCGCGCCAGGGCCTGGCCGTCCACGGCCTCCGGCGCGTGCAGATCGGTTCGCACCTCGAGCACGTTCGCACCCCGGCGGCGGACCTCCTCCGCGAAGCGGATCGCCTCGGAGCCCAGCAGGGTGGGCGGCAGGGTGACGACACGTAGCAGCGGCGTCATGGCATCACCTCGCTTCGGAAGGCCCGGAGGAAATCCACCAGCGGCACGCTCGGGACACGGGCGTGCAACACTTCACGCTCGTGAAACACGGTGGAGAGCTCTTCTTCCAGTGACACGCCCGGACGGAGCCGGGGCCGCGTGGTATCGGCCAGCAGGCGCTCGCGGTACGTCTCGAAAGAGATCGGCACGACCAGGGTGAACCGTCCCGCCAGTGCCTCAGGGTGATGGGAGAGGAAGCCCCCTCCCACGGCGACCAGACTTCCAGGGGGTAGCTCCAGGAGCGCCCGGCGCTCGGCGGCGCGGAAGGTGCTGGGCTCCTCGGCTACCCAGGAGCGCAACGAGCGCCCCGTGGCGCGCTCCAGCTCCGCATCCAGGTCCAGCCCGGCACGGCCGAGGAGCCGTGCCACCAGCGGCAGGAGCCGCGTCTTGCCAGCCGAGCGGTGCCCGGCGATCACCACTGTCTGCCCCGCATCCGGCAGCGCCGTCGGCCCTGGCCGGGCAAGCTGGGCTCTCAGCCCCGGGGACAGCCGGGGGTCTACAGCATCGAGAATCTGTTCGAGAGTCTGTCGCCGTGCGTCAGCGGACCGTTCCGACATAGACGTAGGATGTCCCAAACGTCAGCGGATGGGCCACCCTTTCGCGATAGGCATCGGCTTGGTCCATGAGCGCCAGGAAGCGCTCGCCCGCGGGGAACGCCGCCGCGGTGCGAGGCAGGTACTCATATGCCGCCCTGTTGCCCGTAAGCAGCCCGCCGATCGCTGGCATGATCGTCTTGCTGTAGAAGCGGAAGAGCGCGCCGAACAGGCCCTCGGGCTGGCCGAACTCGAGCACCACCACGCGCCCGCCCGGCTTCACCACGCGCGCCATCTCCTTCAGGCACTTCACCGGATCATCCACGTTGCGGATGCCGAAGGAGATCGACGCCACGTCGAAGGAGTTGTCCGCGAAGGGCAGGGCCATCGCATCGGCCACCTGGAACTCCACCTGGAGCCCCGCCTGCTCGGCCTTCGCGGGAGCGCTCTGCAGCATCTCCGGGCAGAAGTCGGTGCCCACCACGCGGCCAGAGGCGCCCACCGTGCGCTTCCAGACCAGCGCCAGGTCTCCCGTTCCCGTCGCGCAGTCGAGGATGCTGTCTCCCTGCTTGGCTCCGCTCAGGCGCACCGTGGTGCGGCGCCACAGGCGGTGGATGCCAAACGAAAGCACCTCGTTCGTCACGTCGTAGCGCGTGGCGATCGAGGAGAACATCTGTCGGACTTCGGTGCTCATCGTGCTCCCGCCAGCTGGATCGGACTCTCCGGCTTCCAGAGGTGCCGGTCCACGGCATGTAACACAGCCGGCAGCCGCTGCATCAAATACTGGAACTGCTCGGGCGTGAGCGCCTGCTTCCCGTCGCACAGCGCCTGCTCCGGCCACGGGTGGACCTCCACCAGCAGCCCGTCAGCGCCCGCCACCGCCGCCGCCATCGCCATGGGCAGCACCAGCGAGGGGCTTCCCGTCGCGTGAGAAGGATCCACGATGACCGGCAGCGGCGAGCGCTCCTTCACGTAGGCCACCGCGGACAGATCCAGCGTGTTTCGCATGGCCGTCTCGAAGGTGCGGATGCCACGCTCGCACAGCATCACGTGGGTGTTGCCGCCATCCAGGATGTACTCGGCCGCCAGCATCCACTCCTCGATGGTGGCCGCCAGCCCGCGCTTGAGCAGCACCGGCCGCTGCACCTTGCCCAGCGCGCGCAGCAGCGTGTAGTTCTGCATGTTCCGCGCGCCCACCTGGAGGATGTCCGCGTACTCCACCATGAGTGGAATCTGCGAGGCGTCCATCACCTCGCTAATGAGAGGCATTCCGTGACGCCGCCCCGCCTCGGCCAGCATGTGGAGGCCAGGCTCTCCCAACCCTTGAAAGGAGCGAGGACTGGTGCGAGGTTTGAACACGCCTCCGCGCAACACATGCGCTCCCGCGGCCGCCACGGCCTCGGCGGTCACGGAGGTCTGCTCCGCGTTCTCCACCGCGCACGGTCCGGCCATGACCACGAAGCCGGGCCCTCCTACTTCGAGTCGTCCCACCGGAATGCGTCGGCACTCAGGGTTCGAGTTCTTCAGGGCTCGGCTCGGCTCTGGTTGCGGGGCAGTGCTCTCTCGCGTGGCTTCTTCAGTACGCCTCGCTCCCACATCGCCTCCCGGGGCATGAGTTCACGTGGTTTTGAACTCCTTAATCTTGTATAACGAGAATCACGATTAAAACAAGCGTGAGCCGTACACGAAGGAACATGACCCGTTGGCTCTAGAGAGGCTCAAATGCCGATGCTCAATCCTGAGAAAGCACAGCGTTGGGTGGCTGGGACGACGACCTTGAATGGCGTCGATCCGCTCTCGGGAGCAAGCGTGTTGGGCGTGCCCTCCGTCTATTGGGAGCGCCCCACGGTGGGGCAGGCGGTAGCGGGTTGGGGTGAGGCGGCGGTCCGGGAGGCTCGGAGCGCGGCCGAGGTGAATGAGGTGCTCTCGACGCTCGCCTCGCGGGCCGAGATTCGCTGGATGGAGGGCGTGCCGAAAGGGATGCCCGGTCCCTGGTTCGGGGGCATGCGCTTCGCCGCCTCGGCGCCGTCGGACGCGCGCTGGGAGGCGCACGGCTTCGCGCGGTGGACGATGCCCGAGGTGCTCGCCTGGCGGGTGGGGACGGGGGTGAAGGTGGCGGCGTTCGCTTTGGAGGATGCGGGGGGCGAGGATCTCGTCCGCTCGCGGCTGGAGCGGGTGCGCGCGAGCTTCCCGGACAGCTACTACCACCCGAAGGGTGGGGTGGTCGGGTTGCAGCTCTCCTCGTCGCGCCAGGATTTCGAGGCCCGGGTGAGCCGGGCGCTGGAGGCCATCAACGCCGGCTGCATCCAGAAGGTGGTGATGGCGCGCGCGGTGGAGGCGGTAGGGTCGGCCCCCTTCGATCTGGTGGAGGTGCTGGCCCGGCTGCGCGAGCAGAACCCGCGCTGTGTCACGTTTCTGTTTCGCGCCAAGAGCGAGACGGCGTTCCTGGGGGCCACGCCGGAGACGCTGTGCCGCGTCGAGGGGCGCACGTTGGAGACGGAGGCGCTGGCGGGCTCCGCGGCGCCCGGGCAGGCCGAGGGGCTGGGCGGGAGCGACAAGGAGAGCCGGGAGCACCAGTCCGTGGTGCGGTACATCCTCTCGGCGTTGCGGCCCGTCGCCGAGCACGTGACGGCGGACGCCGAGCCCTCGCTGCTCACGCTGAAGAACGTGGTGCATCTGCGCACCGGCATCCGCGCCGAGCTGCGCGAGGGCGTGAGCCCGGCGCAGGTGGTGGCGGCGCTGCACCCCACGCCGGCGGTGGGCGGTGTGCCGAGGGAGCACGCGCTGGGCTTCCTGCATGAGCACGAGGCGCTGGATCGCGGCTGGTACGCGGGGCCGGTGGGGTGGATCGGCCCGAGCGGGGCGCACATGGCGGTGGCGCTGCGCTCGGCGCTGGTGACGGGCGCGCACGCCCGGCTCTTCGTGGGGGCTGGCATCGTCCAGGGCTCCAGTGCGGAGGCGGAGTGGCGGGAGACGGAGATGAAGAGCCTGGCGATGTTGCGCGCCTTGGGAGGCAGTGATGTCCGACGCGAATCTTAACCAGCTCTGGGCGCGAGCCTTACTGGAGGAGCTGGTGCGCGGCGGCGTCCGTCACGCGGTGGTGTGCCCAGGCTCGCGCTCCTCGCCTCTGGCGCTGGCCTGTCTTCGCGTCGAGGGGCTGAAGATCTGGTCCGTCATCGATGAGCGCAGCGCCGGCTTCTTCGCGCTGGGCGTGGCCAAGCACTCGCGCGCGCCAGCGGTGCTGGTGGCCACGAGCGGCACGGCCGGGGCGCACTTCTACCCGGCCGTCATCGAAGCGGCGCAGTCGAATGTGCCCCTCATCGTGCTCACGGCGGACCGGCCGCTGGAGCTGCAAGGGTGGGGCGCGCCGCAGACCGTGCCGCAGGCGCGCATGTTCGGGGAGCACGCCCGCTTCTTCGCGGACCTGGGGCAGCCCGAGTCGAGCGACGTGGCGGTGGCCCACCTGCGCGCCACTGTCTCTCGGGCCGTGAGCACGTCCCTGCGCGCTCCTCGGGGCGCGGTGCAGCTCAACGTTCCCTTCCGCGAGCCGCTGGCGCCCACGCCGGAGCCCTTCGGCGCCGAGCGCCTGTCCGAGCTCGCCCGCGAGGGGCGCTCCGGGGCGCCGATGACGCGCATCACCCCGGCGGCGCGTCAGCCGGATGCCCAGGCCATCGATGAGGTGCGCCGTCGGATCTCCGCCACCGAGCGAGGGCTCATCGTCTGTGGGCCCCGGGACGAGGACGATGGCTTCGCGGAGGCCATCGCCGCGCTCTCCCAGGCTACTGGCTACCCCGTCATCGCGGAGGCCGTCTCCCAGGCGCGTTATGGAGGAGGCGCCGCGACGCTCTCCCTGTACGACGCGCTGCTGCGCCACCCGCCCTTCGCCCAGGCCCATCGGCCGGAGCTGGTGCTGCGCTTCGGAGGCGGGCTGACGCCCAAGGGCCCGCAGCAGTGGCTCGACGCCTCGGGGGCCCACATCGTCCTGTTCAGTGACGACGGCTCGCTCTTCGACCCCGCTCACCGTTCGGCGCAGGTCATCGAGGGCTCCGCCGTGGCTGCCTGCGAGGCGCTGGGGCTCGGGATGTCTCGCGGGCTGGGACGCTGGGCACAGGGCTTCCTCCAGGCCGAGCGCCTGGCCCGAAACGCCCTGGAGGCCGCGTTCGCCGAGCAGGCCGGGCTGAACGAGCCGCGCATCGCCCGCGAGGTGGTGGCCGCGCTGCCGTCCGGGGCGAACCTCTTCGTCTCCAGCAGCATGCCCATCCGGGACGTGGACGCCTTCGCACCCTCGAATGGCGTGGCGCTGCGGGTGCTCGCCAACCGGGGCGCCAACGGCATCGACGGCATCATCTCCAGCGCGCTCGGGGTGTCCGCGGCTTCGGGGCGGCCCACGGTGCTGCTCACCGGCGATCTGGCCCTCCTGCACGACGTGGGCGGGCTGCTCACCGCGCACCGGCACCGGGTCCCGCTCACCGTCGTGGTGGTGAACAACGATGGGGGCGGCATCTTCTCGTTCCTGCCCATCGCGAAGGCCACGGAACACTTCGAGCAGCTCTTCGGCACGCCCCACGGTGTCGATCTCTCGCACGTGGCGACGCTCTACGGAGCGCGCTTCCACCGGCCGGAAACTCCGGCCGCGTTGCGCACGGCGGTCCAGGCGGGCTTGGAAGGGGGGCTGCACCTCATCGAGGTGCGCACGGAGCGGACGGACAACGTGGAGCTTCACCGCGAGCTGTTCGCGCGGATGACCCAGGCCCTGGGCGCAGGCCCCTGGGCGTAACGAGAATCGCCGTTAGCCACGAGGAGTCACCGAATGCAGGGACGGGCCAAGAATCTCGGAGGCGAAGAGGAGCAGGGCGCGACACCTGATCAGGCGGCGCAGCTTCGAGGAGACTCGAAGCGGGAGTATGTGCGCTCGCTCTTCGACACCATCTCCCCGCGCTATGACTTCCTGCGGCTGTTGGTGTTCGCCGGTCATACCAGCCTCTGGTACCGGCGGGCGCTGCGCGATCTGGCCCTGCGCCCCGGAGATCGGGTGCTGGACGTGGGGTGCGGCACCGGCGAGTCGACCCGCTTCCTGAGCCGCCAGTACACGGGTGTTCGCGTCGAGGGCATGGATCTGTCTCCCGGTATGCTGAGCGTCGCGCGGAAGCACGATCCCCAGGGCGCGTACTTCGAAGGTGACGTGTGCGCGATTCCGCGGCTCACCGGTGCCTACGACGTGGTGCTCACGGCGTTCACGTACCGCAACTTCCCGGACCAGGAAGCCGCCATGCGGGAGATGCTGCGGGTGCTGGCGCCGGGCGGGCGGCTGATCATCCTCGACCACTTCTACCCTCGGGACTCGGAGGTGTGGCGCGCCGTGTACACGACGTGGATGCGGAAGGTGATGCCCCATGTCGTCAGCCCCTTCGTCAAGGACAACACCCCCTACCGCTACCTTGCCGAGAGCATCATCAACCAGCTGAGCATCTCCGAGTTCTCGGAGCTGATGTCCCGGTGTGGCGCCGAGCTGGTCCACAGCGAGCGCTACAGCGGCGGCGCGGCGGCGCGGCTCATCGCCAAGCACCACCCCTCCAGCAACCCCGGGAGCCGCTCGCGATGACCCAGAAGATCGACGCCTATACGCACCTGAGCCCCCCGGGGTTCCTGGACTTCCTGGAGGGGCTCAGCGGCAGCCCGCACGTCTTCCGCAAGCTCTTCGCCAACACGCCCACGCTGGTCGACACGGATCAGCGCCTGCGGCAGATGGACAAGTACGGCATCGACTCGAACGTCGTGGTGCCGTTGCCGTGGATCGAGGGGATCCGGGGCGTCTATGACGATCCCGCCCTGTCGGTGAAGGCCGCGCGGCTGTGCAACGACGGGCTCCGCATGGTGACCCTGGCGCACCCGGGACGCTTCCACGGGGTGGCGCTGCTGCCGTCGGCGGCGGGCCCCCAGCAGATGGTCTCCGAGCTGGAGCGCTCCGTGGAGGAGCTGGGCCTGGCGGGCGGAGTCCTCTTCTTCGGGCCGACGGTCAAGCCGCCGGATCACCCCGACTACGAGCCGCTCTATCAGAAGGCCGAGCAGCTCGACGTTCCCCTCTGGCTGCATCCGTGCCGGCCCGGCTCGCACGCGGACTACCCGGAGGAGAAGTTCTCCAAGTACCTCATCTGGCAGACGCTGGGCTGGGTCACCGACAGCAGCGTGGCGATGGCGAGGTTGGTGTTCAGCGGGGTGTTCCAGCGCTACCCCGACCTGAAGCTCATCACCCACCACCACGGCGCGCTCATCCCCACCTTCGCGAAGCGGATGCAGGCCTGCTACGAGTCCTTCGAGGAGTGCAGCGGCATCGATCTGCAGACCCCGATCGAGCAGCCGTACATCGACCACTTCAAGAAGTTCTACTGCGACACGGCCTCGCTCGGCTTCGAGCCGGCGACCATCCAGCTCGCCTGCGACTTCTTCGGCGTGGAGCGGGTGCTCTTCGGCAGCGACTCGCCGATGGACTCGCGCTCCGGAGAGATCTTCACCCCGGAGACCGATCGGACGGTCGCGGCGCTGAAGCTCACCAAGGCCGAGCGGCAGAGCATCTACGGCGGCAACATGCTCCAGCTCCTGAGCCGCGGCAGGAAGAAGAAGCAGAAGAAGGCCGCGGCGCGGACCGCGCCCCAGAGACCTGTGCGCCGGGCCGCCGGCAGGCGCTGAGGGACGCGGGCATCCAGCCAGGCGAGCAGCCGGGGTTCCTACTCGGTGTCCTGGTTTGTTCACCTTGCGCCCACATGGGCTCCTGATGTGGAGTTCACGAGGTTTTGAACTCCGTGCGCAGCTTCATCCGGGGTCACATAGAAGCGCTGGAGAAGTTCGATGGGTGTGACACTGGCATACAGCATGTGGGGGCAGGGGACTCGGCCGCTCGTGCTCCTGCATGGCTTCACTGGCAACCGCAGTTCCTTTGATCACCTGCGCCCGATGCTGGGCGGCGCGGTAAAGGCCATCGCGGTGGATCTGCCGGGGCACGGAGAGACGCCGCTGCCCGAGCGCAAGGGCCGAGAGGGCTTCATCGAGACGGTGCAGGCGGTGGTGGAGCTGGTGGAGCGGCTGGGGCTGCACTCCGTGGATCTGATGGGCTACTCGCAGGGAGCGCGGATCGCGCTGGGCGCGGCGCTGCACTCCCCGAGGCACTTTGGCCGGCTCATCCTGGAGAGCGGCTCGCCAGGCCTGCACCGGCGCATGGAGCGCGCGGAGCGGCGCGAGGAGGACGGCCGGCGCGCCTCCTTCATCCAGCTCAACGGCGTGGAAGCCTTCATCGATCGCTGGGAGGCGATGCCCCTGTTCGACGGCTTGAGGCGCCTGCCGCCCGAGCAGCAGGCCGCCCTGCGGCAGCGCCGTTCGTCCTGCACCGTCGAGGGGCTGGTGGGCGCGCTGGGGTGCCTGGGGCTCGGGGTGCAGCCGGATTACTGGTCCGAGCTGCACCGCCAGCGCCTGCCGACGCTGCTGCTCACCGGAGCGCAGGACGAGAAGTTCACGCAGCTGGCGCGGCGCATGGCGACCGAGCTGCCCGTCGTCTGGCGCCACACCTTCGAGAACTGCGGGCACGCTCCGCACCTGGAGGTTCCGGAGGCGTTCGCGCGCGAGGTGCTCGCCTTCCTCGATACGCCTTGGTACGAGTCGCCCGAATTCGAGAGCGCCTCGCCCGAGAGTCCTTCCTGAAGCCCGAGGCTGCCTCGCCCGTTATGAATTCTCCTGCTTTGTCTCTGGAGCCTCAGGCCCGCCCCCGTGCCACGCTCAAGACGTGGTTCATGGCTGCTCGTCCGAAGACGCTCACCGCCGCCCTCGTGCCGGTGGGAGTCGGCACGGGCCTGGCGTTTGGCAATGGGGTGGGGCGCTGGCTGCCGGCGGTCGCCGCGCTCGTGGGCGCGCTGCTCATCCAGATCGGCACCAATCTCACCAACGATTATTACGACTTCAAGAAGGGCGCGGACACGTCCGAGCGTCTAGGGCCGGTGCGCGTCACCCAGAGTGGTCTCATCGCCCCGGGCTCGGTGCTGGCGGGGGCGCTGGCGTGCTTCGCCTTGGCCATTCTCTCGGGCATCTACCTGGTGTCGGTGGGTGGGTGGCCCATCGTGGCGATTGGCCTCACCTCGGTGCTGTGCGGCTACGCCTATACGGGCGGGCCGTTCCCGCTGGCCTACAACGGCCTCGGGGATGCGTTCGTGTTCGTCTTCTTCGGGCTCGTGGCGGTGACGGGGACCTATTACGTCCAGTCGCTCACGGTGAGCCCGGGAGCGTGGTGGGCCGCGGTGCCGGTAGGCGCGTTGGGCACGGCGCTGTTGGTCGTCAACAACCTGCGCGACGTGCATACGGACGCGAAGGCCGGCAAGCGCACCCTGATCGTGCGGTTAGGCACCCGGGCGGGCAAGGCGGAGTACATCCTGATGCTCCTGGCCGCGTACGCCACGCCGTTCGCGATGTTCGGGCTCGGCCTGGCGGGCCCGTGGGTGTTCCTGGCGCTGCTGAGCGCTCCGTTGGCGTTGGGGCCGCTGCGGCTCGTGCTGGGGGCGCAGGGGGCGGCGCTGAACGCGGCGCTGGGTGGTACGGCGCGGCTCCAGCTCGTTTTTGGCCTGCTCTTCGCCGTGGGGTTGAGCCTGAGGTGAGGGCCGCATGCGTATTATCGAGACGCGGCTGGCCCCCTCGCGGCTGGAGTTCGTCCGCCCGCTGAAGACGGCGCGGGCGACGTACGCGGCTCGGGAGGGCTTCCTCGTCCGGCTGGTGGATGAAGAGGGGCGCGTGGGCCAGGGCGAGGCGATGCCCCTGCCGGAGTTCGGCACGGAGTCGCTCGACACGTGCGAGCGTGTCCTGCGTGGCCACCTGGCGCGGTTGGGTGAACAGCTGATCGCCGACCGCCTCGAGGCCATCCCGGAGGTGTTCACCGAGCCAGGTACGGGCAGCTCTTGGGCTCCCGCCGCGGCTCACGCGGTGGAGCTGGCGCTGCTGGATCTGCTCGCCCAGCGGCGGAAGGTGCCGCTGAGCCAGCTCCTCGAGCCGAACGCGCGCTCCGAGGTTCGGGTCAACGCGCTGCTCACGGCGGAGAAGCCGGAGGCGCTCGCGGAGGAGGCTCGGCAGGCGGTGGCGGAGGGCTTTCAGACCCTGAAGCTCAAGGTCGCGGGCCGTCGGCTGGCAGAGGACGAGGCGCGTGTTCGCGCGGTCCGGGAAGCGGTGGGTTCCCAGGTGAATCTCCGCCTCGATGCCAACGGAGGATGGTCGGAAGGGGAGGCGGCCCAGGCCTTGGACCGGTTGAGCGCATACCGCCCGGAGCTGTGCGAACAGCCCATTCCGGCGAACGAGCTGCAAGGCCTGGGGCGGCTGCAGCAGCAGGCGCCGTTCCCACTGGCAGCGGACGAGGCGATCGCGTCGCCAGAGCTCTTCCCCCTGCTCCTGAAGACCGCCAGCGGGGTGCCCGCCGCGCGCGTCTTCGTCCTCAAGCCGATGGTCCTGGGAGGGCTGCTGCCCGCGCTGAGGTTCGCCCAGCAAGCCGCCCAACTGGGCTTGGAGTCCTTCGTGACGAGCTCGCTCGATGGTGTCGTCTCGCGCGCGGGTGCGTCACATCTGGCGGCGGCGTTGCCCTCGGGGCGTCTGGCTTCGGGGCTGGGCGTCGGCAGGCTCTTCGTGCGCGAGGAGCCTCCGGAGCACCCCTTTCGCCCGGTCCAGGGCTGCATCCGTCTCCCGGAGACACCAGGGCTCGGACTTTCCACATGAACTTCACGTGTCCCATCCGAGAGGGTGCCTCACTCTGGCCGGAGCAGGAGGCCCTGACCTTCGCCGGACGCCGCTGGACCTACCGCGCGCTGGACGCGGAAGTGGGGCGCTGGGTGGGTGCGCTCCAGTCGCGGGGCATTCGCGTGGGAGATCGGGTCGCATCGCTGGCGACCAGCCACGCCAGCTCCGTGTTCCTCTTCTTCGCGCTGGGACGCCTGGGGGCAGTACACGCTCCGCTCAATGCCCGGCTGACCTCGGCGGAGCTGGCGCCGCTCGTCGAGGACATCTCCCCACGGCTGACACTCGCCCTGAAGGCGCTGGTGGATCGCCTCCCGAATGCCGAGCCCCTGGAGACCTGGGCCGATGCCGTGGAGGCTCCCTCTTCGACCTGTGAGTCCCTGGAGGAGGCCACCCCGCGCGTGGTGCTCTTCACCTCCGGCACCACCGGTCGGCCCAAGGGAGCGGTGATCACGGAGGGCAATTTCCGAGCATCGGCGCGGTGCTCGGCGGCGAACCTGGGAGCTCATCCGGCGCCGCGTTGGCTGGGCACGCTCCCGCTCTTCCACGTGGGCGGGCTGGCGATGATGACCCGCACGGCCTACGACGGCGGCTGCCTCGTCTTGCACGACCGGTTCGAGCCGGAGTCGGTGAACCAGGCCATCGATGCCGAGGGCGTGAGCCACGCCAGCTTCGTGGCCACCACGCTGGAGCGGGTGCTCGACACGCGCGGCGATCGTCCGATGCCCGAGACCTTCCGGCTCGCGCTGATCGGCGGAGGACCGGTGCCCGCGCCGCTGCTGGCACGGGCTCGGGCGGCGAGGCTGCTAGCGCTGCAAACCTATGGATTGACGGAGGCGTGCTCGCAGGTGACGACCGAGCGCCCCACCGAGGCGGACGGACGCACGGCGGGACCCGCGCTGCCCGGGCTGGAGGTGCGCATCGTCTCCCCCGAGGGCGAGGTGCTCGGGCCGGGGAGGGAAGGGGACATCGAGGTCCGAGGCCCCACGGTGATGGCGGGCTACCTGAACCGCCCGGACGCCACGCGCGAGGCGCTGCGGGACGGCTGGCTGCGCACGCGAGACATGGGGATGCTGGACGAGCGCGGGCGCCTGACGGTGCTCTCCCGGCGCACGGACCTCATCGTCCGGGGAGGAGAGAACCTCTACCCGGCGGAGATCGAAACCGTGATCGCCGCGCACCCCGCGGTGCAGGAAGTGGCAGTGGTGGGCGTCGCGGACGCGCGCTGGGGCGAGGTGCCGGTGGCCTTCGTGGTGCTCCGCTCCGGGCAGGCGCTCCCGGAGGATCTCGACGGCTGGTGCCGGCGCTCCCTGGCGGGCTTCAAGGTCCCCGCGCGCTTCCTTCCCATCGACGCGCTGCCACGCAACGCAATGGGCAAGGTGGAGCGCACGGTGTTGCGCCAGCGAGCCTGAGGCCGTACCGCATCAGCACTCGGCGGACGGGTGGCCCCAGGGGTTGGTGCGTGGGCAGCGGCGCAGCAGCGACTGCAGGTGATAAGCCTGTGCCAGGGTGACCTGGGGCTTGGCTACCGGCTGCGAGAGCGTGTGCAACCGCGCCGCCTGGTTCGCGAGGCGCTGCTCCACTTCCCGGGTCCACGGCTTGAACTCGAGCCACTCCATGTGCCAGCTCCTTCGCGGGGGTCTAACGAAGCACCCATCCTGGAACGCGGGCGCCAGCGAAATCACGACGCCGCGCGTTGAGAACGTCAGGGGGTGACGCTTTCCCGACGTTCCCGGAGCTACTTCTTCGGAGGCGGGCTCTTGGGCGGAGGCTTCACGTCCGTGTTCTGTCCGGAAGTGATCTGCCACTTCCCGCCGCTCTTCTTCATCACGTACTTCATCCGGGTGCGCAGCACGCCGGGCTCCTCGGTGTTCTGCACGCCCGGAGGCAGGCCGGAGTGCCCCGTCACCTCGTGCTCCGTGTCCACCACGGCCACGTCGGGCCCGAGGAACACCAGCCGGCGCACGGTCACCTTCGATCGGCTGCCCTTGAAGATGCTGGCGAAGATGCCGGCATGCCGCTTCTCGATCTCGGCGCGCCCCTGGAACACGGTGCCGACGATGTTCACGAAGTCGGCGTCCGGTGAGAAGTCCTTGCTCCACTCCGCGGCGTCCTGGCGATTCCAGGCCTCGGTCTGGGTGGCCACCATCTGGCGCAGCGTCGCCTCGTCCTGGCTCTGGGGTGCATCGGCCCAGGCGCCCCTCGTCAGCAGCAGCGAGACCCCCAGCACCAGCAACGACGCTCTCGAAACTTGGTGTGTCACGGGCAATCCTCCCTCTGGATTCGATAAGTCCGGCCTCTTGTCGGGCAGCCAAACAGCTTGACTGCAAGAGGCGGGTTCCGGACTATCCGCCACCCTCCTTACACGGTCACACCTTCCAGGAGCTCTTTCAAATGGCGCCTCCGTCTGGGCAGAAGATCACCCTTCAGAACGGCAAGCTGAACGTGCCGGAAAATCCGATCATCCCCTACATCGAGGGTGACGGCACTGGCCGCGACATCTGGCGTGCCTCACAGGCGGTGTTCGACGCCGCCGTGGAGAAGGCCTACAAGGGCAAGAAGAAGATCTCCTGGTACGAAGTGCTGGCCGGCGAGAAGTCCTTCAAGCAGGTCAACAACTGGCTGCCGGACGAGACCGTCGAGGCCTTTCGCACCTACCTCGTGGGCATCAAGGGCCCGCTGACCACGCCGGTGGGCGGCGGCATCCGCTCGCTCAACGTGGCGCTGCGCCAGATGCTGGACCTGTACGTCTGCCTGCGTCCCGTGCGCTACTTCAAGGGTGTTCCCAGCCCGGTGAAGGCGCCCGAGAAGGTGGACATGGTGATCTTCCGCGAGAACACCGAGGACATCTACGCGGGTATCGAGTTCGAGGCGGGCTCCGCGCAGGCCGAGAAGTTCCTCGGCTGGCTGAAGCAGGAGTTCCCCAAGGACGCCGGCAAGGTCCGCTTCCCCACCAACGTGGGCATCGGCATCAAGCCCGTGTCGAAGGACGGCAGCGAGCGGCTCATCCGCGCCGCCATCCAGTACGCCGTGGAGCACAAGCGCAAGAGCGTCACGCTGGTGCACAAGGGCAACATCATGAAGTTCACCGAGGGCGCCTTCCGCAAGTGGGGCTACGAGCTGGCCGCCCGGGAGTTCGGTGACAAGGTCTACACCTGGGATCAGTGGGAGGCCACCAAGGCCGCCAAGAGCGAGGAGGCCGCCAACGCCGAGCAGAAGGCCGCCGTCTCCGCCGGGAAGATCATCATCAAGGACTCCATCGCGGACATCACCCTGCAGCAGGTGCTCACCCGTCCGGACGAGTTCGACGTCATCGCCACGCTGAACCTCAACGGCGACTACCTCTCGGACGCGCTGGCCGCGCAGGTGGGCGGCATCGGCATCGCGCCGGGCGGCAACATCAACTACCTGTCCGGCCACGCCGTCTTCGAGGCCACCCACGGCACCGCGCCCAAGTACGCGGACCAGGACAAGGTGAACCCCGGCTCGGTCATCCTCTCGGGTGAGATGATGTTCCGTCACCTCGGCTGGCACGAGGCGGCGGATCTCATCATCCAGGGCATGGACAAGGCCATCGCGCAGAAGACGGTCACCTACGACTTCGCCCGCCTGATGAAGCTCGAGGGCCAGGGCACGGTGACCGAGGTCAAGTGCTCGGAGTTCGGGCAGGCCATCATCAAGAACATGTAGTCCTCTCCACGGGAGACATTCCTCATGGCTCAGACTCGCAAGAAGAAGATCGGTCTCATCGGCGGTGGCCAGATCGGTGGCAACCTGGCGCTGCTCGCCGTCCAGAAGAACCTGGGCGACGTGGTGCTCTTCGACATCCCGGCCGCCGAGGGCCTGGTCAAGGGCAAGGCGCTCGACATCAACCAGCTGTCCGCGGTGGATGGCTATGACTGCCGCGTCACCGGCTCCACGGACTGGAAGGACGTGGCCGGCTCGGACGTCATCATCATCACCGCCGGCGTGCCGCGTAAGCCCGGCATGTCCCGCGAGGACCTGCTGGACATCAACCTGAAGATCATGCGGGACGTGGCGGCCAACATCAAGCAGCACGCCCCCAACGCCTTCGTGATCAAGGTGGCCAACCCGCTGGACGCGATGGTGTTCGCGCTCCACAAGATCGCCGAGCTGCCCAAGAACATGGTGGTGGGCATGGCGGGCGTGCTGGACACCAGCCGCTTCAAGTGCTTCGTGGCCGAGGCGCTGGGCTGCTCCATCCGTGACGTGGAGGCGCTGGTGCTCGGCGGTCACGGCGACGACATGGTGCCCCTGGTGCGTCACAGCACCGTGGGCGGCGTGCCCCTCACCGAGCTGATCGCCAAGGACAAGCTGGACGCCATCGTCAAGCGCACCCGCGAGGGCGGCGCCGAGCTGGTGGGCCTGTACAAGACGGGCAGCGCCTACTTCGCTCCCGCCTCCAGCTCCATCGCCATGGCGGAGAGCTTCCTGCTCGACCGCAAGCGCGTCCTGCCGGGCGCGGCGCTGCTCGAGGGCCAGTACGGCATCAACGGCTACTTCTTCGGCGTGCCGATGCAGATCGGCGCCGGCGGCGTGGAGAAGATCCACACCGTGCAGCTGGATGACGCCGAGAAGGCCCTGCTGGAGAAGTCCTTCCAGTCGGTGAAGAAGACGGTCGACAGCGTCAAGCTGTAGGCCCGTACGTAGGGCGGTCCGGTCTGCCTGGAACCTGCCGGGTAGGCCGGGCCCTTATGCCCGGGATGGCGCGTGCTTATCGCGCGCGTCGCCCCGATTGCGGCGAACATTCGCCAAGTTATCTAGCCTGTAGGTCCCGCACCAGGGGTCCGTCGTGGAGCGCTCGTCCTTGCGGGCGAGCCAGCCGCTCCCAGGCCCCCGGCAGTGAAGGAGACGAAGCATGGCAGCAGCAGCGCGGTTCACGGTGGTGGGTGGTGGTCTGGCGGGGCTGATGACGACGATCAAGCTGGCCGAAGCCGGCTACCACGTCGACGTCCTGTCGATCGTCCCGGTGAAGCGCTCGCACTCGGTCTGCGCCCAGGGCGGCATCAACGGCGCGGTGAACACCAAGGGCGAGGGTGACCACCCGGACATCCACGTGAAGGACACGCTGCGCGGCGGCGACTTCCTCGCGGAGCAGACGTCCGTGAAGGGCATGTGCTACGCGGCTCCGGGCATCATCTACATGCTGGACCGCATGGGGGTGACGTTCAACCGCACCTCCGAGGGCCTGCTGGACTTCCGGCGCTTCGGCGGCACGCTCCACCACCGGACGGCCTTCGCGGGCGCCACCACGGGCCAGCAGTTGCTCTACGCGCTGGACGAGCAGGTGCGCCGCTACGAGTCCGAGGGCAAGGTCACCAAGTACGAGTTCTGGGAGTGGCTGGGCACGGTGAAGGACGAGTCCGGCCGCTGCATCGGCAGCGTGGCGCTGGACCTGCGCACCATGGAGATCCGCACCTTCCCGGCCGAGGCGGTGTGCTTGGCGACGGGTGGTCCGGGCATCGTGTTCGGGCGCTCCACCAACTCCATCATCAACACCGGTACCGCCGCGGGCCGCGCCTACATGGAGGGCGCGATCTACGCCAACGGCGAGTTCATCCAGGTTCACCCCACCTCGATTCCGGGCGAGGACAAGCTGCGCCTGATGAGCGAGTCGGTGCGTGGCGAGGGCGGCCGCGTGTGGGTGCCCCGGAAGAAGGGCGACACGCGCAGCCCGCTGCAGATCCCCGAGAGCGAGCGCTTCTACTTCCTCGAGGAGAAGTACCCCAAGTACAAGAACCTGGTGCCCCGCGATGTGGCCACGCGAGAGATCTTCATGGTCTGCCGCGAGCTGGGCCTGGGCATCGGCGGCAAGGATGGCGTGTACCTGGACGTGACGCACATCCCCGCCCCCACGCTCGACGCGAAGATCAAGGGCGTGATGGAGATCTACGAGAAGTTCGTGGGCGATGATCCGCGCAAGGTGCCGATGGTCATCTTCCCGGGCATGCACTACTCGATGGGCGGCCTGTACGTGAACTTCGAGGCGGATCCGCGCACGCAGACGCCGGCCGAGGGCAGCCCGAAGAACCAGTCCACCAACATCCCGGGCCTGTACGCGGCCGGAGAGGCGGACTACGCCTTCCACGGCGCGAACCGCCTGGGCGCCAACTCGCTCCTGTCCTGCATCTACTCGGGGATGATCGGCGGGCCGGCGATGGCGGCGTACGCGAAGAACAACGCCACCAGCGCGGCGGCCAAGGGCGACAAGTACTTCAACGACGCGAAGAAGTACTGGGAGGACCGCTTCGCCACCCTGAAGGCGATGAACGGCCCCGAGAACCCGTACCAGATCTCCAAGGAGCTCGGAGAGCTGATGACGGAGAACTGCACCGTCGTCCGGTACAACGATCGGCTGAAGAAGACGGTCGAGCAGATCCGCGAGATGAAGTCGCGCTGGCACAAGTGCAACGTGCTGGACACGGGTGGGGTGGCCAACCGCTCGCTGTCGTTCACCAACCAGCTCTGGAACATGCTGGAGCTGGGCGAGGTGATCGCCAAGAGCGCGCTGCTGCGGGATGAGAGCCGCGGAGCCCACTACAAGCCGGACTTCTCGCTGCCGGAGCCCAAGAGCAAGGATCCGCGCGAGGACGCCGACTGGATGGGGCTGTGGAAGAAGCGCCACGAGAAGTGGGCGAAGACGACCATGGCGAAGCACTCGGTGGAGGGGCCGCAGATCTCCTACGAGGACATCGCCACGCCGGTGCTGGATCCCGAGCCGCGCTGGTACGCGTAAGTTGAAGCAACCGTTCTGGAAGTGAAGGGAAGGGCGACCGCATCTATGGACACCGCACAGCCGAGCACCGTCTCCACCCGGACCGTGACCTTCCGCATCTGGCGGCAGGATGGGCCGGAGAAGGAGGGCCGCTACGACGAGTTCCGCATCCCGTACGCCAAGGGAGCCAACGTCGTCTCCTGCCTGATGGAGATCCAGCGCAACCCCGTCACCGTGGATGGCCGCAAGGTGGCCCCGGTGGTGTGGGACGCCGCGTGCCTCGAGGAGGTGTGTGGCAGCTGCGCGATGAACATCAACGGCCGGGTGCGCATGGCCTGCTCGGCGCTGATCGACAAGCTGGAGCAGCCGATCACGCTGGAGCCGATGAAGAAGTTCACGGTGGTGCGCGACCTGACGGTCAACCGCGACCGGATGTTCGAGGCGCTCAAGCGGGTGAAGGCGTGGATCCCGGTGGATGGCACGCACAACCTGGGCCCGGGGCCTCGGCAGTCGCCGCATGACCAGTCGACGATGTACGTGCTGTCCACGTGCATCACCTGTGGAAGCTGCCTGGAGGCGTGCCCGCAGGTGACGCTGGGCAACGACTTCGTGGGCGCGGCGGCGATCAGCCAGGCGCGGCTGTTCAACATGCACCCGACGGGCAAGATGAACTCGGAGGAGCGCGTGCGCTCGCTCATGGGGCCCGGGGGCGTGCAGGACTGCGGCAAGGCCCAGAACTGCGTGAAGGTGTGCCCGAAGGAGATCCCGCTGACGACGTCGATCGCGGCGATGAACCGCGAGATGACCAAGGTGCTGATCAAGGATCTCTTCTTCCAGGAAGAGGAGAAGAAGGGGCACGCGGGTCCGGGATAGTCCCTCGGTCCACGGCTTCCGTTTACACGGCCCTGCACTCGGGACTTCGCTTCCCGGGTCGGGGCCGTGCCATTTGGGGGCCCCCACATTGCCAAACTGTATAGTTGCCTCCAAAGCCCCGTAATCGGCCGTGCGCATGATGGAACTGTTCAGGCATGTCGCCTGAGCGGTTCAGGGAGATGACCCATGGCACGGCTGAAGAACCTGTTCACTGCGGTCGCGGTACTGGCGGGACTGGGAGCTGGCTCGGCACTGGCTTCCGATGCGGACGAGATCCGGATGCTCGGGCAGACGAAGATCACCTTGGTGCAGGCCATCGAGGCGGCCCAACGGCACCAGGGCGGGCAGGCGTACGAGGCCTCGATCGACGACGACAGCTTCGAGCCGGTCTACGAGGTCAGCGTCGTCAAGGACAACCGCGTCTATGACGTCCGGGTGAGCGGCACGGACGGCAAGGTGCTGGGGGCGCGCGAGGACCGGAAGGACTGACGCCAGGAAGGCTCGCTTGCGCATTTTGCTGATCGAGGATGACGCGCAGACGGCGGAGTACATCCGCCGTGGCCTGACCGAGCTAGGGCAGGTGGTGGACCATGCGAAGGATGGCCAGGAGGGCCTGCTGATGGCGACTTCTGGCCAGTACGACGTGCTGGTCATCGACCGCATGCTCCCCAGGCTCGACGGGCTGACCGTGCTGCGGATGCTGCGTGAGGGGCATGTCCGGACCCCCACGCTGTTCCTCACGGCTATGGGCAGCATCGATGACCGGGTGAAGGGGCTGGAGTCGGGGGGAGACGATTACCTGGTGAAGCCCTTCGCCTTCTCCGAGCTCTATGCCCGTATCTGCTCGCTGGGCCGCCGGCCGCCGCTTCAGGACGTGCAGACGGTCTTCACGCTCGCGGACCTGGAGATGGACCTCATCAAGCGAACGGTGGTGCGCTCGGGGAGGAGCATCGAGCTGCAGCCGACGGAGTTCCGGCTCCTGGAGTACCTGCTGCGTCACGCGGGCCGGGTCGTCACGCGCACCATGCTGCTGGAGCACGTCTGGAGCTTTCACTTCGACCCGAAGACCAACATCGTCGAGACGCACATCAGTCGCCTGCGCGCCAAGGTGGACCGTGGGTTCGAGCCGGAGTTGATCCACACGGTGCGCGGCGCGGGGTACAAGCTCGATGTGGCGCCCTAGGGTCCTGCGCACGGCGAACTTTCGCCTGGCCCTGAGCTACGCGGCCGTCTTCAGCCTGTCCGTGTTCCTGCTGGGGCTCATCGTCTTCTTTGGTGTCCGGTCGTCGCTCGAGCAGCAGCTTCGGGGACAGATCGAAGCGGAGGTTGGTCAGCTCCTGGTGGACTACCGCGACGATGGGGTGGAGGAGCTTCGCCACGACATCCGGGAGCGCATCGAGTCCAACCCGGCCCGTCGGCTGCGCTACTTCCTGCAGAGTCCGGAGGGTAGGGTGGTCTTCGACCGGCTGCCCGCCATACCCACCCCGGACGGCTGGCACACCGTGCGAGTTCCCGTCGAGGGCTCGCGAGACGCCACGACCTCCGTTCTGCTCCATGCGCTGACCCTGGACGAGGGCTACAAGCTGGCTGTGGCGGCGGATCTGGATCCCATCCAGGACGTCGCGCGGGCCATCCGCCGGGCCTTCGGGTGGGCCTTCCTGTTCACCCTGGTAGCGGGGGCAGCGGGAGGGCTGTGGCTCGGTCAGCGCTTCCTGTCGCAGGTCGATGCCATCACCCAGGTGGCGGACCGGATTGGCAAAGGCGATGTGACGGAGCGGCTGCCCATCCGGGGGACTGGGGATGACCTGGACCTGCTCGCAGCGGTCATCAACCGCATGTTGGATCGGATCCAACAACTGCTGGAGAACGTGCGGCAGGTCAGCACGAGCATCGCCCATGACCTGCGGACGCCGCTGGGGCACTTGAGACAGAAGCTGGAGGCCATGCGCGTGGAGGCGCCGCAGGACACGCTGCGGAACGAAGCCTTGCAGCAACTGGACGCCATCCTGGACACATTCACCGCCTTGCTGCGGATCGCCGAAGTGGAGTCCGGTTCACGGAAGGCGGGCTTCGAGATCCTCTGCCTCTCGGAGGTGTTGGAGACGCTCGTGGACGCCTATGGGCCCGTCGCGGAGGACAACGGCCAGCGCCTCACGGAGCAGATCGCTCCGTGGATCTATGTGTACGGCGACCGGAATCTGCTGATGCAGCTCTTCGCGAACCTGGTGGAGAACGCCTTGCGCCACAGTGGTAAGGGCAGTGCGATCCACCTGGGGCTGGAAGCGGGGGCGAACGGGGAGTTCACAGCAACCGTGTCCGACACGGGCCCTGGCATTCCCACCGCCGAGTATCCGCATATCTTCAAGCCCTTCTACCGGCTGGATGCGAGCCGCACCGACCCGGGCAGCGGGCTGGGGATGGGCCTGGTGTCGGCCATCGCCAACCTCCACGACCTCTCCATCACGCTTGGGAACAACGCTCCAGGCCTGAAGGTGCGCCTCCAGGGGCATTGCCGGATGCCGGCCCTGGAGGGTGACGCGGCGCCTTGACGGTATGGAGGCACCAAACCAGATAGGGAGGGTGCCTGCGGGTCCACCCATGAGGTAGGGTACCGTGCGGAGCGGGCGAGGCCGTCCGCTCTCTCTCGGAGAGGATGCCCATGGAGACAACGCGGCCCTGGTTGGAACTGAACCCAGCCTCCCTGCCCGTGGAGACACTGGTGGGGCCGTGGCGGGTGAAGGGCTGGCGCGGCATCGGCACGTATGGCGCTGTCTACCGAGTGGAGCGCGTGGGCGGGGAGGCAGAAGGCTCATTCGCTCTCAAACTGGCCCTCCGCTCGCGGGATGAGCGTTTCGAGCGTGAAGCGGACCTGCTTGCGCGCATCCAACATCCGAACGTTCCGCGGTTTCAGGAACGTGGCTTGTGGCAACACGCCGCCGGGGCCTTCCCCTATCTGGTCATGGATTGGGTGGAAGGGGTGCCGCTGTACACATGGGCTGAGGAGCACAACCTCACTTCACGCCAGACGTTGCGGTTACTCGCGCAGGTGGCCCGTGCGCTGGAGGCAACGCACGCGGTGGGCGCTGTGCATCGAGACGTCAAGGGCGACAATGTTCTGGTGCGGCCGGAGGATGCCAAGGCCTTCCTCACGGACTTCGGAGTAGGGGACTACCGCGGCGCGGCGACGATCACCCAAACACCGCTGCCGCCGGGGACGCCTGTCTACCGCAGCCCCGAGGCGTGGGCCTACGAGCAACTGTTCGCCCGTCATCCCGACGCGCATTACGAGGCCTACACCTGCGATGACCTGTTCGCTCTGGGAATTACGGCGTACCGACTGGTGACAGGCAGGTACCCTCCGCCTACAGACCCGAGTCTGCCAGGTTCCATGGTGTGGAAACCGCGTGGGCCTGGGCCGCGCTCGCCGAGGGCGATCAACGACCGGGTGATCCCGGCACTGGAGGCGATCATCCAGAGGCTTGTGGCGGTATCGCCCGTGGAGCGCTTCAAGGGCAGTGCCCAGAAGGCGGCAGAGGCGCTGGAGCAGGCGGCGGAGAGTGCTGGGCCAGAGGCGGATGTGCTGCTGTTCAATCCCGAAGGCGACAGGTCCATGTCGACCACGGAGAAAGAGGAGGGAGTATGGGTGGAGCCGCCGCGCCACCATCCTCAGTGGCAGGAACCACCTGCTGTGCGGTCGGCCCACGGGCAGGAGGCCCCTGCTCAGGGGGCAGTACTGAGTAGGTCGCCCTCCGTGCCCGCTTCGAGCTGGGGTGTTTGGCACACGCTCACGGCCTTGGGGCTTGCACTGATCCTCGTGAGCGTGCGGTGGCAGGAGCATCCTCCTCAGAACAGTGCGCCTCCAGCGGTGGTGGATGCTGAGCCGGTCGAAGAGTCCCGTGATGGAGGTGTCACCTCTCTAGGCGACACGGCATTGACCGCACACGTGCCTCCCAGTGGAGCGCCGGCGCCATCGAGGAACCTGGCACTCGAGATGCCCAAAGAGCCATTCGCGGGACAACGCCGCCCGCCCTGTCCGAAGGGAATGGCGGCGATTCGAGGAGGGTGTTGGGTCGAGTTGGCCGCCAGGGGTAAGGGATGCGAGGAGTACGCCTACGAGTGGCAGGGAAGCTGTTACATGCCCTTCTTCCCTCCGCCGCGAGAGCCGACGTCCGATCCTCGGTAGGCCCGTAGAGCCGTACCTCCCTACGGGTCACCAGCAACCCAGCCCTGTCAAACGCCCTTGCACTCCGGGCCGTCTTGGGCGAAGAGGCTGCCCGCGCTGGCGCTTCAGGGCCATCGCCATTCAGCCGGAGCCTCGATGAAGATCCACGAGTACCAGGGCAAGGAAATCTTCCGGAAGTACGGTGTCCCCACTCCCCGGGGAATCCTCGCGCTCTCGCCCAATGAGGCGGAGGCTGCTGCCAAGGAGCTGGCCACGCCGGTGGTGGTGGTGAAGGCCCAGATCCACGCGGGTGGCCGCGGCAAGGGCGGCGGCGTGAAGCTGGCCAAGAGCGCCGCCGAGGCGAAGGACCTCGCCAAGGCGATGCTGGGCATGCAGCTCAAGACCATCCAGACCGGCCCCGAGGGCCAGACGGTCCACAAGCTCTACATCGAGGAAGGTCTCGCCATCGCCCAGGAGCTGTACCTGGGCGTGACGCTGGACCGCGCCACCTCGCGCATCACCTTCATGGCTTCGAAGGAGGGTGGCGTCGAGATCGAGGAGGTGGCCGCTCATCACCCCGAGAAGATCCTCCGCGAGTCGGTGGACCCGGCGGTGGGCTTCCTGGACTTCCAGGGCCGCAAGCTCGCCTACGGCCTGGGCCTCACCGGCGCCACGGTGAACAAGTTCGTCCAGTTCTGCTCGGCGCTCTACAAGATGTACGTCGAGACGGACTCCTCCCTCGTGGAGATCAACCCGCTGGTCATCCTCAAGGATGGCGGCGTGGTGGCGCTCGACGCGAAGGTGAACTTCGACGAGAACGCGCTCTACCGGCACAAGGATCTGCTGCACTACCGCGACATCGCCGAGGAGGATCCTCGCGAGGCGCAGGCCAAGGAGTTCGACCTGGCCTACATCGCGCTGGACGGCAACATCGGCTGCATGGTGAACGGCGCGGGCCTCGCCATGGCCACCATGGACACCATCAAGCTGGTGGGTGCCAACCCGGCCAACTTCCTGGACGTGGGCGGCGGCGCCAGCAAGGAGAAGGTGACGGCGGCCTTCAAGCTGATCCTCGCCGACCCGAAGGTGAAGGCGGTGCTCGTCAATATCTTCGGCGGCATCATGAAGTGCGACGTCATCGCCGAGGGCATCATCGCCGCGGCGAAGGAAGTGCAGCTCAAGGTGCCGCTGGTGGTGCGGCTTGAGGGCACCAACGTGGAGAAGGGCAAGGAGCTGCTGCGCAACTCCGGCCTGGCCATCACCCCCGCGGACAACCTGCGGCAGGCGGCTGAGAAGGCCGTCGCCGCCCTCAAGGCCTAGAGAGCGCTACCATGAGCATCCTCGTCAACAACGACACGAAGGTCCTCTGCCAGGGCATCACCGGCTCGGCGGGTTCGTTCCACGCCAAGCAGATGCTGGAGTACGGCACCCAGCTGGTGGGTGGCGTCACCCCGGGCAAGGGCGGCACCGACTTCGAGGGGAAGGTCCCCGTGTTCAACACGGTGGCCGATGCGGTGAAGCAGACCGGCGCGAACACCTCGGTCATCTTCGTCCCGCCCCCGTTCGCCGCTGACTCCATCATGGAGGCCGCTGACGCGGGCGTGGCCCTCATCATCACCATCACCGAGGGCATCCCGGTCAACGACATGATCCGGGCCAAGCGCTACCTGCAGGGCAAGCCGGGCGTGCGGCTGATCGGCCCCAACTGCCCCGGCGTGATTACCCCGGGCGCCAAGTGCAAGATCGGCATCATGCCGGGCCACATCCACAAGCCGGGCCGCATCGGCGTGGTGTCCCGCTCCGGCACGCTGACCTACGAGGCGGTGCATCAGCTGACCCAGCTCGGCCTGGGCCAGAGCACGGCGGTGGGCATCGGCGGTGACCCGGTGAACGGCACCGACTTCGTGGACTGCCTGAAGCTGTTCAACGCCGACCCGGAGACCGACGCGGTCATCATGATCGGCGAGATCGGCGGCAGCGCCGAGGAGACCGCCGCCGAGTACGTGTCGCGCGAGTTCACCAAGCCGATCGCGGGCTTCATCGCCGGCCAGTCGGCGCCCCCGGGCAAGCGCATGGGTCACGCCGGCGCGATCATCTCCGGTGGCAAGGGCACGGCCTCCGAGAAGATCAAGGCGATGGAGGCCGCGGGCTTCCTCATGGCCCCCAGCCCCACCGAGCTGGGTACGACTCTGCAGGAGGCGCTCAAGCGCGGCGCCCCGAAGAAGCGCTAGCTGTTTCCACCTTTCACTCAAGACTCAACGAGGACCACGACAATGGCCATCGAGCGTACGCTGTCCATCATCAAGCCGGACGGGCTGGAGAAGGGCATCATCGGCAAGATCATCTCCAAGTTCGAGGAGAAGGGCCTGAAGCCCGTTGCCGTTCGCCTGCAGCACCTGTCCCAGGCGCAGGCCGAGGGTTTCTACGCCGTTCACAAGGCCCGGCCCTTCTTCAAGGATCTGGTCAGCTTCATGATCTCCGGCCCCGTGGTGCTCATGGTGCTGGAGGGTGAGAACGCCGTGGCCGCCAACCGCGAGATCATGGGCGCCACCAACCCGGCCAACGCCGCCCCGGGCACCATCCGCAAGGAGTTCGCCACCAGCATCGATCAGAACACGGTGCATGGTTCCGACAGCCTGGAGAACGCGAAGAACGAGGTCGCCTACTTCTTCCGCGAGACCGAGATCCACTCGTACGAGTACAAGGGCAAGAAGTAGTCCCTCTCGCCCCGTCGAAGCTCGAGGCCCGGCTTCCGCGCACCCCGCGCGGGACCGGGCCTTGTGCTTTGTGCGACCATCGCCCCCATGGCGAAGCCCGGTCGACTCCTCCTGCTCCTCGTGGCCCTGCGGACGCTCGTGGCCTGCGGGGAAGAATCGCCCTGCGTGACCCCGGACACGTCTTCCCCCACGAGCGGGGCGATGGCGATGGCGGGAAAGCTGGCGAACCTTCGGATCTTCTCGCATGTCGCCATCCCGTGTGAGGGGCCCGTCCCCACGCCCGCCTCGGTCACCGTGGAGATCTCCGATCCGGACAACCTGCCGGTGGGGCACCAGTCCTTTCTCAATACGTCGCCCAAGGCCTCCGCCATCGTCGAGTTCACCCCGACGAAGGCGGGCCGCCACCACATCCTCGCTGCGTTCGAGCCCGTTGGAGGCATCCACCAGCTCGAGCTGCAGGTGGTGGGGGACCGCTCCGCCAAGGCCACTCGCCTCGAGTACGGGAAGACGTGCAATGCGCTGGAGCGCACGTGCCTGGGCGCCTGGGTGTGCGACTCGAACGTCACGCGCGAGGGCGCGGTGCTCAAGAGCTTCCCGAATGGCCGGCTGGCGGTCGCGGGAGACGTGGTGTGGGTGGTGGAGCCCCTCCAGATCCAGCGCTACGTGGACACGGGCGTGGCCCTGGAGCTCACCGCGACCCTGGCGCACTTCCATGGCGCCGCCGAGTTCCTCCTCGCGTCGGAGGAGGAGTTGGTGGTGCTGCATTCCGCCGTGCTCCAGCGCATCTCCTTCAGCGGGGCAGGGCTGAGCTCCACGGGGCCAACTGGCTGGGAGAAGCGCGAGAGCCCATTCACCCAGGACGGTCCCCCGGGACTCCTGATCCGGTCTGGAGATCGGCTGGGCGTCGTCACCCGATTCACCCCAAGCCCGGGCACTCCCCCCGTGAATCAGGTGTGTCCCTACCGGCTGGAGGGAGGGCATTTCGTGCGCACGTCCGAGCCCTGCCAGCAGTTCAGCGGCACCATCGTGGGCTTCGAGCCCCAGGGGCTGTGGGTTGGAGATCCGAGGTTTGTCTTCATCGAAGGCGAGTTCGTCGGCCTGAAGTGGATGGAGTGGACCGCCACCGGGCTGGTGGAGCAGGCCTCACTGTCCCTGAACTCCGACCTCGAGCTCATCGACCTCCCGGTGCGCCAGCGCCTGTCGGTCGCGCCTGTCCTCAGCCACAAGTTCGCCCTGGGGAATGGGTCGCTCATCGCCGTGGCGACCTATGCGCCCGAGCGCCACACCATCCTGCTGGAGCATCTGGGCGGGGAGGTGCTCGAGCCCTTGGTGTCCACCTCCCTGCTGTGGGGCGTCCCCGTCACCGGGAGTCCCGCCACGGGCATCTCCGTGCGGCTCCGGCCGCCTCGGGACTGAGGGTTCCTGGGGAGCAGGGGAGGAGCCGAGCCTTCCTTTGACTTACCGGCCTGGGATGTGGGAAGGCTCCCCCCACACCTCCCGTTAGAACCTGAAGATGTCCGAGCCTGCTCTCACCACTCCCGACACCACGCCGCTTCCGGCTCCCGCGCCGGCCAAGCTCGTGGACGTCTCCAGCCTCACGCTGGAGGGCCTCACCCGCTTCCTCACCGAGCAGCTGGGTGAGCGCTCGTTCCGCGCTGGCCAGGTCTACCGCTGGATCCATCAGCGCGGCGTCACCTCGTTCGACGAGATGACCGACCTGTCCAAGGGCCTGCGCCAGAAGCTCAAGGAGCGCGCCGAGATCGTCCCGCTGATCAAGGACCTCGAGCAGCGCTCCATCGACGGCACCATCAAGTACCGCTTCAAGACGCGCGACGGGCGCTTCATCGAGTCCGTCTACATGCCCTCCGAGGACCGCAAGACGCTGTGCGTGTCCACCCAGGTGGGCTGCGCCATGGCCTGCTCCTTCTGCATGACGGGCACCCTGGGCCTCAAGCGCAACCTCACCCCCGGTGAGATCGTCGCGCAGGTCCACACGGTCAACCGCGAGGTCCGCAAGAACGAGCAGCTGGAGACCTGGCGCCCGCTCTCCAACCTGGTCTTCATGGGCATGGGCGAGCCCCTGCACAACTTCGAGAACCTCAAGACGGCGCTCAACATCCTCCAGTCCGAGGAGGGGCCCAACTTCTCCCACCGGCACATCACCGTCTCCACCGTGGGCCTGGTGCCGATGATCGAGCGCTTCGGGCAGGAGACCGACGTCAAGCTCGCCATCTCGCTCAACGCCAGCACCGATGAGCAGCGCAGCAAGACGATGCCCGTCAACCGCAAGTGGAACATCGCGGCCCTCCTGGAGGCCTGCCGCAAGTTCCCCCTGCGCCAGGGCCGGCGCATCACCTTCGAGTACGTGCTGCTGCGGGGCTTCAACGACAGCGACGAGGATGCCCACCGGCTCATCGAGCTGCTCCAGGGCATCCCCGCCAAGGTGAACCTGATTCCCTACAACGAGAACCCCGGCCTGGGCTTCCAGACCACCATGGAGGAGCGGGCGGAGACCTTCCGCGCCATCCTCGCCGAGGGTCACATCGCCGCCTTCATCCGACAGAACCGCGGGCGGGACATCGCCGGCGCCTGTGGGCAGCTTGCCAATCGGAGCGGGGAGGATGCCTCGCAGCCGACGCAAGCTACCGAGCTTCCTTGACAATCCCGAGGCAGGGACGCTAATAGCGCGCCCTCGTTCACAAATTTTTACCAGCTGTTTTCATCTGGAGCATCCGAAATGGCCGTTGTCCTCCGTCTCGCCCGCGCGGGCGCCAAGAAGAAGCCGTACTACCACGTGGTTGCCACCGACTCCCGGAACCCCCGGGATGGCAAGTTCATCGAGGCCGTGGGCGCCTACGATCCGAACCTGAACCCCCCCAAGGTGGAGTTCAACCAGGAGCGGCTCCAGTACTGGCTGAAGACGGGCGCGACGCCTTCCGAGACCGTGGGCGAGCTCATCAAGCGCGCCGCCAAGAACGCTCCTCCCGCGGCCTAAGCCCCCTGGGCTGACCGGACGTGGAGCAACTCCTTACGTATCTCGCGCGGGCCCTGGTCGATCAGCCGGACCAGGTCGGCATGCGTGTGTCCGAGGTGGACGGCGCCCGGCTCTATGAGCTGAAGGTCGCCCCCGAGGACGTCGGCAAGGTCATCGGCCGTGACGGGCGGACCGTGAACGCCCTCCGGACGCTGCTCAATGCCGCCGCGCACAAGCAGGGGCAGAAGGTCCGTCTCGAGATCCTCGACGATCGGCGCGCGGCGCCCGCCCCTGGCGCGGCTCCCGCGGCGCCTCCTGCCCCCGACGCCCAGTGACGCCCCGCCCTCTGCTGGAGCTCGGCTATGTGGCCCGGGCCCACGGCATCCGGGGCGAGGTCGCCGTTCGCCCCTTCGATCCCGGCTCCGAGACGTTGGACGCCGTGGAGCGCGTGCGCGTGCGCACCAAGTCCGGCGAGGAGCGGGACTTGAAGATCGAGTCCGTGCGGCCCACCCCCAAGGAGGACATCATCGCCTTCGAGGGGGTGAAGGGTCGCGAGGCCTCCGAGGCCCTGGTGGGCTCCACCGTCTTCGTCTACCGCGAGGATCTGGAGCCTCCGGCCGAGGGTGAGTACTTCCAGGGAGACCTGGTGGGCCTCTCCGCCGTGGATGAGGCGGGCCAGGAGCTGGGCAAGGTGGTGGAGGTGTGGGCCACCGGCGAGGTGCCCAACCTCGTCATCCGCGCCCCGGGCAAGCCCGAGCTGGTGGTGCCCTTCGCCGATGACTTCGTTCCCTCGGTGGACATGCCGGGCGGGAAGATCGTCATCCGCCCGCCCGAGTTCCTGGACGCGGGCGACAAGGAGGGCTGATGTACCCGGTGGAGATCCTCACGCTCTTCCCGGGCATGGTGTCCGGGTACGTGGGGCAGAGCATCCTCGGCAAGGCCCAGGAGCGGGGCAAGCTGGCCGTCACCGCCACGGACATCCGCGAGTACGCCGAGGGCAAGCACCGCGTCACCGACGACACCCCGTACGGGGGCGGCGCGGGCATGGTGATGAAGGTGGAGCCCCTGGTGGCGGCCATCGAGGCGGCGCGGGCCCGGCACCCGGGCGCCAAGGTGCTGCTGATGAGCCCCCGAGGCCCCGCCTTCACCCAGGCGCGGGCGCGGGAGCTGGTGGATCATGCCGCGGGCCTGATCCTCGTCTGCGGCCGCTACGAGGGCGTGGACGAGCGGGTGATGGCGCACCTGGACGGGGAGCTGTCCCTGGGGGACTTCATCCTCACGGGTGGGGAGATCGCCGCCCTCGCGGTGGTGGACGCGGTGGCGCGGCTGCTCCCTGGAGTGCTGGGCAACCAGGCGTCCCACGTCAGCGAGAGCTTCGAGGAGGGGCTGCTGGAGCACCCCCAGTACACCCGGCCGCCGGTGTTCCGGGGCGCCGAGGTGCCCGCGGTGCTCCAGTGCGGCGACCACGCGCGCATCGCCCGCTGGCGGCGCTGGAAGGCGCTGAAGCTCACCCAGGAGCGACGGCAGGACCTCTTCGCCCGCCTGGAACTCGGGCCGGCGGACCGGAAACTGCTCGCCCTGCGGGAGGAAGAGCTGTAGCGCTGGCGTTGGTCCGGAGAACAACGGATGATCTCCAGACTTGTCGGGTCCGCCGCTCTCTGCTAGTAGGCGCCCCTCTTACTGGTCATTCGCACCACAAGATTTCTTGAGGTTCCGTCATGCGTCGCAGCGCTATCGAGTACGTCGAGTCCAAGTTCCTCCGCAAGGAGGGGGTGGTCGACTTTCGGACCGGTGACTCCGTCCGGGTCCACTGGAAGGTGAAGGAGGGCGAGAAGGAGCGCGTGCAGGCCTTCGAGGGCGTCGTCATCCGCAAGAAGCGGGGCTACAACCGCTCGACCTTCACGGTTCGCAAGGTGTCCTTCGGCGTCGGCGTGGAGCGCATCTTCCCGCTGCACAGCCCCCGCTACGAGAGGATCGAGGTCCTCAGCCGCGGCGACGTGAACCGCAACCGCCTGTTCTACCTCCGCGACCTGAAGGGCAAGGCCTCTCGCGTGGACGTGCAGGAAGAGAACGAGAGCAAGAAGGCGACCAAGCCCGCCACCGGCGCTTAGTCACCGGGGGCCCCGCGGGGCTCTTCTCAGTGTTCGCTGTACCGAAAGAGGAGTGTCCGTGCTCGGACGCTCCTCTTTTCGTTGGCGCCAGGTAGGATGGGGGGCGCATGAACTTCGTTGAGGTCGCCGTCCAGAACGTCCGGGGTTTCTCGGCGCAGGGCCGCTTTCCGCTCAAGCCGGGCTACCTCGTCCTCAAGCCTCCCGCCTCCGAGACCAGTCCGTTCGCCGGGCTCGCCCTGGCCTTGCTGTACTCCGATGGCCGAGGCGGAGACACGGGCTTCGTGGCTTCGGGCCAGAAGGGTGGCAAGGCCGCCTTCACCTTCGTCGGCCAGGACAACCTCACCTACCGCCTGCTGCGCGATCTGGGAGGGCAGGGGACGCTGCACAAGCAGACCGTCCCCGGTCAACCGCCGGAGCTGGTGTCCGATGAGACGGCGGAGATCTCCCAGTATCTGCGCTCGCAGGCCGGGCTGCCCTCGCGCACCATGTTCGAGCAGGTGTACTGCTTGATGCCCAACCAGCTGCCCTCGCGGCGGCCCAGGCCTCGCACCTCGCGGCCCGATGTGAAGCGGCCCTCGCTGTCCTCCGGCTCCGGGCTGGCCAGCAATCAGGCCGTGCAGCCCGCCGAGGACATCCCCGCCGCCGAGGCCCGGGTGCGCGAGCTGGAGCAGGAGATCATCCGCTCGCGCGACGTGGACGAGCTGCAGTTCAAGCTGGACGGGCTCAACTCGACGCTCTTCGAGGTGGAGCGCAAGCTCAACAGCACCGAGGGGCTCAAGGTGGCCATCCGCGACGCGGAGAACGCCTGGAGCGCCGCGCCCACGCCCGAGTCGCTGGGCCTGCCGGCGGACATCCTCACCCGCGTGGAGCGCTACCCCAAGGCGCTGTCCCGGCGGGACGACGCGCTCAACCGGCTCAACGCCGAGCGCGAGCAGGAGGCGCAGGCGGTGCCCGTCGCGGTGCAGCCCCTCAAGCGCAACCCCTTGTTCTGGGTGGGGCTGGGCGCGGGCGCGCTGTTCCTGCTCGCGGGCATCATCCTGAGCGTGGTGCTGGAGAACGTCGCCTGGCGCTATCTGGTGCTGCTGGACATCCCCGCCTTCGGCTGGGCCGCCATGCTGGCCGTGCGCTACGTGGACGACTTGTCGCAGACGACGACCGTGCGCAGCAAGGAGGGCATGTTCGCCGCGCGCGAGAAGAAGATCCTCGAGGAGTTCGAAGCCGAGACCCTGCCGGTGCGCAAGGCCATCAAGGCGCTCGAGCTGGAGAGCCACGAGGAGCTCCCCGCCGTCTTCGAGCGCAAGGCGCTGCTGGAGCAGAAGGTCCACGAGCTGCGCGATCAGCTCACCGCCATGGAGTCCGCGCCGGACTTCCTCGCCGCGGGCGAGCAGCGCGAGTCGACCAAGCGGGAGATCGAGGAGCTCAACGCGCAGATCGGGAAGATCGGCACCTACGTGCGCGACGTGCGCGAGGTGGAGCGCGAGATGGCCCGCACCAAGGAATCCATCGCGCTGGCCAAGGCACCGCCGTCGCCCTCCGCGGGGCCGGTGGGTGGGCCCGCCGAGCCGCTGGAGGATCCCTCTCCGCTGTTGATGGCGCAGGCGGCCGACATCTTCTCGGTGGACATCTCCACCGTGGCGGGTCAGCTCCGCGAGCGCTGCAACCAATACCTCACCGCCCTCACGGATCGGCGCTACCAGGGCGTCGACTGGGACAGGGACGGCCGGGGTTATGTCATCGCCGCGGGGCGCCAGGTGCCCGTGGGGGAGATCATCCCCCGGGATCTCGACATGTACTACCTGGCGCTGCGGATGACGGTGGTGGAGAAGGCCAGCGCCAAGGTGAAGTACCCGTTCCTGCTGGAGCACCCCTTCGCGGGCATGGACGAGGTGAAGCTGCCGCTCGTGGGGCGCATGCTCAAGCACCTGGGAACGTTGACTCAGGTGCTCCACGTCACCGCGCACCCCGGCTTCGCCCAGCTGGCGGATGGGACTGTGAACATTTGACTCCCCAGGTGGATGACCAGTGCCATGCAGGTGCGGTAGCGATGGCATTGAGACCATCTCTTCTTGGGTGAGCGTTGACCTCGATGGCACAGGTCCCCGTAGGAACCATGGCCCTCCTGGAGGGCATGAGTGATGCCTTCTTCGCGATCGACCGGGACTGGCGTTTCACGTACGTGAACGCCGCCGCCGAGCGCATGCTGCGCAAGCCCCGCGAGCAGTTGCTCGGGTGCAAGCTCTGGGATGAGTACCCGGAGGCGCTCGGCACTTCCTTCGAGCTCCACTACCGACGCGCCATGGCCGAGAACGTCTCCTCGCGCTTCGAGGAGTTCTTCGCCCCGCTCGCCGCCTGGTTCGAGGTGCAGGTCCACCCCTCGCAGACCGGCATCTCCGTCTTCTTCGACGACATCACCACCCGCAAGAGCGTGGAGGAGGCGCTACGGCAGGAGACGGCCCTCGTCGAGGCGCTGAACCGTACGGGCCAGACGCTGGCCGCGGAGCTGGACCTGGAGCGGCTGGTGCAGCTGCTCACCGATGAGGCCACGCGGCTGACCGGCGCCCGCTTCGGCGCGTTCTTCTACAACGTGCTCAACGACGAGGGGCAGTCGTACATGCTCTACACCCTGTCCGGTGTCCCTCGGGAGTCGTTCGAAGGCTTCCCCATGCCGCGCAAGACGGACATCTTCCGGCCGACCTTCGATGGAGAGCGCCCGGTGCGGCTGGCGGACGTGACGAAGGATCCGCGCTATGGCCAGAACCGGCCCTACCACGGCATGCCCAAGGGGCACCTGCCGGTGCGCAGCTACCTCGCGGGGCCGGTGAAGGCCCGCTCCGGCGAGGTGCTGGGAGGGCTCTTCTTCGGCCACCCGGAGACCGACGTCTTCACCGAGCGGCACGAGCGCATCCTCCTGGGCATCGCCTCGCAGGCCGCCATCGCCATCGAGAACGCGCGGCTCTACCAGAAGCAGCTCGATGCCGTGCGCCAGCGCGACGAGTTCCTCACGGTCGCCTCGCACGAGCTGAAGACGCCCCTCACGTCGCTCCAGCTGCAGCTGCAGCTCATCGCCCGAGGACTCCACGCCGAGCCCCCGGTCTCGGGGTCGCGGCAGGAGGAGCGGCTGGAGCGGGCCCAGCGGCAGATCCAGCGCCTGGCCAACCTCGTGGACAGCTTGCTGGATGTTTCCCAGGTCGCCGAGCGCCGGCTGGAGCTGAGCCGCGAGCCGGTGGACCTGGCCAGGCTGGTGCAGGACACCGTGGACATGCAGCGCGAGTCCTTCGTGCAGGCCGGCTGCGATGTGCTCCTGAAGGCGGAGCAGCCCGTGTGGGGGGAGTGGGACGGCTCCCGGCTGGAGCAGGTGCTCACCCACCTGCTCGACAACGCCGCGAAGTACGGCTCCGGTCAGCCCGTGGAGGTGGCCGTGAACGCCGAGGGCGAGCAGGCCGTGGTGACCGTCTCGGACCGGGGCATCGGCATCGCCTCGGAGGACCTCGAGCGCATCTTCAGCAAGTTCGAGCGCGCCGTCCCGGTGCGGAACTATGGAGGGCTCGGCCTGGGGCTCTACCTCACCCGGGAGATCGTCCGCGCCCATGGCGGCACCGTCTCCGTGCGCTCGCGCCGGGGCGAAGGCGCTACTTTCGAGGTGCGGCTGCCGCGCATCATGTAGGTCCAAGGGTGTGAAAGACGCACAGAAACCCGGGCATCTCGATTTCCGATAATCCTGAAGCAGAATTCCGGATTTCGAAATTCGAGCGCTCCCCGTTTCTCCAGCGCTCCCCCAGGAGACCAGGCCATGACCGTCAATAATTCCGCTGCCGCCGCAGCCGCCGCCCGTGCCGCCGCCGAAGCCGCACGACGGGCCGCCGAGGCTGCCCGGAAGGCGGCGGAAGCAGCCGCCAAGAAGGCTGCGGAGGCGGCCCGGAAGAAGGCGGAGGCGGCCAAGGCGAAGGCGGAGGCGGCCAAGAAGGCCCAGGCCGAGGCCAAGAAGGAGGCCGCCGCGGCCAAGAAGGAGCTCGCCGCCGAGAAGGCGAAGCTGGCCGAGCAGGAGAAGGCCCTCAAGCCCAAGGAGGAGCCCAAGGCCAAGGAAGAGCCCAAGGCCAAGGAGGACCCCAAGAAGCTCGAGGAGGACAAGAAGGCCCTGAAGGAGGCCGAGGCCCAGAAGGCCAAGGTCGCCGAGGCCGAGAAGAAGCTGGAGGCCGCGGAGAAGAAGCTGCAGGCCGCCGAGGAGCAGACGGCGGTGGCCTCCAAGGAGGCCGAGACGCGGATGAAGGAGGCCAACGAGGCCGCCAAGTCCGAGGGCCTGAAGCCCGCCTACTCCGACCAGGAGATCAAGGCCAACGAGCTCACCGCCGATCAGGTGAAGGCCGCCTTCGACGGGGCCGCCGGCCGCCGCAAGGAGGACATGGCCAAGGCGCTGGGCGTGGATGGGACCCAGGACACGAAGGCCATCTCCCGCGAGCTGGACGCGGACCGTGAGCTGGCCAAGCTCTCCTCGAAGCCCGAGAACAAGGCCACGCTGGATCAGCTCGGCATCCGGGACGGCAAGGACCTCGTCAAGCTGGCGGACCGGGTGGACGCGCAGGCCAACCGCGCGGACGGTGCGCAGCGCACGGGCGACCTCGACTTCAGCAAGGTGAAGGACAAGGAGGCGCTCTCGCGGGTGCTCCAGGGGGCGGGCAACACCCTGGAGGGCAACAGCAAGGCGCTGCTCACGGACAAGGCGTTCGCCGACGCGGTGGCGGGCGGCAAGTCGCCCCAGGAGGCCGCGAAGAACCGCACGGACCTGAACGCCGAGGAGAAGGCGGCGGCGACGGGTGATGCGCGCCAGGGCCTGGACAAGCTGGGCGTCAGCCAGCAGCAGTTCCAGGAGCTCAAGCCCGAGGAGCAGGCGCAGTACCTCAAGGCGGCCGAGGCCACCTCGACGGGCAAGTACTCGGAGGCGGTGAGCGCCTTCGGCGACAACGTGCCCAAGGACGTGGCCACCCGCATCTACGACACGCCCGAGGTGAAGCAGGGGCTGGACAAGCTCGGCCTGGACAAGGAGACGTTCCTGGCCTCGGGCAAGGGCATGGCGAACCTGACGGCCGCCTCGCAGGCCAAGGATCCCAAGGCGGCCATCGCGGACCTGACGCGCGCCTCCGAGAGCAACCCCGAGCTGCGCAACGTGTCCAGCGAGGCGATCTCGCGCAAGGCCGCGGAGCTGCCCGAGGGCCCCGAGCGGAAGATCCTCGAGGACCGCGCGCTGGTTCGGGACATGCTGCAGAAGCCCGAGACGCAGCAGACGCTCAACAAGCTGGCCGAGGGTGACCTGTCCGCCATCTCGGGCGTGCAGGACGAGAAGGTGCGCAACGGCCTGCTGGACAAGGCCGCCACCGACCCGAGCATCAAGGCCACCCTGGACAAGGCCGGCCTCAAGCCCCAGGACCTCAAGGGGCTGGGCCAGGGCCAGGCGGACGTGCTCAAGGCGCTGGAGACCTCTCCGGAGCCCTCGCTGCTCAACCGGATCAACCCCTTCGACAGCAACCCGAAGACGGATCCGGTGAAGTCGCTGGAGCTGTTGCAGAAGGCCGCCTCCGCCGACCCCAAGGCCAAGGCCGTGGCGGACAAGCTGGCCAACTCGACGATCGACTCGGCCAGCAACGATCCGCGCTTCAAGGAGGGCCTGGACAAGCTCGGCCTGGATGCCAAGGCGCTCCAGTCGAAGAACATCGCCGCGGGCGATCTGCTGAAGGCCTCCGAGGCGGCCACCCAGGGCGACACCGAGGGCACCCTGAAGGCCCTGCGCACCGCCAGCGCGGGCGCGCCCAACGTGGCGCTGGACGCGGTGACGAAGTACGCGGGCGGGCTGAAGTCCGAGGGCACCGAGGGCCAGATCAAGACGCTGCTCGGTGACAAGAAGACGGCCGAGGCGCTGCTGAAGGATCCGGCGAGCGCGGCTGCCTTCGACTCCATCGCCAAGGGCGAGGTGGGCAAGGCGCTGGAGCAGCTCGGCCCGAATGCGCAGCTGCGCAACCAGGTCATCGACCAGGCCGCCACCAACCCCGAGTTCAAGAAGGGCCTCGAGGAGGCGGGCCTCACCGCCCAGCAGCTCAAGGGCTACAACGGCCCGGCCATGGAGCAGCTGTACAAGGCCGTGGAAGGGGCGGGGAAGGGTGACTTCGAGGGCTCGCTGCGCACCTTCCGCGACGCGGTGACGAAGGATCCCCAGCTGGCGGACCTGGCCACCGACGCCGTCACCAGCTACGCGAAGAAGGCCATCGACGGCACGGATGGGGCGAGCAAGGCGCTCCAGTCGATGCTGGGCGACAAGGCCACGGTCAAGTCCCTGCTGACCAACCCGAAGCTGTCGGGGGCCTTCGACGCGCTCTCCAGCAAGGACCTCATCTCCGGGCTGAAGGACGCCAAGGGCAACCAGGAGGCCGCCAACGCGGCGGTGGACGCGCTCTACCAGAACCCGGACGTGAAGAAGGCGTTCGGGGACCTGGGGCTGTCGGCCGAGACGCTGAAGCAGAACCCGGCGGGCCTGGACAACTTCGTGGGCGCCGCCGTGGCGATGATGGACGGCGACAAGCTGAAGGCCGCGGGCGCCCTGCGCGACGCGATGGTGGACAACAAGGTCCCCTTCAAGCCCGTGCTGGAGGAGTCCTTCAAGAAGCTCACCGAGCAGCTCTCGGACAAGGGCCAGGAGGGAGTGCTCAAGACCCTGCTGTCGGGTGAGAACACCGAGAAGCTGCTGGCGGCGGACAGCAAGGGCTTCGACTCGATCGCCAGCGGGGACATCGCCAAGGGCCTCACCGAGCTGATGGCCACCGACTCGATCAAGGAGGACGTGGCCAAGCAGGTGATGGAGCATGAGCCCACGGCCGCCTTCCTGGGCAAGCTGGGCATCGACAGCCCGGAGAAGCTGCTGCAGTACCGTGACTCGGTGGGCAGCCTCATCTCGGCTGGCACGAAGATCGCCGACGGGAACATCGCCGAGGCCCTCAAGGATCTGGGCTCGGCCGTCACCACGCTGCCCTCCAATCTGAAGACGAAGCTCACGGACGCGCTGGCCACGGCGCTGCCGCTGCCGGCCAAGTACGAGGGCCTGTTCTCCGCGGCGGCGGGCATGCTCTCCGAGCCCGGCTTCCTGGAGCACATGGGCAAGGGCATCGAGGAGCTGACGAAGAACAACAACCCGGCGGCCTTCATCCGCGAGCTCTCCACCGGCCTGTCCTCGGCGGTGGAGAGCAACCCGGAGGCGGCCACCGCGTTCCTGGACGAGCTGCACAAGTCGCTGCCCAAGGACAACCCGGTCTCGAAGTTCCTCAGCGATCCGCAGCTCAATGCGGCGCTGGTGGAGACGGGCTCCATCTCCCAGGTGCTCAACGGCGTGGCGAAGCTGGCCGAGGGCGACATCACCGGCGCGCTGGGGGAGATGGGCGGTGCGTTCGGCAGCCTGATCGGCGCGGGCGACGGCTTCCTGGGCCAGGACACGGTGGGCAAGGAAGGCCTGGAGTCGGTGGGCCGCCTCTTCAAGCAGATCTACGGCGTGCTGCCCGAGGGCGTGCAGGACAAGATCGAGAAGAAGGCCGCGGAGATCGCCGGCAAGGGCCTCATCGGCAGCATCCCGTTCGTGGGGGATGCCATCAACATCGCCGGCTCCATCGGCCCCTTCGTGGATGCGCTCCAGGGCGACGACAACATCGAGAAGATCCTCACCGGCTCGCAGTTGGCCCTCGACGTGGTCGGCGTGGTGCCCGGCGCGGACGTCTTCACCACGCCACTCAAGCAGGGCGTGGCCATCGTCCAGACCGTCCGCGACCTGTCGCAGTCGGCCGAGACGATCAACGACTTCAAGAACGCCTTCGCGCCCTGATCAGCGCGAGAGCTTCTGGACGAACTGCACCGCCAGCTCCTGCTTCTCCTTCTCGGAGGAGAAGCCCTGGAGCTGGAGGATGCGGTCGGCGGGCAGGCGCTTCTTGGCCTCGGCGAACAGGTAGCTCTTCACCTTGAAGAACTCGTCGTCCATCTTCTTCTGGGCCACGCCCTCGACGCTCTTCTTGCGCTGCTGCTCCAGGCCGGCGTAGTCGAGGATGCACAGGTCCACCTTCTCGGCGAACACCAGCCACCCCCAGCCGTGCAGCGCGACCTTGGGCTCGGGGACCTTCGTCTCCAGCACCTTGAGGTAGTACGGCGTGAGGCTGGGGTCCGGGTTGGAGAAGCTCTTGATGTTCGGGGCCATGATGGCCTTGCGGAACTCCGGATCCTCCGAGAGCCACTTGCCCACGTCATCCTGCTGGACGAGGGTCAGCCCGCCCGCCTTCGCGGCGGCCTCCATCCACGGAAGGACGCCGAGCGGGGCGCAGTCGAACACGGCGACGAAGCTCTTCATGGCGGGCTCCTGAGCGGGGCGCGAAGCGGCGCCGCGCCCCGAACTGTCCTCCAGCCCGCCGCCGGGCACAACAGGGTGCTACTCGTAGAACTTCAGGCTCCAGCCCGTGTTGCTCGCCGAGCCGCGCGTGTACGTGATGTTGCCCCACCACTGGAACGTGCCCGAGTACCAGTAGCGGCCCGACCAGAAGGGGTTGGGGTAATCGTTCTTGGGCACGCCGTGGTAGGCCAGGGGGAACTGCGGCCCCGCCGGCGGGCTGGTGTTGGGGTCTCCGTTGAGCAGCACGAAGGAGTTGTGCCCCACGCCCTTGGCATACAGCGTCGGGTGCCAGCCGCTCATCATGATGCCGCCATTGGCGCCGAACAGGCAGCCGTTGGACTTGAACCAGTCCCAGACGTAGGTCGGGTCGCCGCCGGCCCGCAGGCGCAGGTCCGCCAGGCAGTAGTTCGTGTCCCAGCTCCCGTTGGCCGAGTACACGACGTGCAGCTGTCCGCTGGGATCGATGAGAACCTCGGGGCCCTCGTTGACGCGGGTGGGCGGGTTGACGTCAACCTTCTCCCACCACTCGCGAGGCTGGGAGATGACGAAGCGCGCGCCCGTCACCGTGGTCGGGCTCGACATGCGGGCGATGTACAGCGTCTGCTCCCCGTTGGTGTCGCCCTCCCAGCCGGACCAGACGAAGTAGCGCTGGCCCTGGTAGACGAACATCGTCCCGTCGATGGCCCACTTGTTGTTGGGTAGCGCCATCAGCGTCTCGCGCGAGTAGCCCGAGGCGGGCGACTGGGACTGGATGACGTACATCCGGTGGGCGCTGCCGGCCCCCGCCGTGAAGTAGATGTAGTAGGTGCTGCCGTCCTTGACGAGCTGCGGCGCCCAGACCTCGGCGAGGCCCGCGGGGTTGCCCCAGATTTGGGTGCGGACCGCGCTCGCCAAGGCATCGACGGAGGAGGCCTGCCGCACGTAGATGCGCCCGCCCTCCGTCTCCGCGGAGATATAGGTGCTGTTGACCCGGATGACCGTGGGATCGGCGTTGCGGATGGAGAGCCGCCCCACCTCCTGCTCGACGGCGCTCGTGGACTCGGGCACGGGGGCGGCTTCGGGGCCACAGGCCTGAAGTGAAGCGAACAGGGGCAGGGACAGCAGGGCTTTCAGGACGCGCATCGCTCTCTCCTTGGGGGGCCCGGCCTTATCGACCGTCCTGGATAGGACCTCCAGTAAAATCTGATTAATCCGCCATCCTGGATGGTTATGGAGTCAACCCTGTGTCGGAGTGGGCTGGAAGGATGGGCAGGTCAGCAGGGAGGGGTGGATGGGACGGGCGGGAGTGGATCGGCGGGGGTATGGGAACGAGGCGGAAGGAGCGGCGGTGCGCTTCCTGGAAGCGCGGGGCTACCGCATCCGCGCGCGCAACTTCCGGTGCCGCTACGGCGAGCTGGACGTGGTGGCCGAGCGCGGCGACACCGTGTGCTTCGTGGAGGTGCGGATGCGCTCCTCGGCCGTGTGGGGAGACCCGGCGCACACGGTCTCGTTCGCCAAGCAGCGTCGGGTGGTCAAAGCGGCGCTGCATTATCTCTTCGCCCACGAGCTCCGGGACCGGATGATGCGCTTCGACGTCGTCTCGGTGGTGGGCCAGGGCGAGCAGGCCCGTGTGGAGCACATCCCGGACGCCTTTGACGCGGGGATGTGACTTCATGGCTGGGACGCTCTACCTCGTTGCCACGCCCATCGGGAACCTGGGGGACATCTCCTCCCGGGCGCTGGAGACGCTGCGGAGCGTGGCCTTCATCGCCTGCGAGGACACGCGGCACTCGCGCGTGCTGCTGGACCACTTCGGCATCTCCCGCGAGACGGTGAGCCTGCCCGCCTTCGCGGAAGGGCAGCGCGCCGGGCGCATCCTCGATCGGATCGCCGCGGGCGAGGATTGTGCCCTGGTCACGGATGCGGGCAGTCCGGGCATCAGCGATCCCGGGGAGCGGCTGGTGGCCGAGGCGCTCGAACGAGACGTGAAGGTGGTGCCGGTGCCGGGGCCCACCGCGCTGGTAGCGGCGCTGAGCGCCTCTGGGCTGCCCACGGGGCGCTTCCACTTCCTGGGGTTTCCGCCGCGCAAGGGCCCCGAGCGCCGCGCCATGTTGGAGGAGGTGGCGCAGCTGTCGGCCACGCTGGTGCTCTACGAGTCGCCCCGGCGGCTGGGGGAGACGCTGGCGGACCTGCAGGAGGCCTGGGGAGACCGGCGCGCGTGCGTGGCGCGGGAGCTCACCAAGCTGCACGAGGAGTTCGTGCGGGGCTCGCTCTCGGAGCTGGCGGCGCGCTACGGAGCCGAGGAGCCCCGGGGCGAGGTGGTGGTGTTGGTGGAGGGGCGCACCGGTGAGCGTCGCTGGTCCGAGGAGGAGCTGCGGCGGGCGCTCGCGGAGGGGCTGGAGCGCGGCGAGAAGCTCAAGCCACTGAGCACAGAGCTCGCTCGGCGCGCGGGCTGGTCCGGCCAGGACGTCTACCGGCTGGGGCTGAGCCTCAAGCGGTAGTTGCACTCAAATACACGAAAACACTCTTCCTCCTGTCTCGTGAGACAGGGGGGAGGCGGGCCTCGTGTGTGCTTCGACCCAACTTATAAGGTTCTGTCCGCTTTCTTGTCCAGCGACGGAGCGAAGGGGCCTCGCCCTCTCAGGAGCCCAACGCATGGGGTAGGATCGGCAATCCAATTACGCTATTCTCCCGGTAGGCCTCAGCCGATTGGTTGTGGCGGCCCTCATCGGGAGAGACATTCATGACAACGCGCGTAGTAATCGTGGGGGGCGGCACCGCTGGCTGGATGACCGCCTCGTATTTGAAGCGGGCCCTCAAGGAGAACGTGGAGGTGACCCTGGTCGAGTCCTCGCACATCAAGACGGTGGGCGTGGGCGAGGCGACTTTCAGCACGCTCAAGCTGTTCTTCGACTTCCTGGGACTCAAGGAGTCCGACTGGATGCCGTCGTGCAATGGCACGTACAAGCTGGCCATCCGCTACGAGAACTGGTCATCCAAGGGCGGGCACTTCTACCACCCGTTCCAGCGGTTCGAGACCATCCAGGGCTTCAACACGGGCGAGTGGTGGCTGAAGCTCAAGCGCAACGAGCTGCCCTTCGACCAGGCGTGCTTCACCATCCCCGCCATGTGCGAGGCGAAGCGCTCGCCCAAGTTCCTGGATGACACGGTGTTCGACGAGGGGGTCAGCGCCTACTTCGATCCGAAGGCGCCTCCGCCCAACAACGTCATCGCCCACCACATGGTGCAGTACCCCTACGGGTACCACTTCGATGCGTCCCTGCTGGCCGACTTCCTGATGAACTACGGGACGAAGCTCGGGGCGCGCCGCATCGTGGACGACGTGCTCGAGGTGGGGCAGCGCGAGAACGGCTTCATCTCCCACGTGCTGACCAAGCAGAACGGGCGGGTGGAGGGAGACCTGTTCATCGACTGCACGGGCTTCCGCGGGCTGCTCATCAACCAGACGCTGAAGGAGCCCTTCATCGCCTTCAACGACGTGCTGCCCAACGACAGCGCGGTGGCCCTGCAGCCGCCCTGGGACGTCGAGGCCAACGGCATCCGGCCCTATACGACGGCCACGGCGCTCAGCGCGGGCTGGGCGTGGACCATTCCCCTCTACCACCGCAATGGCAACGGCTACGTGTACTGCAGCCGCTACCTGAGCAAGGAGGAGGCCGAGAAGGAGCTGCGCGCCTTCATCGGGCCGGCGGCCGAGGGCTGCACCGCCAACCACATCAAGATGCGGGTGGGGCGCAACCACAACTCGTGGGTGAAGAACTGCGTGGCCATCGGGCTGTCCAGCGGGTTCGTCGAGCCGCTCGAGTCCACGGGCATCTTCTTCATCCAGCACGGCATCGAAGAGCTGGTGAACCACTTCCCGGAGGGCGCGGACACCTCGGACGGGCAGCGGCTCAGCTACAACAAGGTGATCAACAACTGCATCGACGGGGTGAAGCAGTTCCTCATCCTCCACTACCGTGCCAGCGACCGGGCTGACACGCCGTACTGGAAGGCGACCAAGACGGAGCTCAGCATTCCGCCTGATCTCGAGGAGCGCCTGAAGATCTGGCGCGCGCGCCTGCCCGGGCACCGCAACATCTACCCGTCGTTCCACGGCTTCGAGGCCTACTCGTGGGCCGTCATCAGCATGGGCGTCAACTACGTGCCGGAGAACCACCTGGCGCTGTTGGATCTGCTGGATCCCGAGCCGGCGAAGAAGGCGTTCGCGGCGCTCCAGGAGCGCTCGCAGCGGCTGGTGAGCACGCTGCCCTCGCACCACGAGTACCTCAAGCACATGCGAGCCCGCTGAGGCGAGCAGGGGCGGCGGCGCTCCAGGATGAGTGCCGCCCGCCCTCGGGGAGGCCTGGGTTGGGGGGCCCAGGCCTCGCCGGTGGAAACTACGGCTGCTGCTCGGCGATCATCTCCGAGTACTCCTCGGCGGAGATGGAGTTGCGCCACTTCGAGGAGAAGCCCAGCGCGTGCTGCGGGTTCACCACGTGGGAGGCCGAGTCCTTGGCCAGCTCCAGGCGGGAGATCTCGTTGCGGAAGAGATCCAGCATCAGGCCGTACTGGGCCGCGGTGATGTAGGTGCGCTTGAGCATCTTCTCCGCCATCTCCTGGCGGGAGATCTCGTTCGACTGGCTCTTGAGCGACTCGTAGAAGCCGGCCCAGGTCTGCGCGTCCATCGGGTACTTGCCGTCGCGCATCATGGAACAGCCCGCGTCGTTCCCGGTGCCACAGTCACGAGCTGCGACCGGCGGGGGGGGAGGGGGCGGGCGGTGACGGGTGGGGGCCTGCTGGTGGACCTGCTCCTGCTCCTGCTCCTGCATGGGCTGCATGCCGGAGCCCTTCACCTTCACCTGCATGTTGGCGCTGTTGCCGCCAGCGCGAACGCGCATGTTCACGTTCTGCTCTTCGCCGTTCTCGTCCTGGCCCTTCATCTGGATGTTGGTCGAGGGCATGCCGTTCTCATCGACCTGGATGTTCATGTTCATCTCCATGTCCTGGGCCAGGGCGGCGGAGGAGGCGAACAGAGAGGACACGAGTACTGCACGCAGGATCTGCTTCAAGGGAAACTCCGTAGCGATGGAAGAGGCGGCAGCCTGCTCGCATGGGCAGGTGCCGTGCCTTCTGTACGCCGCCTGACGGAACTTATTCAAGCGGGGGGCCCCGGAGCTCCTGGAGGCGGAGGCTTGCTGCTCCGCGTCAGAACATGAAGGTTGCTTGGAGGTCCAACCGGAACGTCTTGCCTTCGCTGGCCCGGAAGCGCCGCGAGGGCAGGTCGATGCGGAAGTCGTAGTTGGGGTTGACGTCGCCAGGGCGCTCGTCGATGGCGTCCGGTTGCACCACGAGGTCCTCGCCCGTGAGCGCGTGGTCCGTGGTGTAGAGGAAGGTGCCGGCGGCACGCAGCCGGAAGGAATTGCCAGCGATCGCGGTGGCACCCAGCTGGCCACCCACCTGGAAGTAGTCCTGCGTGGCCAGCAGCTTGCGCAGGGCCGCGCTCAGCTCGTTGTAGTAGCGGCCCGAGGAGACGTAGTTGCCGATGCCGCGCAGATCGAGCGAGAACTTCTGCCCCTTGGTCCGGTCATTGAACGCGGTGAACTCGGAGCCGAACATGAAGCCGCCCTGGTGCGGGTACTTGATGCCGGTCTCCTTGCGGTTCCAGCGCCCCGTGAAGCAGTTCTCCGGGGTGCCCAGGGTGGGTGAGGTGAAGCCCTCTCCAGCAACTTCCGCTCGGTTGAAGCAGTTGGAGTAGATGCCCGGGCCAGCTACCGGCAGCGTGTAATGGACCCGGAAGTAGGGGTCCGCTACGCCCATGCGGCGCGAGAAGGCCGTATAGAAGGTGTACTTGTGTACGCGGTCACCCACGTTGCCGCGGTTGTCCTCAACCGTGTTGTCCAGGCTGGGGTCACGCATCTTCGCGGTGGGGGCTTCGTAGTCGATGCCGACGACCCACATCGGCTTGGTCGGGTCCTTCTCCTCGTTGAAGAAGGCGTAGGCCAGCCCGAAGCGCATGTTACCCAGGCCGCCACGGCGGTGCGTGGAGGGGACGGTGAAGAGCGAAGCGGAATTGGCGGGGTTACTCGGCGTGCAGTTCGTGCGGAACGAACCGTCGGGGTTCACGCAGTTAAGGACGATCGTGGAGTTGGTCGTGTCCGTCCCACTGATGAACCCGTAGCTGTCGTTCTGCTGAAGGATAAGCGGCAGCGAGAACGAGAACTGCAGATCCTGGTAGAGCCCGATCGCCAGATCGATGTTCAGCCGAGAGTCGACGGCCGAGTGCCAGATCTCGGTGTGCTCGCTGATCGTGGTGGTACCAGGTTCTAGCTGCTCGCGGACGATCTTCGATCGGCTCTGCGTGCGCGCGAAGCTCACGTCCAGGAACAAGTCGAATGGATCATCCTCGTCGAGCGAGGAAGCGATGCGGGTAATGTCCGCCGCGTTGGCAGCCAGTGGTGCGCCCAGCAGCAGCGCGGCGAGAACGGCGCGAAGCCTCAACATCCGACCTCCGAAGAGCCCTCAGGGAGCCCCCAGGGCCCGCGGATGCCGGCAGCCCCCTCAGGACTGCTGCTTACGGTGGCCTAACCCCTGGGAACTGTTGAGAAATTGCCAGGGACGCTAGCCCCCATGGTTGGGGGTGTCAAGAAATGGGTGGCTCAGTTTCCGGCGACGGAGGGCGCCAGCAGCGAATCCAGGCGGCGAATCTCCGCCTCGAGCGCCGAGCGCTGCTCCTGCGGCAGCGAGCGCCGGAAGGTGCGGTGGCTGTCGAACGGGTCCAGCACCCGGTCATCCTGCGTCATGAGCTGGTAGTGCAGGTGAGGGGCGAAGGACCTGCCGCTGTTGCCACTGGCGGCGATGACCTGGCCGGTCGAGAAGCGCGTGCCGGGCTTGAGATCGCGCGGCAGCTCCGAGAGGTGGAGGAAGAGCGCGCGGCGACGCTTGCCGCCGAGCTCCTCCAGCTCCACGCAGTTGCCGTTGCCGCTGAAGTTCCAGTTCTTGCGCTTGACGATGCCGGTGAACGGGGCCTTCACGGGGGTGCCCACGGCGGCCTTGAAGTCCACGCCCTTGTGCCGGCGGCCATCGCGCAGCAGCGAGGTGATCTGCTCGTAGTGCTCCAGGGGCGAGTGCTCCAGGCGCATCTCCATCTCCTCTCCGGAGGGCAGGTAGTAGCGCGCGTTGCTGTCGCCCTGGGCCTGGAAGCGGTAGGCGGCGTGCGTCTGGCCGGTCTTGTTGCTGGTGAAGCGCACGGCATGCACCAGCGGCTCCTCGTTCGGGCGCACCTGGTAGAGCACGTCCAGGGTGTCGCCCCGGAGGATCTCGTTGGGCACCGCGACCCACCACACGAGGCTGCGCGTCACCACCTGTGCCAGCGCGGGGCCGACCGTCGGGTCCGTGCCCTGCACGAGCGCCGTCTCCAGCGGGCCGTCGATCTTCACCGAGGCGCGCGCCAGGCCTGCCGCCACGAGCGGATCGGCGGGGGGCGGGGGTGGGGTAGGCGCCGCCGCGAGCGCCGCGCCCGCGTCCGGCGTGGCGTTGGCGGTCACCGCGGTGGGCGCGCCCGAGGGCAGCATCCCGCCCTTGTTCTGCTTCCACCACCACACGCCGCCGGCGACGCCGCCGAGTACCAACGAGACGAGGACGACCGAGCCAAACCGGCTGCGCTTCGGAGGTTGACCGAGAGTGGGGAGAGATGGCCGCATGCTGGCTTCCTGGGTCGAGCGGGTTCGCCGGGCCGAAACCACCGTCTTCACGGCGTTATTTCGGCCTCCGTCATTCGTCCGGGCCTTCGTCCTTGCCTGCTCCCTCGTCCTTCCCATCGGGAGCGGTGTCGCGAAGGCCGAACTCCTTCATCTTCGTCTGCAGGGACTTGCGACTGATCTGCAGCAGCTTGGCGGCCCGGGTGACGTTGCCGCTGGTTTCCTCGAGGGCCTTGGTGATGAGGTCCTTCTCGAGCTCGGCGGACTTCATGCGGATGATGTCCTTGAGCCCGGTCTCGCCGGTGGGCGCCTCCACCGTCGAGGAGCCAGCGAGCGAGCCTGCCTGCCCCCCACCGCCTTGACGGACGGGCTCGGGCAGGTCCTTGGCGGTGATGAAGGGCCCATCGGCGAACAGCAGCACGCGCTCGATGAGGTTCTCCAGCTCGCGGATGTTGCCGGGCCAGGAGTAGCCCTGCAGGGCCGCCATGGCGTCGTCGGCGATGCCCTCGATCTTCTTGTTGAGGCGGCGGTTGTACTTGTCCACGAAGTGCCGCGCGAGCATGGGGATGTCGCTGCGGCGCTCGCGCAGGGCCGGCAGCCCGATGGGCACCACCGCCAGCCGGTAGTACAGGTCCTTGCGGAAGCGCCCGGCCTCGATCTCCGCCTGCAGGTCGCGGTTGGTGGCGGCCACCAGGCGCACGTCCACGCGCGTCGTCTTGATGCCGCCCACGCGCTCGAACTCGCCCTCCTGCAGCGCGCGCAGCAGCTTCACCTGCATCTCCACGGGGATCTCGCCGATCTCGTCCAGGAAGAGGGTGCCCCCGTCGGCCAGCTCGAAGCGGCCGGGCTTGGAGGTGACCGCGCCGGTGAAGGCGCCACGCTCGTAGCCGAACAGCTCCGACTCGATGAGGTTGTGGGGAATGGCCGCGCAGTTGATCTTGATGAAGGGCTTGTCCCGGCGGCTGGAGGCGCCGTGCAGGGCGGTGGCGATGAGCTCCTTGCCCGTGCCGCTCTCTCCGGTGATCAGCACCGTGGAGGGCGTGTCCGCCACCTTGTCGATGATCTTGTAGACCTCCTGCACCTGTGGGGACTCGCCGATGATGGCCGCGCGCGCCTTGATGTCCGGGCGCACCGAGCGACGGGCGTTCTCGTGGGCCTTGGTGGCCTTGTTGATGACGGCCGACAGCTCCGCCTGATCGAAGGGCTTGGTGATGTAGTCGAACGCGCCGGCCTTGATGGCCTCCACGGCGGAGTCCACCGTGCCGTGCGCGGTCATGATGATGACGGGCACGTCCGGGTTGGCGGCCTTGACGGAGCCCAGCACCTCCATGCCGCCCACCTTGGGCATGACGAGGTCCGTCACGACGATGTCTGCGCCGTTCTTGTTGAACTCGGCGAGCCCCTGCTCGCCGTTCTCGGCGACGGTGACGTCATAGCCGTCTCGCCGCAACATGGCGGCGAGCACCTTGCGGAGGTTCGCCTCGTCGTCGAGGACCAGGACTTTGGCCATGCGCGGGTTCGGCGCCCAGTTACTTGCGGGGGGCGCCGCCTTCGAGCGTGCAGATGGCGTCCGGGTGCTTGATGCGCAGGATGAGCGCCTCGAGCACGCGGAAGGGGTGATTCATGCGCGAGGCGCCCAGGTAGGCGGTGACCATGTCCATGGCCACGGCCAGATCCATGTTCTCGCGGCCCGTGGACACCACCACGCCCGAGTCGCCGCGCAGCCGGTTGGACTGGAAGACGCCGTCCGAGGCGAGCTGGCGGATGGTCTCGATCTCGAGCACGCCCGTCTTCTCGAAGATGCGGTGCAGCAGCGAGAACAGGCGCGGCGAGAGCACCACGGCATAGGGCCCGTAGTGGCCGTGCTCGTTGAGCTTCCGAGTGGCCTCGACGATGGCCATGTAGCCGGCGCCCGGGGTGCTCCAGTCGCCCAGCGGCACGGTGAGCCGGCCGTTGGCCGTCATCAGCCCCTCGTGGCCGAGCTTCGGATCCCCGTAGAAGATGAGCTCGTCTTCCTGCTGCGCGCAGAGGGCGGCGGCGCCGGCGGCGGCCGACACGTCCAGCGGCATGTTGTGGATGCGCGCCGCCTCGATGTCCCGCCAGTGCAGCAGGAAGTCCTTGTAGATGATGGGGATCGTCTTGAACTTGCGAGCGTCGGTGAAGACGGTGGCCGTCTCCTGCTCGCCGACGATGTCCACGGCGCCCGGGGACACGCCCTGGTACTCGTCGTGGGGCACCGTCTGCACGCCCGCGCCCAGCGGGCCATAGATGTCCAGGATGCGACGGGCCACGAGGGAACGGCGCGCGACCTGGATGACGGTCTCGTTCAGGCGCGCCCACTCCTCCTCGCGCAGGGGGTTCTCGGCATGTCCAAGGAAGTCAGGCATGAAAGGCTCCTCTAAAGGAGGAATCGTCAGCGGTTGCCGCCACGGCCACCGCCCCCCTGGCGCCGGAGCGATCCCACGGTGAGCGGGTAGGCATTCTCGGAGGGGGGAGCAGTCAGTCCGTACATCAGGCGTTCAGGGGGAAGGTTGACAGCAGGCTCGAAGACCGAGCGGCCGTTGGGGCCAGCCGCGGCAGGCGCGGGAGGAGCCGAGGGCGCGGGGGAAGGCACCGAGGCGGCTGGAGCGCCCACGGCCTTCTGGAAGTGGCCCGGCGCGATGGGCTGGGCAAAGTGGGCATTCTGGGCGGCGTCCAGCAGGCGGAGCATCTGGGTCGCCTCGGCGACGTGCTCCTTCTCCTCGGCGGCCAGGTGGGCGAAGAAGGCGCGGACCTCGGGGTGGCTGGAGGCCTGAGCGAAGGCTTCGTACTCGTTGATGGTCTCCAGCTCGCGCGCCAGCACGCGGCGGATGCGCGCCACGTCGTTCAGCAGCTCGGTGTTGGAGTCGGAGGGACCAGCCATCGCGCAGGGACCATTGCGGCCTGCCGGGGGGACCGTCAAGCAAAACAGTGGTCGGGTGTCTTCTTGCTTCATGGAGGTGAACGTCCCGCGTAGATTGCGACGCCCGCTTGACTGTTCCCCCTCCACGCCAGAGTCCCTCTCCGGATCCCACCCCCAGCGCGCCCGTCCGGCCCCCGGACTCGGGAGGTGCGGGAGGTGGACGGGGCGCGCTGCTCGTGGCGGCGGGGATCCTCGCCTCGCGCCTGATGGGGCTGGTGCGCGAGCGCGTCTTCGCGCACTACCTGGGCAACGCGGAGGCGGCCGCCGTCTTCAAGGCCGCGCTGCGCATCCCCAACTTCCTGCAGAACCTCTTCGGAGAGGGCGTGCTCTCCGGCTCCTTCATCCCCGTCTATGCCCAGTTGCTGGGGCAGAAGGAGCACGAGGAGTCGGACCGGCTGGCCGGGGCCATCTTCGGGCTGCTCGCGCTGGCCACCAGCGTCATGGTGGCGGTGGGCATGGTGGCCACGCCCCTGTTCGTGGACGCCATTGCCCCGGGCTTCGAGGGCGAGTCGCGGGCGCTGGCCGTGCGGCTGGTGCGCATCGTCTTCCCGGGCACGGGGCTGCTCGTGCTGTCGGCGTGGTGCCTGGGCATCCTCAACAGCCACCGGCGCTTCCTGCTGTCCTATCTGGCGCCGGTGGTGTGGAACCTGGTGCTCATCGCCGCGCTCGTCGTCGCGGGAGGGCGGGGGGACGAGGCGTATCTGGTGGAGGTGCTCTCGTACGCGGTGGTGCTGGCGGGCTTCTGCCAGTTCGCCGTGCAGGTGCCCTCGGTGATGCGCCTGCTGGGGCGCTTCCGCCCGTCGCTCTCGGTGGCGAGCGCCTCCGTGCGTCGGGTGCTGCGCAGCTTCGTCACGGTGGTCATCGGGCGGGGCGTGGTGCAGATCAGCGCCTATGTGGACACGGCCATCGCCTCGCTCCTGTCCGAGCGGGCCCTGTCCTCCCTCTTCTATGCGCAGACGATCTACCTCATCCCGGTGAGCCTCTTCGGCATGGCGGTGTCCGCGGCCGAGCTGCCGGAGATGGCCCGCGCCAGCGGCGGCGCCACCGAAGAGGTGAACGCGAAGCTGCGCGAGCGCATCGAGGCCGGGGCGCGCCGCGTGGCGTTCTTCGTGGTGCCCTCGGCCGCCGCGTTCCTCCTCATTGGAGACGTGGTGGCCGCCACGCTGCTGCAGACGGGCAAGTTCACCGCCGCCGACTCTCGATATGTCTGGTACCTGCTGATGGGCTCCTCCGTGGGGCTGGTGTCCTCCACGGTGGGGCGGCTCTACGCCTCCGCCTTCTATGCCTTGAAGGATCCGGGTACGCCCCTGCGCATGGCCATCGTCCGTGTCTCCCTGGGGGCCGCCATGGCCTGGGGGCTCGGGCTGTATCTGCCCGAGGTGCTGGGCCTGCCACGGCACCTGGGCGCCGTCTTCATCACCGTGGCCAGTGGGCTCGTGGCCTGGCTGGAGTCGTGGCTGCTGCGTCGGCAGCTCTCCCGGCGTGTGGGGGCCGCCGTGGGCGCGCCTCCAGGGCTGATTCCCAAGCTGTGGGCCTGTGCCGCCGTGGCGGGAGCCGTGGCGCTGGGCGTCAAACTGGCGCTCGCCCGGGCCCTGGGCCCCATGGTGGGGGTTGCCCAGGAGTGGGGTGGGGGCCTGCTGGCGCCCCCCGCGCTGCACCCGGTGTTCACCTGTCTGGCGGTCGTTCTTCCCTTTGGCGCTGTGTACTTCGCTCTGACGGGAGCCCTGGGAGTCCCCCAGGCGCAGGCGGTGTTCCGCAGGGTGAGAAGGCTCATCCGGCGGTAGAGACGAGGCTGGCAGGTAGGTGAGAAACCGGGCGGTCTTTGGTGGTAAAGAGGGATGGAGCGGCGATCGTGCCGCGTTAAACGAGGATTGGGTTGTGCGCGAAAGGACGCAAGCGACTTCCGTCCCAGCTTGCGCCGTGTGTAGAGTGCGCCGCCTTTTTCAGGAGCCCGGTTTTCCTGAAACCTGGGCAGGAATTCCTTCAGGAAGGTCTCGGCAGTGAGCGACGAGAAGAGCGGCGGTTCTGGAGCAGGTGGGTTTGGCCCTAAGAAGCCGAAGGCCACCTTCGGTGACGTGATGCTCGGTATCCCTTCGGGCCGCGGTGGTGAGCGCGAGGGCGGCCGAGGGGGTGACCGTGGCGGCGATCGGGGGGGTGACCGAGGCCGTGGTGGTCCTGACCGCCGGGGTGGCGGCGAGCGAGAGGCTCGTCCGAAGCCCGAGGGCGAGGCCGGAGGCGCGGCTGCCTCCGCGCCCCGTGAGGAGCGCCGCCCCAAGGGTGGCGATCGCGGCCCGCGTGGCGGCGGTGGTGGTGGCGGCGGTGGCGGTGAGCGCCGTGGCGGGGGCGGGGGCGAGCGCAAGCCGCAGGGCCCGTTCGTCGTCGTGAAGCGTGCCTCGGGCGTCATCGAGACGCGTGGCCCCGTGGGTGACCAGCCTGCGGCCGGGACCGAGACGGCTCCCGCGACGGAGGCGGCTTCGACGGTTGCTCCCGCGGCCGAGGCGTCCGCGCCCACGCCTGCTCCCACGCCGCGTCCGGCTCCGGCTCCGGCTCCGAGCAGCGCCCTCTATGAGGAGGTGCCGGAGAACGAGACCTTCGCCGAGATGTTCGAGGCGCAGGTAAAGGAGGGCGGCGTTCCCGCGCGGCGCAGCGTGCGCATCGGCGAGAAGGTCACCGGCAAGATCTTCCAGCTCGGCGCGGATACGGCCTTCGTGTCGCTCGATGGCGTCAAGAGCGAGGCGATGATCGAGCTGCGCGAGTTGAAGGACGACGAGGGCATCCTGCGCTACGGCGTGGGCGATCCCATCGAGGCGCACGTCATCGAGGCGGGCGCGCGCGGCGTGCTCCTGAGCCGGGCGCTGGCCAAGGGCAGCGCGTCCATGGCCATGCTGGCCGAGGCGCGCGCCTCGGGCATGCCCGTCGAGGGCATGGTGCTGAGCGTGAACAAGGGCGGCGTCGAGGTCGCCATCGGCGACATGCGCGCCTTCTGCCCGATCAGCCAGTTGGACATCCGCTTCGTGGAGAAGCCGGACCAGTTCATCGGTGAGAAGCTGAAGTTCCGCGTCACCGAGGTGCGGGAGCGCAACGTGGTGCTGTCGCGCCGCTCGCTGCTCGAGGAGGAGCAGCGCAAGCTGGCCGACCAGACGCGCAAGACGCTGTCCGAGGGCAAGGTCCTCAAGGGCAAGGTCACCGGCGTGCGCGACTTCGGCGCCTTCGTGGACCTGGGCGGCGTGGAGGGGATGATCCCCGTCTCCGAGATGTCCTACCAGCGCATCGGTCACCCGAGCGAAGTGGTGAAGGTGGGCGAGGACGTGGAGGTGGAGATCCTCCGCATGGAGGCGGCCCAGCCCAACTCTCCGGACAAGGCCAAGCAGAAGGAGCGCATCACGCTCTCCATGCGCGCCCGTCAGGAGGATCCGTTCAAGGCGGCGCTGGCCTCCATCAAGGAGGGCGACCGGCTGCAGGGCAAGGTCGTCCGCATCCAGCCCTTCGGCGCGTTCGTGGAGCTTCGCCCGGGCGTGGATGGCCTGGTGCATATCTCCGCGCTGTCGGATCGCCGCATCGCGCACCCGCGCGACGTGGTGCAGGTGGGTGAGACGATCTGGGTGGCGGTCGAGAAGATCGACACCAACGAGAAGCGCATCGGCCTGCGTCGTATCTCCGAGGAGGACGCGCAGCGTCCCGTCGAGGAGATCCAGGCGCAGCATCAGGCGAAGGAGGCCGCCAAGGCCGCCGAGGCCCAGATTCCTCGCCCGAAGGTGGGCCAGGTCGTCACGGGCAAGGTCGATCGCATCGAGCCCTACGGCGTGTTCCTGGTCTTCCCGGGCGGCAAGGGGCTGATTCCCGCCGCGGAGACGGGCACGGATCGCGGCACGGATCTGCGCAAGCACTACTCGCTCGGCCAGGAGCTGAAGGTGGCCGTGCTGGACATCGACGCGTCCGGGAAGATCCGCCTGTCCATCACCGCGGCCGAGCGTGCGGAGGAGCGCGCGGAGCTGGAGGCCTGGACGAAGACCCAGAAGCCGGCGACCGGTGGCGGCCAGAAGGGATTCGGAACCTTCGCTGACCTGTTGAAGAACAGGAAGTAGCCGAGGGGTGGACTCCGGAAAAAGGAGTTGACGCACCAGGGGGAGGGCGGTACTTAGCCTCCCGCTTTTGCCGCGGGGTGGAGCAGCCTGGTAGCTCGTCGGGCTCATAACCCGAAGGTCGCAGGTTCAAATCCTGCCCCCGCAACTGAAGGTCCGGGGGCCCTTCCGGAATAAACGGAAGGGCCTCTGGTGTTCTAGAAAGAGTCGCAACGGTTATCGCGGGGTGGAGCAGCCTGGTAGCTCGTCGGGCTCATAACCCGAAGGTCGCAGGTTCAAATCCTGCCCCCGCAACTCAGACGGCCCGAGACCTCGAAAGAGATCTCGGGCCGTCTTCTTTTCAGCCTCGGCGCGCGGCAACGACGTCGGCCAGATAGGCGCGAACGGCGGGCTCCGCGGACGAGCGCTGGCACGCGTCCGCTGGACGGAGTTGCTCACGGAGCGTGGTGTAGAGGTCGACGGCTGCGCTCAGCGCTTGAAGGCACTCCGCCGCGTCATGCCTCGCGCAGACCCGCGAGAGCGCTGCGGCCTGGGGAGAAGCCTCGAGCCGTCGTGCGCCCCGCCACTCGCCTCCCTCGGTGAGTCGGATCAACGGTGCCAGTGACTGGGCGCGCAGGAACGCCAGCATGTCCAGGCTCTCGAAGAGTTCGCCGCGCTGGATCTTGTCGAGGCCATAGTGAATCCAGATCCAGAAGCGATCTTCGATCCACTGGGCGGAAGGTGCCGTTAGTGGCTTCGGTCGGGTGGCGCGCAGGCGTGAGGTGATGACGCCCTCTCGCTCGAAGAGGACCTCTGGATCCTCGATGCGGACATCGAGTTCGGCCACGGAGATGAACTTCAGGTCCACATGGAGCAGGGGAGGACCGTACAGGCAGATCAGCAGGCGAGGCTCGCCGACATGCTCTCCCGTGAAGCCTTGGAGTAGAGGCCCTGCGGCTCGCGCGATCGCGGTGCGCTCCTGGGCGATGGTGGCGCGCAGCGCATCCGAGAGTACGAGGACGAGATCCAGGTCCGAGAACGCGTCCATCTGCCGAGTGAGGAATGAGCCACCGGCAGCGACACCCAGGATGCGAGGGTCCGCGCGCCAGGCTTCGAGCGCGGCGCTCAGGAACTCACGGTGTTGGGGAGGCATGTGGTCCATGCCTTCTTGATATCACCGCGGACTGGGGGGGGAGGCGTGCCGCTCCCGGTGTGAGTCCAGATAGGCCCCGAAGCCCGCTTTGGAATGGATGCGGAAGGGAGTGATGCGCGCCAGGGCCTCGGGGCCAAAGGTGTACTGCTCACAGACCAGGCTCGCGCGCAGCGCTCCCTCCGGGCCGCCCGTGAAGGGTTGGACCTCGTGCTGGAGATCTCCGCGGAACTGCACGAGCAAGCCAGGGCGGGGACGCACATGGCCTACGGGGCGATCCTCCCGCAGTAGACGCAGAGCGCCGCCTTGGATGCCTGTGGGCACCTCCAGGTAGAGGACGCTGACGTGCTCGGGCACCGCGCCTGGAACGCCGCTGGGTTCCTGGAGCGTGGCGTCGATGTGCCGCCCCACGGCCTTGCCCTCCTCGAGCAGCAGCAGGTTCACGTAGAAGGCGTTGGGACGAGGGCGCTCCTGGCGCGGACCGAAGAGCCGCTCACGCCAGGGCCTCAAGCCGCGCGTCGTCGCCGGATCCCGCACCCGTGCCAGGTAGTCCGTGAGGAAGGGGAAGCGCTCCAGCAGCGTGGCCTGGCCCGCCTCGGTGAAGACGAAGGCGAAGCCACGGCTGGCCTCGAACGTGCCCATGAGCGGGCTGCTCGCCACGAAGCGCGATGAGAGCAACGCCTCCCGGAGGGAGCCGAGCTGGGGGCCCGCTAACGCGGCGCGGTGGGTGACGTACTCGCTCACGCGCTGAAGCGTAGCGGGTTCTGGCCAGGGTGGGGACTTCAGTCCCCGGAACCTTGCAACTGGCCCGGTGAGTTTCTCGCCCTCCAGGCAGGCGTCAGCGGGGGGCCGTGGGTTGCCTTTTCAAGCCCAGAGGGACGTTACTCCATGGGTCTCTTCCGTTGCTCCACGGGCATCTGCTTAGACTGCGCGCTCCTCGGAGGAACGACATGGCCCGCTCCACTCCCGCACTCACGCTCACCCTCGATCGCGCGCGTGGGCACTGGCACCGCCGGCAAGGGCTCGCCGAGCCGGGGAAGGGGAGCCTCGAGGAGATCGTCGCCTCCACGAGCTGGCCCCGCACGCTCGGAGGCGTGGACGTCTACCTCGCGGTTCGTGCGCGCCTGCCCAGCCTGCGCCGGCAGGACCTCGATGAGGCGGTGGCTCAGTCCCGGCTCCAGGTCATCCCCGCCGTGCGTGGCTGCATCTATCTGGTGCCCCGGGCGCAGGTGCCGCTCGTGCTGCGCTTCGCAGAGGACCAGTCTCGCAAGCGCATCGAGAAGGAGATGGAGAAGGTCGGCGTCCCCCAGAAGGAGCTGGCCGATGTCGGGGAGGCCGTGATCAAGGCGCTGCGCAAGGGGCCACTGACGACGGACGCGCTGCGCAAGGCCCTGCCCGAGGGCGTGGTCCGCAGCCTGGGCGAGAAGGGTAAGAAGGTGGGGATTTCCTCGACGCTGCCGCCCGCCCTGCGCCACCTGGAGTTCGAGGGCAAGGTGGAGCGCACCCTGGACACGGGCCGGCTCGACACCGAGCGCTACCACTGGCGGCTGCCGGCGAAGAACCCCTTCACGGGCGCCAAGGTTCCGAGCGACGTGGCCGAGCGGAACGCGCGTCTGGCGGAGATCTTCCTGCGGCAGACCGGGCCGGTGGCGGTGGCGAGCTTCGCGGCCTGGTCAGGGCTGTCGCAGCGAGATGCCCGCGCGGCCATGGAGCGTCTGCCCGTGGTGCCGGTGGTGGTGGAGGGCTACGACGACGAGGCCTTCGTGCTGGAGCAGGACGTGGCGGTCCTGAAGGAGGCGGTGCCCGCGGCCACCTCCATCTCGTTGCTCTCGTTCGAGGACAACTACCTCACCTTCCACGGAGGTCCCGGGCTGCTCACCGAGCTGAAGCACCACGGGGTGAAGGTGACGAAGTGGGGGAACACGAAGGGCACGACGCTGGGAGACGTGAAGCACGTCTCGGCACGCACCCTGTTCGATGGGGACAAACTGGTCGGCTTCTGGGAGTTCGATCCGTCCTCCGGAACCGTCGCGTTCAGCACCTTCGACCCGCTGCCGCCCAAGCGGAAGCGCGCGGTCCAGGAGCAGGCCCAGAGCGTCGCCACCTTCCTCAAGGACGACGTGGGGCACGCGCGCAGCTTCAGCCTGGACACCATGGAGGCCGTCCAGGAGCGCGCCGACCTCATCAAGAAGATGTGAGTCGGCGCGCGACGGCCCCGCTCAGGACGTCGGCCGACCGGTGGTGGCCTGAGCCAGGCGCACCGCGCGGTCCATCAGCTCGCTCTGGGCCCAGCGCTTCTCGCCCTGGGGTGCCCGCCGGCGCCAGGTGCCATCCGCTTCGAGATCCCACGCGTGGGTGTTGTCCGCGAAGCACCGATCGAGCAGGTCTCGTATCTGGGAGAGCAGGTTCGCATCCTCCACGGGCGTGAAGGCCTCCACGCGGTGGTCGAGGTTGCGCGGCATCAGGTCCGCCGAGCCGATGAAGCACCGCGTCTCGCCACCCCGATCGAAGAAGTAGATGCGCGCGTGCTCCAGGAAGCGCCCCAGTGTGGACACCACGCGGATGTTCTCCGAGACGCCCGCGAGCCCGGGGCGCAGGCAGCAGATCCCTCGGATGTTGAGGTCCACCTTCACTCCGGCACGAGAGGCCTCGTAGAGCGCGCGGATCATTACCGGGTCCACCAGCGCGTTCATCTTCATCTGGATGCGTGCGGGGCGCTCCGCCGAGTGGGCGGCCACCGTGCGGCGAATCTCCGCGAGCAGTCCTTCGCGCATGTTGATCGGCGCCACCAGCAGCTTGCGGAAGGACTTTGGCCGGGCAAAGCCCGTCAGGTAGTTGAACAGGTCCGCCACGTCCGCGCCGATCTCCGGATCCGTGGTGAACAGCCCCAGGTCCGTGTAGAGCCGCGCCGTCTTCGGGTTGTAGTTGCCCGTGCCGATGTGGACGTAGTGCCGGATGCGCTCTCCCTCCCGGCGGACGATGAGAATCGCCTTGGCGTGCGTCTTCAGCCCGGGGATGCCGTAGACGACATGCACTCCCGCCTCCTCCAGCGAGAGCGCCCACTGGATGTTGGCGCGCTCGTCGAACCGGGCCTTGAGCTCCACCATGCACACCGCCTGTTTGCCGCGCTCCGTGGCGCGGATGAGCGCGGGCACCAGCGGTGAGCTGTCCGACGTGCGGTACACCGTCTGCTTGATGGCCAGCACATCCGGGTCCTCCACCGCCTCGGTGACGAAGCGCTCCACCGAGGTGGAGAAGGACTCGTATGGGTGGTGAACGAGCAGATCTCCCCGGCGCATCGCCGCCATCACCGTGCCGCCGCCCTCCGCGTCCACCTCGGGCCGCAGCCGGGGCTGGGTGATGGGCGTCCACGGTGGATCCCTCAGCTCGGGGAAGCCGGGCGTGGCCACCACCGCGTGCAGATCCGCCAGCGCCAGCAGGTTCTGCTCCGCGTACACCTGCCGCGGCTCCAGCCCCAGCGCCTCCTCCAGCGGCTCGAGCAGCTTGGGGTTCATCCCCGCCTGCACCTCCAGGCGGATGACGTCCCCGAAGCGGCGCTGGCGCAGCTCGGTCTGCACCGCCACCAGCAGATCCTCCGCGTCCTCGGACACGGTGAAGTCCGCGTCTCGGGTGACGCGGAACAGCCCGTAGTCGAGCACCTCCATGCCCGGGAAGAGGGTGCCCAGGTGGTGGGCGATGACATCCTCCAGCGGGACGAAGGCCGAGGTGCCCTTGATGGGCAGGAAGCGGGGCAGCAGCTCCTTGGGCACCTTCACCCGGGCCACGTTCTCCACCTCCGCCACCGGATCGCGCAGCAGCACCGCCAGGCTCAGCGAGAGGTTGGAGATGTACGGGAAGTGGCGCCCCAGCCCGATGGCCAGCGGGGTGAGCACCGGGAAGATCTGCTCGCGGAAGCGCTGGTCCACTTGCGCCCGGGCCTCCGCGTCCAGCTCCTTCATGGAGAGGATGCGCAGCCCCTTGTCCGCCAGGGCTGGGCGCAGCAGCCGCTCGAAGCAGTGGCTGTGGCGCCGCCCTTGCTCGTGAAGGCGCGCGTGCAGCTTGTCGAGCGTCTCCCCCGGACTGGTCCCATCCGGGACAAGCCGCGCCACCCCTCCCGTGCGCGCCTGTTCGTGTAGCCGCGCCACCCGGATCATGAAGAACTCGTCCAGGTTGCGGGCATAGATGGCGCAGAACTTCAGCCGTTCCAGCAGGGGCACCGAGCTGTCCTCGGCGAGCTGGAGCACCCGGTCGTTGAAGGACAGCCAGGACAGCTCCCGGTTGAAGAAGAGGTTGAAATCCGAGACCTCCACTCCTGCGGGGATGATGTCCCGCTCGCTGGGCTTCTGACTGGCCCCCCGGCTCCTGGAGGCGCGCTTCGGCATACCCGGACTCCCCGTCTGGATTCGCTACAACCCGGCAAAGGTGTGGCCGGTGGGCGCCAGACGCCATCGGCCCACCGCGTCATTCCGGCCTACCCCTCAGATGGGATTTGGGCTCACGTCGGGTTTGAGACAGAGTGCGCCCCGCAAATGTCGGGAGGGGTCATCGTGTCTAGACGTGTTCATCTCGCCCGTGGGCTGTGTCTCGTGGCCGTATTGCTCGGCTCGGGGGCGCTGGCTCAGGGTAACTCGGTCATCACCGGCACCATCTTCAACACGGAGAACAAGCAGCCACTCGTGGATGCCGTCGTGACGGCCACGTCCCCCTCGCTCCAGGGCGAGCGCACGGTCCTCACGGACAAGACCGGCCTGTATCGGCTGCCGCAGCTGCCGCCCGGCGACTACACCCTCCGCGTGGTGGCGGATGGCTTCCGGCCGTATGAGCGCGGTGCCATCGCTCTGCGCATCGACCGGACCATCCGCGTCAACGTGGAGCTGCTCCCCGAGTCCATGAGCGAGGAGCTGATCGTCACGGCCGCTCCGCCCACCGTGGACCTGGGCTCCAGCTCGATGGGGGTGAGCATCGACGCCGACTTCCTCAAGAACGTGCCCGTCATCCGTCCCGGCTCGAAGGGCTCGGCGTCACGCTCCTTCGAGTCCCTGGCCGAGCTGGCCCCCGGTGCCGTGGATGACCGCTACGGCGTGAGCGTGAGCGGCAGCAGCTCGCCCGAGAGCCAGTTCGTCGTGGATGGCCTGTCCGTGAATGACCCCAGCGTGGGCACCCTGGGCACGCCCCTGTCCGTGGAGTTCGTCAAGGAGGTCAACGTCATCACCAGCGGCTACATGCCCGAGTTCGGTCGCTCCACGGGTGGCGTGCTCAACGTGGTCACCAAGTCCGGCTCGAATGAGTTCCACGGCTCGGTCTTCGCCAACGTGGCCCCGGGTTTCCTGCAGACGACGCAGACGGCGGTCCAGAGCTCGGGCACCGTCATCACCGCCCAGGGCCGTCCGTGGAACCTGGGCGACTTCGGCTTCGATCTCGGCGGCCCCATCGTCAAGGACAAGCTCTGGTTCTATGCGGGCGTGGCGCCCTCGTTCAATCGCATCCGGGTGGAGCGCCAGCTCAACACGCTGGACATCTGCACCGCGCGGGACGTGGAGAACGGCTGCAGCGGGCCGGGCGTTGCTCGGATCGATCCGGTGACCCGCTACCAGATCTCGACGCCCATCGAGGGCACGCGCGTCGACCGGTTCGCGGACGAGCGCAGCCTCCAGTACACGGCCAAGCTGACCTACCTCTTCAGCCCCGATCACAACCTGTCGCTGTCCGTCTTCGGTGTCCCGCGCTCCTCGGGCGGGCAGGGCAAGTACTCCTTCAGCGATGACGGCGATCCGGAGGTGTGCTCCGGGCTGTCCTGCACCGCGTTCGTGCAGGGCGCCTACAACTCCATTGCCACCCAGCGGGAGAACAACGCGCTGGACCTCGTGGCCAAGCAGTCCTCGTCCTTCTTCAACAAGAAGCTGCTCATCGACGCCACGGTGGGCTGGCACCACCAGGAGGACTCCATCCTGCCCTCGGATGACTCGGGGCTGAACACGGGGGAGGGGCTCTCGTCGCAGTCGCGCATCAACTGGCGGCGCACCCGTCGCGAGGGTGTGGCCGGTGGCCGCGCCGTGCGCGACTACCACAGCATCACGGAGTTCGAGTCGCTGCTGGATCCTTCCATCTGTGACTCGCCCATGGAGCTGCCCGAGCACCAGCGCGCGACGCGCTGCCCGGTGACGTCGTACGCGACGGGCGGGCCCAACACCATCAGCATCCAGGAGCTGGATCGCATCCAGGGCAAGGTCCTGGGCACCTACCTCTTCGAGGCGGCCGGCCACCACATCATCAAGGCTGGCTTCGATCTGGAGCGGACGAGCTTCTACAACAACCGCGCGCGCACCGGCGGCACCCCCTGGACTGAATGCACTGACGGCACGTGCTTCTTCACCTCCACCCAGTACGGCTTCCTGGAGGCGCCGGACCAGCCCGTCTTCCTCCCGAACAAGGAGGGCACCTCCCGCTCGATGACGATGGGCGGCTTCATTCAGGACAGCTGGGCCGTCGCCGACAAGGTCACCCTCAACGTCGGCGTCCGCTATGACGTGCAGACGATCTGGGGCCTGGACGACAAGGTGGGCCTGTACCTGCCCAACCAGTGGTCGCCGCGCCTGGGCCTCATCTACGACCCCACGCAGCAGGGGCGCTCGAAGCTCTTCGTGAACTTCGCGCGCTTCTTCGAGAACGTGCCGCTCGACATGGCGGATCTCTCGTTCCCGCAGCAGCAGCTGCTCACGTCCACGTATGACACGCCGCCGTGCAAGCCCTCGGAGCTCGACAGCCTGGAGAGCGACTGCACCCTCGACGAGAATCGGCAGGTCATCGGCAACCCGGAGAACCCCAACCAGGTCTGGGGCGACGAGGGTGGAGACCGGGTCCCCGTGGATCCGCAGATCAAGCCTCAGTCCGTGGACGAGTTCGTCGTCGGCGCCGAGTACGAGGTGCTGCTGGGTCGCTTCGGCCTGGCCTATACGCGCCGCGAGCTCAACGACGTCATCGAGGACATGAGCCGGGATGACGGCAGCACCTTCTTCATCGGCAACCCGGGCAAGGGCTACTCGACGGACTTCCCGGAGGCCGTCCGCAAGTACGACGGGGTGAGCCTCTACTACCAGAAGAACTTCTCGAACAAGTGGCTGGCCCAGGCCAGCTACACGTGGTCGCGCCTCGTGGGTAACTACTCGGGTCTGTTCCGCGCGGACACCGGACAGCTCTCGCCCAACCTCACGCGAGACTTCGACCTGCTGTCGCTGACCTTCAACCGGTACGGACTGCTGCCGGGCGATCGCACCCACAGCCTCAAGGCCTTCGGTGCGCGCGAGATCGACATCACCCGCGGCATCAGCCTCAACCTGGGCGGCGGGTACCGGGGTCGCTCCGGCACGCCGCTCAACTACCTGGGCGCCCACCCGCGTCGCAGCGGCTCGGAGACGTTCATCCTTCCGCGCGGCGCTGCTGGACGGACGCCCTGGGTCCACAACTTCGATGGGCACCTGGCCTACAACCAGAAGCTCGCCGGCAACTACACGCTGAGCCTCTCGCTGGACGTCTTCAACATCTTCAACTTCCAGCAGTACACGGCCGTGGATCAGACCTTCACCTTCACCCGCGTCATGGCCCTGGAGAATGGCCAGGCCACCGCGGCGGATCTGGAGGCCTGTCGGTCTCAGCCGGCGTCCCAGCCTTGTACGAAGGTCGTCACGGCCACCGCCACGCCGACGCCCATCACCTCCGGGGAGATCAACCCCAACTTCAAGCGTCCGATTGCCTACCAGTCGCCGCGGTCCGTCCGCCTCGGCGCCAAGATCAGCTTCTAGCCAGCTCTTCCGGAGAACACCTTCCATGAAGCGAAACCTGATGGAACTGGGCATGGGCGTGGTGGCCGTGGCGCTCATGAGCAGCGGCTGCAACACGCAGGACCCCGAGCGGCAGTGCTCGGTGGCGCGGGCCTCCTCGGATGGCTCGTTGGGCTCGTTCGCCGCCACCTACACCTTGAAGGAGGGGCAGGATCCGGAGGCGGTCTGCGCCCAGCTCGAGTCCGGGGCCGTGGGCCTTCAGAAGTACTTCAATCGCGATCCCAACGCGCCGGACAGCGTCGCCATCCGCACCGAGCGGATGAACGAGCTGCTGGAGCTTTACTCCTCTCGGCAGGATCCGGACTCCTCGCACGAGCCTTACGCGCTGGGCTCGCTGGCGAGCGAGCTGCCGGGGGCGGACAACTTCTGCACCGTGCCGGAGCTCGCACCGGCGCGCCTGGAGGTGCCGGCCTCGGGGGCCGATCCCGCGCAGAGCTTCGCCTATGAGTGGTCCAACCTGCGCATCTACAACACGCCGGAGATCCCCGGTACGCAGTTCGTCGCGGACCTGCGCTACACGGAGAACGGCTGCACCGCGGAGTACCAGGTGAAGGGCATCTGGCCCGTGGTGGGCTGCGCGACGGGCTCGAGGCCGAATGATGACCTGTGCGATCCGTATCCGAACCCGGAGCAGGGCCGGCTGCGGGGCTCGGGCATCAACCCCCTGTTTCCGGTGAAGTGCGACCCGGTCGCGTTGATCTGCGTGCTGACCGGAGACGTGCCCTCGCCCTCGAAGCCCTGAATCCGGGTGCCTTCCGCCCCGCTGGAGTCCGGCGGCGGGGCGGGGGCCGGCTCGAGCCACCCGCGCCCTACACGAGGGCCGTGTCCTTCGCGCAGTCCTTGAGCAGGTTCAGCAGGGACTTCTCCGAGCAGTGCAGGTCCGGCCCCTCGTGGTTCGTCAGCTCCTCCACGGATTCGAAGTAGCGGCCCACGACCTTGCCCTGCTCGAACATGGCCAGCACGGACGGGTAGATGTACGAGGAGCGCGCAACCGCCGGCGTGTTGCCCAGGTGCTCGGCCGCCTCCTTCACCGCGGCCACCACGGTCTTCTTCACCGCCGTCTTGCCCCCTTGTGCCGCCGCCTGCTTCACCCGCTGCCGGGCCCGGGCCAGCGCACACGCGCAGATCAGCGTCCCCGCCCACGTCCGGAAGTCCTTGGCGCTGTACTGCGCCCCCATCACCTCGCGGATGTACTCGTTGATGTGGCGGCGCCGCACGTCCACCACGAAGCCGTCATCCAGTACGAACTTGAAGACGTCTCGCCCCGGCACCTTCAGCAACTGCCGGATGACTGCTGCCACGCGCCGATCCTTCAGCTCCCGGTGTTGCTGCTGGCCGCTCTTGCCCGGGAAGTCGAAGTACACCGTGTCGCCCTTCACCTTCACGTGCTTGGCGCGCAGCGTGGCCAGCCCGAAGCTGCCGTTCTCCTCCGCATACACCTGACTGCCGGGCCGGATGAAGCAGGTCCCGAGGATGCGCAGCATGCACGCCAGCACCTTGTCCCGCCCCAGCCCTGGCCGCCGCAGATCGGCGCTCACCCGGTGCCGGATCTTCGGCAGGGCTCGCGCGAAGCCCACGATGCGCCGGTACTTCGCCTCCTGCCGCCGCTGGGAGAACGCCTCGCTGTAGCGGTACTGCCACCGTCCCGCGCCGTCCTTTCCCACCGCCTGCAACTTCGCCTTCACGGAAGGTGAGATCGCCACGTCCGTCCAGGCGGGCGGAATCTTCAGGGCCTCGATGCGCTCGCGCTCCTGGCGGGCGACCGGGCGACCGTCCGAGCGAACGTACCGGAAGCCCCGCTTCGGGCTCCCCACCCGCCGGACTCCCTCGCTCTGCAGCCGCTCGATCTGAGTCATCCTCGATAGCTGCGCAGCCCGGCTCCTTGTTGCAAAGCGCTACAGGCAGGTGGCACCCAGGGCAGGCAGGCTTCCGCGGGGGAGGGCTTCCCCGAGGGGTGGGGCCCTGGTCTAGACTTCCGCGAAACTCCTGTCGTGGGACCGATGACCACCTTCCTCGAATCGATCCTGGCGTTCCCTACCGTCTTCTTCACCATCCTGCTGGGGGTGACGCTGACGTATTGGACGTGCGTCATCCTCGGGGCCGTGGGGGTGGACATCCTCGATGGAGACGTGTCCGGCGCCGCCAAGGCCGCCGGGGGAACCCTGGAAGGAGCCGCCAAGGCCGCCGGGGGCCTGCTCGAGGGTGGTGCCAAGGGCGCCGCCGAGGGGCTGCTGGGTGGCTCCAAGGGAGCCGCCGAGGGCCTCGTGGGCAGCGCCAAGGCCTCCGGGACGATGGAGGGTGCCAAGGCCGCCAGCGGTCACGACATGGACGCGGATGGCGGAGGCCTCTCCGAGGCGCTCGGCTTCGCCGGCATTCCGATCACCATCTCCGGCAGCTTCGTCATCTTCGCCTCCTGGGTCCTGTCCCTCATGGGCCGCAACGTGGCGTTCGATCTGCTCGGCTCCATCCTTCCCACCGTCGCCATCAGCGGTGGGGTGGCGCTCTTGAGCTTCGTGCTGGGCACGCTCCTGGCTTCCCTCGCCGTGCGCCCGCTGCGTCCCATCTTCGTCGCCCAGAAGGCTCCGGGCCGCGACTCGCTCATGGGCCGCGTGTGCATCATCAACAGCGGCAGCGTCAGCGGTAACTTCGGGCACGCCACCTTCGAGGATGGCAGCGCGGGGATGATCCTCAACGTCTTCTGCGCCAAGGAGAACCAGCTCAAGCGCGGGGACCAGGCGCTCATCCTGGGATACGACCCGGAGAAGGACATCTACGAGGTGGAGCCGGTCGACTGGCTGCTGCCCGAGGAAGTAGCCCAGATTCAGGATCCCTCGCGGGCCGCCGCCATCGCCGCCCGCGCAAGGGACCGCGCTCACTAGGTTTTTGGAACTTTCGGCGACGCGCCCGCGTCGCCTCATCGGCCGCTCGGGGGCTGTTTGCGGGGGACTCCGAGCGCGTATTACAAAGCCCGCCGGTTCTTAATCAGAAGGAAAGCAATGGATCTCCCTACCGTAGCTGGAGCCGTGGGCGTCGGCAGCGTTCTGCTGTTCGGCACCCTCGTCATCATCGCCCGGTTCTACCGCCAGGTGGACCAGGGCAAGGTGCTGATCATCAACACGCTCAAGAGCGAGCCGACCGTCACCTTCACGGGCGCGGTGGTGATCCCCATCATCCACCGGGCCGAGGTGATGGACATCTCGCTGAAGACGGTGGAGATCGACCGGCGCGGCAAGGAAGGCCTCATCTGCAAGGACAACATCCGCGCGGACATCAAGGTCACCTTCTTCGTGCGCATCAACAAGACGCGCGAGGACGTGCTCAAGGTGTCCGGCGCCATCGGCTGCGTGCGCGCCAGCGACCAGTCGACGCTGGAGAACCTCTTCGAGGCCAAGTTCTCCGAGGCCCTCAAGACGGTGGGCAAGAGCTTCGACTTCGAGGAGCTCTACACCAAGCGTGAGGAGATCAAGGACCAGGTGGTCCGCGTCATCGGTCGCGACCTCAACGGCTACATGCTCGAGGACTGCGCCATCGACTATCTGGAGCAGACCCCGGTCGAGATGCTCGACAAGGACAACATCCTCGACGCTGTCGGTATCCGGAAGATCACCGACCTGACCACGGTGCAGAACGTCAGCACCAACGAGCTGCGCCAGAACGAGCGCATGGCCATCACCAAGCGCAACGTCGAGGCGGACGAGGCCATCTTCGCCCTGGACCGTCAGCGCGCCGAGGCGGCCGCCAAGCAGAAGCGCGAGATCGAGAGCATTCAGGCGCGCGAGACGGCCGAGGCCGAGCGCGTGAAGAGCGAGGAGCACGCCAAGAGCGAGCTGGCGCGCATCAAGGCCGAGGAAGAGATCCAGATCAACGAGCAGAACAAGCAGCGCCAGATCGAGGTCGCGGAGAAGAACCGCGAGCGCGTGGTGGGCGTGGAGACCGAGCGCGTGGAGAAGGATCGCGCGCTGGAGGCCATCAACCGCGAGCGCGAGACGGAGCTGCAGCGCATCGCCAAGGAGAAGGCGCTCGAGGGCGAGAAGAAGCTCATCGCCGACGTCGTCCGCGCGCGCATCGCCGTGGAGAAGACGGTGGCCGAGGAGGAGGAGCGCATCAAGGACCTGCGCGTGAAGGCCGAGGCCATGCGCCACAAGGACGCGGCCATCATCAACGCCGAGGCGGAGGCGCAGGAGAAGCTGGTCAAGGACATCAAGGCCGCGGAGGTCAGCGCCGAGGTGGCCAAGAACATGGCGAAGGAGCGGCTGATCCTCGCCGAGGCGGACCTCGAGGCCGCCGACAAGACGGCCAAGGCGAAGGCGCGGCTGGCCGAGGGCGTTCAGGCCGAGACGGCCGCCCCCGGCCTGGCCAACGTGCGCGTGCGCGAGGCGGACGCGGTGGCCAGCGAGAAGCAGGGCATGGCGCAGGTGCGCGTGAAGGAGGCCGAGGCCGAGGTCATCCGCAAGCAGGGCCAGGCGCAGGCCGAGGTCGTCCGCGAGCGGCTGCTGGCGGAGGCCGCCGGTGAGCAGGAGAAGGGTCTGGCCAAGGCCCGCATCCAGGAGGCCGAGGCGCAGGCCACCCAGAAGAAGCTGCTGGCGGAGGCCGCTGGCGAGCAGGAGAAGGGCCTGGCGCACGCCCGCATCCAGGAGGCCGAGGCTCAGGCCATCCACAAGCGCGGCGAGGCCGAGGCGCACGCGGTGCGCGAGAAGATGATGGCCGAGGCGAACGGTACGCAGGAGAAGCTGATGGCCGAGGCGAAGGGCCTGGCCGAGAAGGCCGCCTCCATGAAGGCGCTGGACGGCGTGGGCCGCGAGCACGAGGAGTTCCGCCTGCGGCTGGCCAAGGAGCGCGATGTGGAGCTCGAGGCCATCCGGGTCCGCAAGGACATGGCCGAGGCCCAGTCCAAGGTGCTCGCGGAGGCCTTCAGCCACGCGAAGTTCCAGATCGTCGGCGGCGACGGCCAGTTCTTCGAGCGGTTCGTCAAGGCCGTGTCGATCGGCACCTCGGTGGACGGCGCGCTGGAGCACAGCGACTCGCTGCGCACGGTGATGCAGGGCTACCTGTCCGGTGAGAAGGATCTGCCGGCGGACCTGAAGGAGATCCTCTCCAAGCCGGGCCTGACCAACGACGCGCAGAACCTGGCGGTGGCGGCGCTGCTGCACCGCATGGTGAGCAGCGCTCCTCCTCCGGCGGCCGCCGCGCAGACGCGGCCCGTGGTGGAGGGCAGCTCGCGCCCCGTCTCCGGCGAGAAGCTGGCCGAGTAGTCGCAGGCGCGAAGCGGCAGTGAAGACCCTCACCCTTTGCCCTCTCCCACGGGAGAGGGGCAGGGGTGAGGGTGTGTGTTCCCTTTGATTTTGATCTCTGTTCGATCCCGGTGAATCACCATGGCAACTGACGGCGCGAAGCCCCAGGGCAACGCCCCCGCGGGCGAGACGACGCTGGAGGGCGGCAGCTACGAGGTCATCCGCGCCCGCCTGCTCTCCCAAGCGGAGGAGCTGGGCACCCGGGCCGCGGACCTCAACACGCGGCGCAAGGCGCTCTTCGGCGGCACGGAGCTGACCGTCATCGGGAACGAGCGGGTCCGCACGGAGAACAACTGCGTCCCGCGCGACATCGTCAGCGTCGGGAAGTACCTGCTCTTCGGCTACAACGTCTTCATCGGCCTGAAGAAGGAGACGGCGGTCGCGGACGTCTTCTCGCTGCACAAGTTCGAGAAGACGGCCGAGGGCTTCGACTTCTCGCCCGTGCCCGCCACCGAGGCGGGCGGCTTCCTGGCCGATCCGCGCTTCGTCAAGGACTTCGGCGAGCTCTACAAGTACTACAAGGACGCGAAGCTCACGCAGCTGCGGCGCACCGAGTCGCGCCTGCTGGCCATCTTCCAGACGGGCCAGTCGCTGCGCGACATCAAGGTCTTCCGCTTCAGCGTGGACGTCGAGGGCCGGGCCACCTACGTCGACAACCAGGGCGAGCGAGACCACGTCTTCCCGCCGTCGCACGACTTCGAGTGGACGGTGGCCACGCGCGAGAACTACGTGCTGGGCACCCACCCGCACGTCAACGTGCTGGACCAGGTCTTCGTCGAGACGGTGAAGGGCGACCTCACCATCAAGGTGGAGAACAACACCAGCTCGGGCCTGGGCATCTACAGCGAGCAGGTAGATGACGCGGACCAGTCGCTGGACGACGCGGAGGTTGCCTACGCGAAGGTAGGCGGCCTCATCCTGCTGCGCGTGCTGCCGTTCCGCGAGCGGGCGCACCGCTACCTGGTCTTCAACACGCGCACGCAGCACGTGGTGCGCGTGGACGCCATCGGACAGGCGTGTGTCCGGCTCCCGGAGGATCAGGGCGTCATCTTCCCCGGTGGTTTCTACCTGCAGACCGGCGACTACAAGGTCTTCGAGGGCACCTCCGAGGGGATGGAGTTCAAGCAGGCCATCCGCTCTCCCAACGGAGAGGACGTCCTCTACATCTTCTATCGCCGCGACGAGGGCAGCTACGTCCTCTTCCCGTACAACCTGGTCCGCAAGGAGGTACAGAACCCGCTGCTGGCGCACGGCTTCAGCACCTTCGCGGACGGGCGCCTGGTGGTGTTCCGTGCCGCCACGAACGAGCCCACCCGCGTGCATCCGATGCAGGTGTGGCAGACGCCCTTCGTCTCCGCCGAGCACGCCGCCGCCACGCCCCCGGCTCCGGGCTACCTGGGCAAGGTGGGCAACGCGGAGCTGGTGCGCGGTATCTCCGACGCGCTCACGCTCCAGCGCGTCGCGAAGACGGACAAGCCCAGCCGGCGCACCTACGAGGACCTCATCGCCGGGGTGACGCGCGCGCTGGATGCGTACTACTGGCTGGGGCACGCGGAGACGGGGCTCCAGGCGCCCATGGAGGCGCTGCGGCGCACCGCCGATCTCATCATCGATGAGTTCGAGAAGGTGCAGGCGCTGCGCAAGCGCGCCACCGAGGCCATCACCGAGGCGGACGCGAAGCAGGCGTCCCTGCTGCTGAAGGTGCGGCCCGAGGAGCTGGCGAACGCCGAGGCGTACATGCAGGCGCTCACCGAGCTGCGTCAGCAGCGTGGGCACCTCATCACCCTGAAGGAGATCCGCTACATCGAGCTGGGCCGGGTAGAGGGCCTGGAGAAGCAGATCATCGAGGAGACGGACCGGGTCAGCGCCGGGTGCGTGGAGTTCTTCCAGAAGGGCGAGGCGCTGCAGCCGGTGGGTGAGCGGCTGGACGTGCTGCTCGCCAAGCTGGAGCCGGTGCAGACCACGATGGAGCTCGCGCCGCTGGGCGAGGACATCGAGAAGGTGGGTAAGGGCCTGGAGGTGCTGGGCGAGGTGGTGGGCAGCCTGCAGGTGGGCGATCCGCTGGCGCGCGCGAAGATCCTCGAGGGCATCTCCGAGCTGTTCTCGCGCCTCAACCGCGTGCGCGCGGGCCTGCAGGTCAAGCGCAAGGAGCTGGTGGGCCGCGAGAAGCGGGCGGAGTTCGGCGCCCAGTTCAAGCTGCTCGGGCAGAACATCGAGAGCGCGCTGTCGGTGGCGGACTCTCCGGAGAAGTGCGACGAGGGCATGAGCCGCCTCACCGTCCAGCTCGAGGAGCTGGAGGGGCGCTTCGGCGAGTTCGATGAGTTCCTCGAGCCGATCACCCAGAAGCGCGAGGAGCTGCTCGAGGCCTTCGGCGCCAAGAAGCAGGCCCTGGTGGACGAGCGCCAGCGCCGCGCGCAGAACCTGTTCAGCGCCGCCGAGCGCATCCTCGTGGGCGTGCAGCGCCGGGCCAAGTCCTTCAAGTCGGACGACGAGCTGAACACGTACTTCGCCTCGGACGCGATGATCCAGAAGCTGCGGCAGCTGGCCGATCAGCTCATGGAGCTGCAGGACAGCGTCCGCTCGGACGAGGTGCTCTCTCGGGTGAAGACGGCGCGCCAGGACGCGCTCCGGGCCCTGCGAGATCGCCAGGATCTCTTCGAGGACGGCCAGGCCGTCATCAAGTTCGGTAAGTACCGCTTCAACGTCAACACCCAGGCGTTGGACCTGACGTTGGTTCCGCGCGAAGGCGCGCTGTTCATGCAGCTGTCCGGCACGGACTACGCCGTGCGGCTCGAGGATCCGGCGCTCGAGAAGTACAAGGAGCTGTGGGAGCAGCACCTGGTCTCCGAGACGCGCGAGGTGTACCGCTCGGAGTACCTGGCCGCGTGCATCCTGTCGGACGCGGAGGAGGGCAAGGGCGGCCTGGGCCTGACGGCGCTGCACGAGGCTTCGACCTCGGGCACCTTGCTGGAGCGCATCCGCGCCTACTCCGCCGAGAAGTTCGACGAGGGCTACGAGCGCGGCATCCACGACACGGACGCCGTCGCCATCCTGGAGAAGCTGCTGCACCTGCACCAGGGCGCGGGCCTGCTGCGCTTCGCTCCCACGCCGCGCGCCTGGGCGGCCTTCTACTGGGCCTTCGATACGGACGAGGCGGGTCGCGCCGTCCTCCACCGCCGGGCGCGCAGCCTGGCCCGGCTGCGCACTGTGTTCGCCAGCGGGGCGGAGCTGGTGGCGCTCGGGGATGAGATGGGCGAGCGCGTGGAGGCCTTCCTCACAGCGCACAAGATCGCGCACTCGCCGGCGGAGGCCCGTCAGGCTGGCCGCTACCTCGTGGAGGAGCTGGGCGCCGACCGGCCGCGCTTCACCACCAGCGGCGAGGCGGTGGCGCTGCGGGACGCCTTCAGCGCGCAGTTGGAGCGCCAGGGCAATCGCTCGGCCTTCGAGGACGATCTGCGAAGCCTGGAGAAGAACCTGCCGGAGCGCCTGCGCATTGCCCGGGCGTGGCTGGCCGGCTACCTGGCCCAGCGCGAGGGGGGCCCTGGCGAGGCAGCCTATGTGGCCCTGGAGGCCGCCGTGCTGCTGCTCACCGAGCGCAAGCTGGATCGCGAGGAGGCAGGCGCGCTCAGCTCGCTGGAAGTGACGGGCCTGCTGGGACAGCACCCGCGCATCACCGACCGCAAGATGATGGTTCGGTTGGATGAGTTCCTGGCGCGGCTGGGCGAGTTCCGGCAGCTCCGGGTGCCCGCCTACCATGCCTACCGCGCGCTGCTTCGCGACTTGCTGGATCGCGAGCGCCGGAAGCTGCGGCTGGAGGAGCTCAGCCCCAAGGTGCTCAGCTCCTTCGTGCGCAACCGGCTCATCGACGAGGTGTACCTGCCGCTCATCGGCGCGAACCTGGCCAAGCAGCTGGGCGCGGCAGGAGAGAACAAGCGCACCGACCGCATGGGCATGCTGCTGCTCATGTCTCCGCCCGGCTACGGCAAGACGACGCTCATGGAGTACGTGGCCAGCCGGCTGGGGCTCACCTTCGTGAAGGTGAACGGCCCGGCGCTGGGGCACGCGGTGAAGTCGCTGGATCCGGCGGAGGCGCCCAACGCCACCGCGCGGCAGGAGGTGGAGCGCATCAACCTCTCGTTCGAGATGGGCAACAACGTGATGCTCTACCTCGACGACATCCAGCACACGGATCCGGAGCTGCTCCAGAAGTTCATCTCGCTGTGCGACGGCCAGCGCCGGATCGAAGGCGTGTGGAACGGCCGCACGCGCACGTATGACCTGCGCGGCAAGAAGTTCTGCGTGGTGATGGCGGGCAACCCGTACACCGAGACGGGCGAGCGCTTCCGCATCCCGGACATGCTCGCCAACCGCGCCGACACGTACAACCTGGGCGACATCCTCGACGGCAAGGAGGAGTTGTTCGCGCTCAGCTACATCGAGAACGCGCTGACCTCGAATCCGGCGCTGGCGCCGCTGGCCACGCGGGACCCCGGCGACATCCACAAGTTCATCCGGATGGCGCGCGGCGAGGAGATCAACAGCAGCGAGCTGTCGCACGGCTACGCGGCCGCGGAGATCCAGGAGATCTCCTCGGTGCTGCAGCGGCTGTTCAGCGTGCAGAAGGTGCTGCTGAAGGTGAACCTGCAGTACATCGCCTCGGCGGCGCAGGACGAGCGCTTCCGCACCGAGCCCCCGTTCAAGCTGCAGGGCAGCTACCGCAACATGGGCAAGCTCGCCGAGAAGGTGGTGGCGGCGATGACCGACGAAGAGCTGGAGCGGCTCATCGACGATCACTACCAGGGCGAGTCCCAGACGCTCACCACGGCGGCGGAGCAGAACCTGCTCAAGATGCAGGAGCTGCGCGGCCGGCTCACGGCGGAGAAGGCGAAGCGCTGGGAGGAGATCAAGCAGGGCTTCGCGCGCGTCAAGCGCATGGGCGGCAAGGAGGACGATCCGGTCGCCCGCGTCACCGGCCAGCTCAGCGCCATCGAGGAGCAGCTTAGCGCGGTGAGCCAGGCGGTGTCGCAGGCGGCGGAGACGGTGCGCAAGGGCCAGCAGGACAAGAAGCCCGGCGCCGATCCGGTGGCCGCCGTCACGCCGCGCCTGGAGGCCCTGCGCGAGGCGGTGCTCGAGGTGGCCAAGGTGGCGCGAGAGGCGAAGGAGAACCCGCCGCCTCCGGCTCCCGCGCCGGTGGTGAACGTGCCTCCGGGACCGGACCTCTCGCCGTACCTCCAGCACCTGGCCAAGGTGCTGAAGGCCCTGGCCGAGCGGTCGCTGCAGCCCGCGACCGCCCCGGTGGCTTCCGCGCCCGCGGCGGACATGGCGCCATACATGGAGCAGCTCACCAAGGCCGTGGCGGCCATGGCGGAGCGGCCGGTGCAGGTCGCGCCAGCGCTCGCGCGGGCCGCCTCCGGGGCGCTGCCCGTGGATCTGCCCCGGCAGCTCGTGCTCATCCAGGATGCCCTGGAGCCGCTGGAGCGCGCGGCGAAGCGCAGCCTGCAGACGAACCAGGAAGCTCTCAGCCCCATGCAGGTGTGGCAGGCCATCGATCAGGCGCTGGAGCTGGTCAAGGCCATCACGCAGCAGCGCTGATCCCCCCACAGACCTGGCGCCCCTCACACCTCGAGGCCTTCACCGCATCTGCGCGGTGAAGCGCCCGAGAGGTGCGTCTTTGTCCACTGAATGACGGGGAGCACGGGAATTGCAGCGATTCCGCGATGAGAGGGGTGTGGTCAGTCAGACCCGTTCCTCAACGTAGCGACGAGCGCGCAGTTCACCTGTGAATAGGAGGAGCCATGGTCGTCGTAGGCGGCGTTCTGGTCCGCAGCCTGTCGAGAGTTGTCTTCGCAGTAACACTTTGCGTGAGTGTGCTGGCGGGTGGAACGTCACCCACTGCGTCCGCGTTTACCCTCTTCGAGAGCGGCCAGGTTCGCCCCCTGGCCATGTCGCCCAACGGCAAGTTCCTCTTCGCCGTCAACACCCCCGACAATCGCCTGGAGATCTTCGAGATCTTCTCGAGCGGCCTCGTCCACCGCTCCTCGGTACCCGTGGGGCTCGAGCCCGTCGCGGTCGCGGCGCGCACCAATGACGAGGTTTGGGTCGTCAATCACCTCTCCGACAGCGTGAGCATCGTGAAGGTCGGCACGGGTGGGTACAGCGGGGTCGTCACGCGGACCCTGCTCGTCGGCGACGAGCCTCGCGACATCGTCTTCGCTGGCACCGCCAAGAACCGCGCCTTCATCACCGCGGCCCACCGTGGCCAGAACGTTCCGTTCGATCCGCAGTTCACCACGCCGGGCGTCGGCCGGGCCGATGTCTGGGTCTTCGACTCGGGCAGCCTGGGCTCCACGCTTGGGGGAACGCCCCTCACGATCCTCACGCTCTTCGCCGACACGCCCCGCGCGCTCGCGGTGACGCCTGACGGTACGCGCGTCTACGCGGCGGCGTTCCACTCGGGTAACCGCACCACCACGCTCCGCGAGACCTTGGTGCCCGACGGGGGCCAGACGGCGGGCGGAGTGCCCGGGCCGAACACCAACTTCGCGGGAGCGCCGGCGCCCGAGGTCGGCATCATCGTCAAGTTCGACGGGCAGAACTGGGTGGACGTGCTCAACCGCTCGTGGACCAACGACGTGAAGTTCTCCCTGCCGGACAAGGACGTGTTCGTCATCGACGCCACGACCAACCCTCCGGCGCAGGTCTCGGGCGCCTCCGGCTTCTACGCCGGCGTGGGCACGATCCTGTTCAACATGGCCGTCAACCCGGTGAACGGGAAGGTGTACGTGAGCAACACCGAGGCGCGGAATGACCTGCGCTTCGAGGGACCTGGCACCTTCGCAGGCACCACCCTCCGGGGGCACCTGCACGAGAGCCGGATCTCGGTGCTCAGCTCCACGGGAGTCGCGCCGAGGCACCTCAACAAGCACATCAACTACGGGACCTGCTGTGCAGCGATCCCCAACACCGAGAACGATAAGAGCCTGGCGCAGCCGCTCGGGATGGCGGTGACGGCCAACGGCGCCACCCTGTACGTGGCCGCGTTCGGCTCGTCGAAGATCGGCGTCTACGCCACCTCCGCGCTCGAGGGCGACACCTTCGTGCCCAGCACGGCGAACCAGATCCCGCTGAGCGGCGGAGGCCCCACCGGCATGGTGCTGGATGAGGCCCGCTCGCGCATGTACGTGCTGACGCGCTTCAACAACGCGGTCTCCGTCGTCAACACCACCACGAACCAGGAGATTGCCAGCCTGTCCATGTACAACCCAGAGCCCGCGAGCGTGGTGCAGGGGCGCCCGTTCCTCTATGACGCTCGGAACAGCTCGAGCCACGGCGACTCGTCCTGCGCCAGCTGCCACATCTTTGGCGACCTGGACACCCTGGCGTGGGATCTCGGCAACCCCGACGGCGCCGTGGAGACCAATGGGAATCCCTTCGCGCCTCCGGTGGTGCCCGGCTTTGGCACCGACGGGACGTTCGGCCAGGACATCAGCTTCCATCCGCTGAAGGGGCCAATGGTCACCCAGAGCCTGCGCGGCATGGCCAACCACGGGGCGATGCACTGGCGCGCCGACCGCACCGGCGGCAACGACGAGGCCAGCGTGCAGCCGAATGACGGGACGTTCGATGAGCAGGCCGCGTTCAAGGAGTTCAACCCGGCCTTCATGGCCCTGCTCGGGCGCGACGCGCAGCTCACCCCCAGTGAGATGCAGAAGTTCACCGACTTCATCCTTCAGCTCGCGTACCCGCCCAACCCGATCCGCAACCTCGACAACTCCCTGACGCCCAACCAGCAGGCGGGGCGAGACTTCTTCTTCAACCAGACGCTCGCGCCTCAGGGCACCTGCGAGACGTGCCACCGGCTCGATCCCACCGCCAACCCGGGAGAGGGGCCCTTCGCGGGCTTCTTCGGGACGGACGGCACCTCATCGATCGATCCCGAGCCGCAGGTCTTCAAGACTCCGCAACTGAGGGGCATGTACCAGAAGATCGGCATGTTCGGCGTCGGCTACGCCATGGGCTTCGTTCCCCCGGATCCCTTCCTGGGCGATCAGATCCGGGGCTACGGCTTCGCCCATGACGGAACGATCCCCGACCTGTTCCGCTTCAACAGCAGCTTCGACCAGAGCACGATCAACCCCGTGGGGCTTCAGAACACCCCCGCGAACGTCACCGGCAAGCACAACCTGGCGGAGTTCATGCTGGTGTTCGACAGCAACCTCGCGCCGATCGTCGGCCAGCAAATCACGCTCACGAGCAGCAACCTGTCCGTGGTGGGCCCTCGGATCGATCTCCTCGTGGCGCGCGCGGAGGAGGACGAGTGCGACGTGGTGGTGAAGGGCCGGGTCTGGCTGCAAGAGGTGGGCTTGCTCTACGTGGGGAATGATCAGTTCACGAAGGATCGCGTCTCCCTGCCTGCCATCTCGAAGGAGGATCTCCTCGAGAGCTGCACGGGAGAGTGCGTGCTCACCTTTACCTGCGTTCCTCTAGGGGCCGGCACGCGTATCGGGCTGGACCGCGACCTCGACGGGTTCCGGGATGGGGACGAGCGCGTGGCGGGGAGCAACCCGGCGGATCCCACCAGCACTCCTTGATGGGAAGTGGGCCGAGGTCGCCAGGATTCAGGCGGCCTCGGCCACCTCGTCCATGCACTCGTCGATCAGCGTCTGCACCTGACCGATGACGCGCATGCAGAGCAGGGCGCCCAGGGTGATGAGCACGCCGGTCACGAAGCCGGCGAGCAGGGCGGGGGTGAACTGGAAGGGATCCATCGCCAGGGTGCCGAGCAGGTACACCTGGACGCACCAGGCCACGACGCTGAGGACCCACGCCGTCCACCACGTCGATACGGACGCGCCCGCCTTGGGCGAGCCGCCCAGGCACAGCCACAGGCCGCGCACCACGAGGTAGGGATCATAGAGGTTGGCCAGGGGAACGAACCACCAGCCCACGGCCCAGCCGGGCGTCGTTCCAGGCTCCAGGCCGAGCATCTTCGCGGTCCGCACCGCCAGGTGCAGCCATCGCAGGAAGAAGAGGGCCGAGAGCCCGGTGGCCAGCACCACCAACACGTTCAGCAGGAGCGAGAGCCGGAGGTAGGTCCCCACGGCCGTGGTGGTCACCGCTCCCTCATGGAGGCGGGAGATCAACCAGCCGTTGAGCGCTCCTTCGACCGAAGCGACCAGCGCGACCAGGCTCAGCACCCGCTGGGTCCATCGGCCTCGGGAGGCCGAGGAGGGCATCTCCCGAAGCCGCCGGTGCTCACAGGCCGCGCAAAACTCTCCCCAGGTCTCGCAGCGAGCACACAGGAAGCGCCCACAGCGAGAGCAGGTCTCCACCGGCTTGAAACCCGAGTGTTCGGGGCAGGTGGCTCCGAACACTCGGGCTGCGGGAGAAGCAGAGGTCATCCGTGGTGGGGATTATCGCCCAATCCGCTCGGCGGAGGCACCCTTGAGCGCCTGGGCTTGTGTCACCAGCTTCACGAACTCGGCGCGCTCGGCCTGGCCCTCGGTGGCGCCCTCCGCGAGCTTGCGGGCGGTGACGAGGCTCCAATCCTGGGCGGACGGGCTGGCGCGCAGGATGTCGGCCGTGGAGGCCACCGCCAGCGCGAAGCGGAAGTCCGAGGAGGCCGTCTCCACCGAGGAGCGCATCATGTTCCGCTCGAAGGCGAAGCTCTGCTCGGAGGCCTCGGTGCCGTTGGGGGCCTTGGCGCGGATGCGCACCGTGGCCAGCGAGGCCGCCTCGCCCGTCAGCTCCACCTCGTAGAGCGCGGTGACGTTGTGGCCGGCGCCGATCTCGCCCGCGTCCACCTTGTCATTGCGGAAGTCGCGGTCGGCCACGTCCCGGTTCTCGTAGCCCACCAGCCGGTAGCGGCGCACGGCCTGCGGGTTGAACTCGACCTGGATCTTCACGTCCTTGGCGATCACCTCGAGCGTGCCGGTGAGCTGCGTCTCGAAGACCTTCTTCGCCTCCTGCCAGCTGTCCACGTAGAAGGCATTGCCGTTGCCCTTGTCCGCCAGCTTCTCCATCAGGTCGTCACGGTAGTTGCCCATGCCGAAGCCGATGGTGGACAGCGTCACGCCCTCGGCGACGTACTTCTCGATGCTCTCCAGGATGGAGTTCGCCGAGAGGTTGGGGCCGATGTTGGCGTCGCCATCCGTGAGGACGATGACGCGGGAGACGACGCTGCCCGAGGCCTTCTTCACCGCGTGGCGGTAGGCCATCTCCATGCCCGAGCCCATGGCCGTGCCGCCGCCCGACTGGAGAGCGTCGACCGCCGCGTAGATGCGCTGCTGGTCCGTGGCGGGGGTAGGCGCGAGCACATCCCGCGTGGAGCCCGCGTACGTGACGATGGCCACCGTGTCGTTCTCATTGAGGTTCTTCACCGCGAGCTTGATGGCCTCCTTGGCCAGCGGCAGCTTGTCCTGCGACTGCATGGAGCCGCTCGTGTCCACGAGGAAGACGAGGTGCGCGGGCTTGCGCTGCGAGCGCGAGATGACCTTGCCCTGCACGCCCACGCGCAGGAAGTGGCGGCCCGAGGCGAACGGGGAGGGCGCGCCCTCGAGGTGGACGGTGAACGCGCCCTGCTGCGGCGGGGCGTAGCGGTACTTGAAGTAGTTGACGAACTCCTCGACGCGCACGGCGCCGGCCGGGGGGAGGCTGCCCTGGTTCAGGTAGCGGCGCGCGAGCGAGTACGAGGCGGTGTCCACGTCCACCGCGAAGGTGGAGAACGCGTCCTCCCGGGCGTCGGTGAACGCGTTGGGAGTGTGCGCCTCGAAGGTGTTACCGCCCTCGACGCCGGTGTTCAGCGCGTCGTCCGAAGAGGCGGTGGCGTCCTTGCGATCCAGGACCGGCCCTCTCTTGCCCCGTGCTTCTCCCTGCATGAAGTCCTGCTTTGCAGGTTGCTGCGTGCTGGCCTCCCGCGTCCGTTTGGCGGGCTCCGGGCGCGCGGGGGACATGGGCGGGGGAGGGGGAGTCGTCGGGGAAGGTGCCACCACGCCCATGGGAGCGGGCATTGCCGCCAGGGCCTTCTCCTCCGGTGCCTCGGCCCCATCCATGCGCTGGTCCTGTGCGGGGACGGACTCCGCCCGCGCGGCGGTCTCCACCTGAGGCGCCTTCGCCGACATGCAGGAGGGCAGGAGGCTCACGGCGAGGAAGGCACTTCCCCAGAGGGACAGGCGGTGCAGCGTGGACGAGGGCATGGGGTCTCCGTGTTCGGTAGGGACGCGACTCGAACGCACGGGGCCCGCGTTGGGTCTAAACGCCTTACGAAACTTCATCCACGCGGGTCCACGCGGCCGTGGCCCAGGTCAGAAAAGCCCAAGCATTTCCTTGGGATTGCTCACCTGGCCCGAGGCTCAGGGAGCGCAGCTGAGGCCCGGCTCTGGCGCATCCTGATCCTGGAGCGCCAGCAGGCACCGGAGGGCTTCAGGGTCCGCGCTGTCCGTCAGATACGCGCGCCGCCACAGGATGGCGGCCACCCGGTTGGGGATGTTGGGATCCGGGGCCACCAGTGCCCGGGGAACGTCGTTGCCGCCGCGCCGCGCGCTCCGCTGGGCCTCTTCGAGCTTGGCCACCTCCTCGGGGCAGCCCTCGGGGCAGTTGTAGAGGAAGACCGCGTGGCCGTGCTCCAGGTTGTGCAGCCAGACACACGAGGGCTGCTCGGTGTCATGGACGCGGCAGGAGAGGGTGCTGCTGCAGTGCCGGCCCGCGGTGGGCGGATTCAGCCCGTTGCCACAGCTGGTGCTCGAACAGGTGACGTGGAGCGCGGACGCCTCGGGAGCGAGCGCGAACTCGAAGCGCTCACAGCCCTGGGGCTGCGGGTCCGTGGTTCCACAGGCAAGCAGAGAGGGGAGCAGGAGGAGAGGGAGGGCCAGAGGGATTCGGAACATGGCCGCACCTCATACCGCACCCGGCTCAGCCTGGCGCCACACCCCGGCGCTCCACCTCTTCCGTACGGAGACCTCGGAAGCCCAGCGCCTCGGCGAACAGGAGGAACTCTCGCGCGGGGAGGCTGCCGCCCGTGGCGCGGGCATGGCCGTTGGCGAACTCTCCCTCCAAAGGTGGCAGACCCAGCCCCTTCAGGAAGGCGATGAGATCCTGCGGGAGCCGACTGCGCAGGGCGAAGTTCACCCGCCCGGGCAGATAGCCCGTGTTGGCGGCGATGACGATGTGCTCGGGCAGGCGCTGGGCCCAGCGGACCGCCACCAGGGGGTGGATCTGGGCACCGGAGCTGAACAGCAACAGCGCCACGTTGCCCGTGAAGCGGGGCGGCGTCTTCGCGCAGCGGGCCACCTCGCGCTGGACCTCCAGGCGGCAGTCGCGGAGCGCATCCACCCCGGAGACACGACCCTCCGCGATGTCCGCGGCACTCCCGGCCTTCATCAGCACGTCGAGTGCCAGGGGCGCGGCGAATCGGGACGAGCGGCGCGCGGCGTTGAGCAGTGCGACGGCCTCGGTCACGGCCTTTCGGCCCGCGCGGCGCAGCGCGTCCTTCAGATAGGGCAGGGGTGCGTCCGCGCCCAGGTCCGCCACCGCCCCCATCACCGCCAGCCACTCCAGGGGACCGGGGATGATCATGGGCGAGACGAGCGCGTAGGTCAGCACGCTGGTGGGGGCAATGGGCTCGTGGCCGTAGCCCGAGAGCACCAGGGCCCCCTCGGGGAACTCAGTGGACGGGTGGTGGTCCACGATGAGGGTGGGGAGCTCCGGGAGGATGGGTCCGGCGCGGCTGCCCATGTCGAGCACCATCAGTGCATCGGCTCCCACGCGGCGCAGGCGCTGCTGGAAGGGAGGCGAGTGGGCGTGCTCTCCCTTCCCAGGAAGCTGCACGGAGGGGCGAGCGCCCATTGCTCGGAGCGCTCGCAAGGCGAGCACCCCGGAGGACAGCCCATCCACATCCGTGTGGGGCGCCACCAGGACCTGACGGTCCCTCAGGCGCTCCAGGAAGTTACGCGCATCAGCCAGCGTCTCGGCGGGCGCTGGCCACCTTGGATCCCCCATCAAGCCCAGCAGCATGGCTTCAACTTGTAGCGTCGAGTGGGGTTGCGGGAGGAAAGGGGTGGGGTGCCTGCCAGCTCCTCGGGCAGGCCTGGAGGGGCCTCGCAACGATCGGCCCATGGCGAATCTGAAGAGCCATGGAAGGCCTCTCCTCGTATCGCCTGGGCTACGTCGCCAACTGCCTCTCGCTGGAGCTGGGCGCGAGCCACACGTGCCGGCTGGCGGGCGTCACCCCGCGCCGCCTGTCGGAGCTCATCGAGCTGAATCTCGCCGAACTGGAGCAGATCCTCCTGTTCAACGAGAAGCACGGCATCGAGCTGTTCCGCATCGGCTCCTCGCTCATTCCCTTCGCCTCCCATCCGGTGAACACGCTGCCGTGGTGGCGGACCTACGCCTCCACCTTCGCGCGCCTGGGCCAGATCGCCCAGCGCTCCCGCCAGCGGCTCTCCCTGCACCCTTCGCCCGCGGGCGCCTCTCTTTCATCCCGCCACCCCCACGTGCGCGAGGCCGCCCTCGCCGAGCTGCGCTACGGCGCCCGTGTCCTGGATCTGCTCGGCCAGGGCCCCGAGTCGCGCGTCGTCATTCACGTGGGAGGCGCGGCCCCCAGCCGACCCGAGGCCCTGGAGGCCGCCCACCGCATGCTGGACACGATGCCGGAGGAGCTGCGCGACCGGCTCGTCATCGAACACGATGACAAGGTGTGGACCGCGCGCGAGGTGCTCCCGCTGGCTCGCGAGCATGGCGTCCCGTTCCTCGCCGACAACCTGCACAACGCGGTGCTGCCCTCGAACCCGGTGATGCCCCTGGACGAGCTGCTGCGCGAGTCCGCCGCCTCCTGGCACGCGCTGGGCCTGCGTCCCAAGTACCACCTGGCCAGCCAGAAGAAGGACGGCAAGCCCGGAGCGCACGCCGACCGCATCGCTCCGGCCGACTTCCGCGCGGTGCTCGCCGCGCTCGAGTCCCCCGCGGACCTCATGCTGGAGGCCAAGGACAAGGACCTCGCGCTTTTCGCACTGCGTCAGCAGGCGGCACGCAGAGTGCGAACGGTCGAACACGGCGCGGCTTCCCTCTGAGCCTCCGATGTTTCGGAGTGCCTTCGGTCGGCGCTTCCTCTAGGGTCGCCGCCCATGATCCGAAACCTCACCGTGCTGCCCCTCTTCCGTGCGGCCTGTGCGGCCGCGCTGCTGTTCGCGCTGCCCGCGACGGCGCAGGGAACGCCCCCCGCGAGCGCCGCGGCTCCCCAGGCCAAGGCCACCGCCGAGGAGGCCAAGAAGTTCGCCGAGCGCGTCAACGCCGACCTCAAGCGGCTGTGGACCCGTCAGGCCACCGCCGAGTGGATCAAGTCCACGTACATCACCGACGACACCGAGCGGAACGCCGCCTGGGTGAACGAAGAAGTCCTGGCCTACATGAACCAGGCCATCAAGGACTCGCGCCGGTTCGACGGGCTGAAGCTCGACGCGGACACCGCGCGTACCATCCACCTGCTGCGCGTCAGCTCCGCGCTGGCCGCGCCCTCGGACACGCAGAAGCGCGCCGAGGTGGCCGCCATCGCCGCGAAGCTCGAGGGCCTCTACGGCAAGGGCAAGTACTGCAAGAAGAGCAAGGACGGCAAGGAAGCGTGCCGGGATCTCGGCGAGCTGTCGGACGTGCTGGCCGCTAGCCGCAACTACGACGAGCTGCTGGACGCGTGGGTGGGCTGGCACGCCATCTCCCCGCCGATGCGCCCGCTCTACGAGCGCTTCGTGACGCTGGGCAACGAGGGCGCCAAGGAGATCGGCTTCTCCAACATCGGCAACCTCTGGAAGTCGGCCTATGACCTGCCTCCCGAGCAGTTCGAGCAGGAGACGCAGCGCCTGTGGCAGCAGGTGAAGCCGCTCTACGACGACCTGCACTGCTACGTGCGCGCCCGGCTGGCCAAGCACTACGGCGAGGCCAAGGTGCCCGCCGGCAAGCCCATCCCCGCGCACCTGCTCGGCAACATGTGGGCGCAGGAGTGGAACAACATCTATCCGCTGATGGAGCCCTTCCCCGGCCAGGCCAGCTTGGACGTGAGCGCGGCGCTCAAGGCGCAGAACTACGACCCGAAGAAGATGGTGCAGCTGGGCGAGAAGTTCTTCACCTCGCTGGGCCTCAAGCCGCTGCCGGCCACCTTCTGGGAGCGCTCGCAGTTCACCAAGCCGCAGGATCGCGACGTCGTCTGCCACGCCAGCGCGTGGGACGTCACCTACGAGAACGATCTGCGCATCAAGATGTGCATCAAGCCCACCGAGGAGGATCTCGTCACCATCCACCACGAGCTCGGGCACAACTACTACTACACCTACTACTTCACGAAGCCGGCCCTGTATCAGGCCGGCGCCCACGACGGCTTCCACGAGGCCATCGGTGACGCGATCACCCTGTCGATCACCCCGGGCTACCTGCAGCAAGCGGGGCTGTTGAAGGACGTGCCGAAGAACGAGAAGAACCTCATCAACCTCCAGATGAAGGACGCGCTGGAGAAGGTGGCGTTCCTGCCCTTCGGCCTGCTGATCGATCAGTGGCGCTGGGACGTGTTCGCGGGCAAGACAGCGCCGGGCAACTACAACAAGGCGTGGTGGACGCTGCGCGAGAAGTACCAGGGCGTGGCCGCTCCGGTGGCGCGCTCCGAGAAGGACTTCGATCCGGGGGCCAAGTACCACGTGCCGGCCAACGTGCCGTACACGCGCTACTTCCTGGCGCGCATCCTCCAGTTCCAGTTCCACAAGGCGCTGTGCGAGGCGGCCGGCTTCAAGGGCCCGCTGCACGAGTGCTCCGTCTACGGGAACAAGGAGGCCGGCAAGAGGCTCCAGGCCATGCTGGAGATGGGAGCGAGCAAGCCGTGGCCAGAGGCCCTGTTCGCCATGACGGGTCAGCGCCAGATGGATGCCACTCCGCTCATCGAGTATTTCGGCCCGCTGCGCGGCTGGTTGCAGGAGCAGAACAAGGGCCAGAGGTGCGGCTGGTAGATGTGGACACGGGTATAGGCGCCGCTTACATTCAACTTGCTCTAACGAATTTTCTCGTGGGGACCGGACGACGGCTATTCGCGTCCGTGAAGTCAGGAAGAGAAGAAGAAATGGCTACTGGTACCGTGAAGTGGTTCAACGATGCGAAGGGCTTCGGTTTCATCACGCAGGATGGCGGTGGCGAGGACGTGTTCTGCCACCACACCGCGATCAACATGGACGGCTTCCGCACCCTTCAGGAGGGTCAGAAGGTCCAGTTCGAGGTGACCCGCGGTCCCAAGGGCCTGCAGGCCCAGAACGTGCGCGCGGCGTAATTCGCCTCGTTCTTCGTTGCGCATGAGGGTCCGATCCGAGAGGGTCGGGCCCTCGTCGCTTTTCTGGAGGTCCCCCGTGCGTTCGTACCTGCCCCGATCCGCTCGCCTGCTCTCCCTTCTCTCCCTGCTGGGTTGTGCCTCAACACCTCAGGGGCCTGCCTCGGAGTCAGCCGAGCCGGCCAGCCAACCCGCCCCTGCTTCCTCGGAGGCCCGTCCCGTGACGACCGCATCGAGCCCCGCCGCGCCCACGTCCGCGAAGAAGCCGGACACTTCGGCCCTGAAGGCGGAGCTGGTGGCGAAGCACGGTGAGGCCCAGCGAGCTCGCATCGAGCGTGGCGTGGAGCAGGTAGCCGCGCAGTGGCGCGAGGAGGACGGGGACATGGCGGCCTTCGTCCGCGAGCACTTCATCGCGGACCCGAAGGCGCTGGATGCCACCTTCGCGCGGCTGGAGCGCAACTTCGAGCAGCTCGACGGCTACTTCAACGCGCTGGGCCGCGAGGTGCGCTGGGCCACGGACGTGGACCTGGGGCCGCTGCTGCCGGTGGATCCGCTGTTCGCTTCGTATGATCCGAGCGCGCACACGACGGAGGATCTGTTCCAGTCGAAGGTGGGCTTCGTGGTGCTGCTGAACTTCCCGCTCACCACGCTGGCCGAGCGCGCCGCACAGGCGAAGAGCTACACGCGCCGCCAGTGGGCCGAGGCGCGGCTGGCCGGGCGCTTCAACCGCCGCGTCCCGGCGGAGGTGCAGCAGGAGGTGTCTCGCGCGGGCGCGGAGGCGGACCTCTACATCGCCGAGTACAACATCTGGATGCACCACCTGGTGGACGAGAAGGGCGAGCGGCTCTTCCCGAAGGGGCTGCGGCTCATCACCCACTGGAACCTGCGAGACGAGCTGAAGGCGGACTACGCGGACAAGGCGAAGGGGCAGGCCAAGCAGCGGACGATCATCAAGGTGATGGAGCGCATCGTCACCCAGACGATCCCTGCGGCCGTCATCGACAACCCGAAGGTGGACTGGAACCCGTTCACCAACACCGTCACGGCGGCGCCCGCGAATACGGTGGAGGAGAACGCTCCGGCGCGTCAGGCGAAGGTGGACACGGCGGCCGAGCCGGACATCCGGTACGCGCGGTTGCTGGCGCACTTCAAGGCCGCGCGCCGCGTGGACCCCTACGTGCCGGTGGCGCCCACACAGATCGCCCGGAGCTTCGAGCTGCAGCGGGAGCTGCCCGAGGAGCGGGTGAAAGCGCTGCTGACGCAGGTGCTCACCTCGCCGCTGGTGCCGAAGGTGGCGAAGCTGATCGAGCAGCGGGTGGGGCGCAAGCTGGAGCCGCAGGATCTGTGGTTCAACGGGTTCCGGCCGGGCTCGTCGCGCTCCTCGGAGGAGTTGGACAAGCTGACGCGGCAGCGCTACCCGACGGCGCAGGCGTTCTCCAAGGACATCCCCCGGCTGCTGCAGGGGCTGGGCTTCACCAAGGAGCGGGCGGCGTATCTGGCCGAGCGCATCGAGGTGGATCCGTCCCGTGGAGCGGGCCACGCCATGCAGGCGATGCGGCGCGGCGACTTCCCCCACCTGCGCACGCGGGTGGAGAAGGACGGGATGAACTACAAGGGCTACAACATCGCCGTGCATGAGCTGGGGCACAACGTGGAGCAGGTGTTCTCGCTCTACAACGTGGACCACACGCTGCTGCAGGGCGTGCCCAACAACGCCTTCACGGAAGCGCTGGCGTTCGTGTTCCAGGCGCGGGACATGGAGCTGCTGGGGCTGGGCAAGCCGGACGCGGCGGCCGAGAAGGAGCGGGTGCTCAACGACTTCTGGGCCACGTGGGAGATCGCCGGCGTGGCGCTGGTGGACATCGCGGTGTGGCACTGGATGTACGAGCACCCGGAGGCCACGCCGGCGCAGCTGCGCGAGGCCACGGTGGCGATCGCCAAGGAGCACTGGGAGAAGTACTACGCGCCGGTGCTGGGCGGGCAGGGCACGCCGCTGCTGGGCATCTACAGCCACATGATCTCGTACCCGATGTACCTGCCGGACTATCCGCTGGGGCACCTGATCGCGTTCCAGATCGAGGAGCACCTGCACAAGAAGGGGCCGCTGGGCGCGGAGTTCGAGCGGATGTCCAGCTACGGGGCGGTGACGCCGGACCAGTGGATGGTGAATGCCACGGGCCTGCCGGTGAGCGCCGAGCCGCTGCTGCGCGCCACGGAGGCGGCGCTGAAGCGTTAACGGACCCAGGGGCGCATCCCCGGGCCCGTGACTCCCGCTACTGCCGGGAGGTATCGCCGGGGATGCCCACCAGCTCGATCTCGAACTCCAGCACGGCGTTCGGGGGAATCTTCGAGCCCATGGGCGGGCGATCGCCGTAGGCCGCCTTGGCGGGGCAGACGAGCCGGGCCTTGCCGCCGACCTTCATCTTCTGCACGCCCTCGGTCCAGCAGGGGATGACGCCGTTGAGGGGGAACTCGGCGACCTGGTTGCGCCGGTAGGAGCTGTCGAACTCCTCGCCGGTCATCAGCGTGCCCCGATAGTGGACGGCCACGGTGTCCTTGGCCTTGGGGTTGGCGCCGGTGCCAGCCTGCACCTCCTTGTAGATGACGCCGGAGGGGAGCTTGACGGCGCCCTTCTCCTCGGCCGCCTTCGCCAGGAACGCGTCGTTGGCCTTGGCCTGGCGTGACTTGGCGAGCCCCTGCAGCTTTCCGGAGTACAGATCCACATCGACGGCGGAGGGCGCGCCGGTGACGGAGTCCGTGAGGCCGCGCTTGATGATCTCGAGCTCGGCGGGGCTCAGGCCGAAGACCGCGAGCCCCTTCCCGAAGCCATGCCCGAGCGCGTAGAGGGTCTTCTCTTCCTCCGTCTGGAGCTGCGCGGTCGGCGCCGCGGCCGGCGCTGGCTGCGCCTTCGCCTTCCCCTGGGCCTGCGCCTGGGACGCCAGGAGGCCGACTACCACCGTCGCCAGCAATGTCATTCGCATCGATTTCTCCTCGTACGAGAGCCGGGAAACTATAGGGCCACCCATGAGTCATGAGGCGTGGGCGGCGGCCGTTTTCTTGCCAGCTTGCTGTTTGCCTCTACCCTCGCGACACCCTGCTTCATCCTGGAAGCGGGCTGTAGCAACACGCGAGGGACGAGATGAGCGACAAGCGGAAGACGAAGCGGGCACCGATCGACATCTACCTGAACAAGTACATGGGTGGCGTGCCGTACATGACCCGTGCTTCCGACATCAGCCCTGAGGGGCTGAGCCTGGCGCAGCTCATCGAGCCGAAGCACCACGCCCGGCGCGTGGGGCTCCAGTTCCAGCTCCCGGGCTCCGAGGAGGTCATCTACGCGGAGGGCGAGGTCGTCCGCGAGTGGGCGGAGCTGGACACGGCGCGTCGCGAGCGCTCCGGTGTGCGCTTCACGCTGCTCACCGAGCGGCACCGCCGGATGATCGACACCTACGTCACCCAGAACGGTCAAGAGAACTGACGCAGCGCGTCGCGCCTCGCGTCACGGGAACGCGATTTCTAGAGAGCAGGCGTGCTTGGAGGGGGGAGCGCGCCTTGACTTCACTGAAAGCCGGTCGATTGAATGGCCGACATTTCAGTGGCGTCATCTCGCCGCGTTCTCCGAGGACGGAGGCCCCCTTTGAAGCGTTCGTTGTGGATGCTGGCCCTGGTCGTACCGTTGTCCGCGGTGGCCCAGGGTAAGGATGTGAAGCCTGCGGCCCCCGCGGCTGCGGCTGCGGCGAAGCCCGAGACCGGAATCAACTGGGAGGGGCAGATCCTGCGGGCCACCGGCGCGGGCTCGCCGGACATGAAGGCCGCCAACCCGGCCCAGGCGCGACTGGGGGCCGAGCGCGCGGCGAAGATGGACGCGTTCCGCAATCTGCTGGAGCAGGTCAAGGGCGTGCAGATCAGCGCCGGCCGCACGGTGGGCGACGCGATGGGCAGCGAGGAGCTCCGGGGCCGCGTCGAGGGAGTCATCCGCGGCTTCAAGGTCGTCAACAAGCGCTACTACTCGGACAGCGGAGTGGAGTTGGACGTGGAGGTGCCGCTGTCGGCGCTCACGGCCACGCTGCTGCCAGCCGCGGATGCGGCGATCTCGGTGAACGAGCAGGGCACGAAGAAGTACACCGGGCTGGTGGTGGATGCGCGCGGCCTGGGCGCGAGTCCGGTGCTGGCGCCGCGACTGCTGGACGGCGCGGGTAAGGCCGTCTACGGCGCGGAGGCGCTCTCGACCGACGCGCGCAAGGCCTCGGCGGTGGCGGCGTACTTCAAGAGCCTCGAGGACGCGCGCAAGAGCACCTTGGTGGGCGAGAAGCCGCTGGTGGTGAAGGCCTCGCAGCTCCAGGGCTCGGACCTGGTGCTGGCCGAGGAAGCGCTGAAGCAGCTCACCGAATCGAACGCATCGTTCCTGGCCGAGGGCCGGGTCGCGATCGTCACGCAGTAGCGCGAGAGGGCGGACATGAAGGCGTTGAAGCTCACGGTGGTGTCCTGGCTCCTGGTCGCGACTGCGCTGGCGGCAGGCAAGCAGCCCGACTTCGTGACCCAGGAGGTGACGGGCGAGGCCGCGATCGTCGCGGGTGACACGGACAAGGCGGTGCGGGATGCCCGCAACGCCGCCTTGCGCGAGGCGGTGGAGAAGGTGGTCGGCGTGCGGATCTCCGCGCAGACGCTGACGTCCAACAACCAGCTCATCCAGGACAAGATCCTCTCCCGGAGCGATGGCTACGTGCGCAAGTACGACATCGTGGACCGCAAGGAGGAGGGCGGGGTGATGAAGGTCACCCTGCGCGCACAGGTGGGGACCACGCAGCTCGACAAGGATCTGCAGGCCGTGCAGGCCCTCATCCAGCAGCTCGGCAACAAGAAGCTGGTCATCCTGGTGTACGAGCAGACGGTGACGCCCGATCAGGCCTCGATCACCAGCCAGACGATGAGCACGGTGCTCACCGAGGCCTTCATGAAGGACGGCTGGACGATCATCGACCCGGCCTTCGCCATGGGGAAGGTGCGGCTGCAGCCCGGCGCCACCGCGCTGAGCAACGCCGAGGCCAAGGAGATCGGGGACCTGACGAAGGCGGACTACATCCTCTACGGCAACGTGACGTATCAGCAGATCGCGCCGAACAAGAAGGCGTGGGGCGAAGTGGACGATCAGGGCAACCAGCTCCTGTTCTTCGTCTCCGGAGGGTACGATCTCTCGATCTTCGAGACGGCCAGCGGGAGCCAGCTCGCCAAGGTCTCCGGCGGCTTCGACAACAAGCAGAACAACGTGGGCGAGCAGGGCAAGCTCACGGTCTCCTATGAGCGCACGGCCTACGAGGTGGCGCGGGTTCGGGGCGAGAAGGTCGTCGCCGAGGTGCGTACGCCGGTCGTCGCGTACCTGAACAACGCGTTCTTCAACGGCAGCCGCGTCAGCATGAGCGTGGTGGGCCTGACGGACTACGCGGCGGTCCAGGGCTTCAAGAAGGTGCTGGCCAAGGAGCTGTCCTCGGGGCTGCGCGAGTTGGGGCAGGGGACCTTCAGTGGAGGCAAGGGTCAGTTTGACCTGACCTTCCTGGGCACCATGGACGATCTGGCCGAGGCGGTGAGCGGCAAGACGTACAAGGGCAAGAAGGTCAGCGTGACGGGAGTGGGCAACAGCACCATCGAGCTGACGCTGGCGCGCTGATGCGCGGTGGGCTCTGGCCGGTGGGGTTGGTAGTGGCGCTGAGTTGTGCCGGGCGCCAGGAGGAGCCAGCGACGCTGGGCCAGGCCCGGGAGCTTTTGCGCAACGCCGGGACGCCGAGCGGAGATGTGGTGTTGCGGTGCGAGCCTCCGGACGCGGAGGTGTACCTGGACGGTGTCATCCAGGGGATCTGCACCGACTTCCGGGGCTCGCCCCGGGGGCTGAGGGTGGGCAAGGGGCTGCACCAGATCGAGGTGAGGAAGCAGGGCTACTGGCCGTACACCACCTATTTCGAGCCCCATGGCGCCCGGGCCGCCTTGGACGTGCGGCTCCAGACGATGGGGACCGGGACTCCCGAAGGAGGTGCTCCGTGAAGGGCTTGCTCAGGTCGACCGTTGGTGGACGAGCGGCGGTGCTGGCCGCGCTGGTGCTGCCCGGACTCGCGCTGGCGAGCGTCGGGAAGGTCCTCGTCATGGAGGGGACGGCGACGCGCACGGACGCCAGCGGACAGCAGCATGTGCTCCTGGCCGGCGCGGAGATCGAGGTGAAGGACTCGCTCCAACTGGGGCCGAAGTCCAACCTCAAGATCCAGTTGAATGACAACAGCGTGCTCATGCTCGCGGAGAACAGCCAGCTCTACATCGACGAGGCCACCTTCGAAGGAGTGAATCGCAAGAGCTTCTCGGCGAGGTTGGGGCTCGGCAGCCTCTGGGCGCACGTGAAGAAGGTGATCTCCGGTTCGGAGGCGAAGTTCGAGGTGAAGACCGAGCGCGCGGTGGCCGGCGTGCGCGGCACCATCTTCCGGGTGGACTACGTCAGCAAGGTGCAGGGCATGACGCCCGGGCCGAAGCCGGACGTGGTGGTGCGGGTGGTGGAGGGGCGCGTGGTGGTGGAGGCCCAGGTCCTCAAGACGGTGAAGAACCAGACCCAGCCAGCCCCCGGTGCCAAGGGTGACAAGAAGCAGGCGCGGACGGAGAGGCCTCCGCCCCGAGAGGTCACCCAGGAGCAGTGGGAGGCGGGGTTCGCCAACCTTCAGAAGGAGCAGCAGGTCAGGGTCGGCAGTACGAATCTGGGAGAGGTCGAGCCATTGGACTGGAAGGCCATGGAAGACGACTTCGGCCGCTTCGTGAATCGCAACAAGTAGTCACCTCGAGAGGAGCCCCGTCATCGGACGTCGCAAGAAAGGCAGCGCACGCGCGGTGAAGTCCCCGGAAGAGTCTCGTGCCACGCCCGTGGCGCCTGAGGCCGCTCCCGAGCCGCCCCCAGTCCTGCACGTTGTCCCCCCAGAGGAGACACTGCCGCTTCCCGAGGAGGAGGCGCGGCGGATCGATCTGCTCTGGTCCCTGGTGATGGTGGGCATGCTGGGGCTGGTGTTCGTGTTGATCTCGGTGTTTGGCGGGGTGGCGGTTCCCGTGCTGCTGGCGCTCACGGGGGCGTACGTCTTCAACCCGCTGGTGACCGCGCTCGAGCGCCGCAAGCTGAGCCGCACGTGGGGCACGACGCTCGTCTTCGCGGGCTCCACGCTGGCGCTGGTGGGCGCGGTGCTCTACCTCATCCCGGTGTTCCGGGAGGAGGCGGCCAAGCTGCCGGAGTTCTTCCGTCGGGCCAGCACCCAGGTCATCCCCCGTGTGGAGGCGCTGCTGGGCGTGTCCGTGCCGGAGTTCGTGAACCAGCGGACCGCGGAGCTGGGCGCCCAGGCCTCGGATCTGCTCCAGAGCGCGGGGCCCACGGCGGCGAGCCTGGCCGCGCGCTTCGCGAGCAACACCGCCCGGTTCGTGACGACGTTGCTGGGGCTGGCGGTGGTGCCGGTGCTGGGGTTCTTCTTCCTGCAGGACTACCCTCGGCTCATCGGGCTGGTGCGGGAGGTCATCCCCCGGCGCGCGTTGGGGCTGGTGAGCCGCCGCTTCAGCGAGGTGGACGATGTGCTCTCGGCCTTCGTGCGAGGGCAGCTCACCGTGGGCTCCATCCTGTCGGTCATCTACGGCACGGGGCTGGCCATCGCGGGGGTGGACATGGCCATCGTCATCGGCGTCATCGCGGGCTTCGGGAACATGGTGCCCTACCTGGGGACGGCGATCGGGCTGGTGCTCACCATGGTCGGGCTGATGCTGTCGTGGCAGGGTCCCTGGCAGCTGGCGGTGGTGGCGGGGACCTTCGCGGTGGCCCAGCTGTCCGAGGGGCTCGTCATCACCCCTCGGGTGGTGGGTGAGAAGGTCGGGCTGGCGCCGGTGGCGGTCATCATCGCGGTGCTCGCGTTCGGCGAGCTGTTCGGCTTCGTGGGGATCCTCCTCGCGGTGCCCTTCAGCGCCATCCTCAAGGTGGTCTTGCGCGTGGTGGTGCAGCGCTACCAGAAGATGCCGCTGTACACAGGTGAGGCACCCAAGGGGTGAGCGTCGAGGCCCGGGTCCAGCAGTTGGAGGCCGCGGTGCGAGGTCGGAGCAGGTGACGAAGCTCGAGAAATTGCAGGCGGAGATCATCCAGTGTCGGGCCTGTCCTCGCCTGGTTGAATGGCGAGAAGAGGTGGCGCGGGTGAAGCGCCGCGCCTACCGGGACTGGACGTACTGGGGCCGGCCGGTAGGGGGCTTTGGCGATCCCCAGGCGCGGCTGGTCGTCATCGGCCTGGCACCGGCGGCCCACGGGGCGAACCGGACCGGCCGGGTCTTCACCGGGGACCGCTCCGGAGACTTCCTCTACGCGGGGTTGCACCGCGCGGGCTTCGCCAACCAGCCGACCAGTCAGCATCGGGACGACGGCCTCACGCTCAAAGGCGCCTACATCACTGCGTCCGCCCGCTGCGCGCCACCGGAGAACAAGCCACTGCCCGAGGAGCTGGCCCGCTGTGCGCCCTTCCTCGATCGGGAGCTGGCGCTGTTGCCCGCCCGGGTGTTTCTGGCGCTCGGGGCCATCGGCTGGAACGCCACCCTGGTGGCCCTGTCCCGGGCCGGGGTGAGCCTGCCTTCCCCCAAGCCGGCGTTCGGACACGGGGCAGAGGTCCCCCTGCCAGGCGGCCGGACGCTCGTGGGCTGCTACCACGTCAGCCAGCAGAACACGCAGACGGGCCGGCTTACCCCGACCATGTTCGATGCGGTGATGGGCCGAGTTCGCCAGTTGCTGGAGGCAGCGCCCCCCTGAATCGGCACAGGGTCAGGGAAGAGGAAGCGTCCACGTCCGTGTTTCCTTGACAGCTGCGGGAGGGCACTGCTATTCCCGCCGCGCTTTTCAGACAGGGGTCGTTAGCTCAGCGGTAGAGCACTACCTTGACACGGTAGGGGTCAGTGGTTCGATCCCACTACGACCCATCCCATCAGGAAGTCTGACACCGGGCGGCAAGGCTTCCAGTAAGCCTGCCGCCCGATGCATTTCGAGGTTCTGACATGTCCGACATGATCACGGTGACACTCCCCGACGGCAGCCAGAAGCAGACGGCCCGGGGGACTCCCATCGGGGACTTCGTGCGGGAGGGCATCGGCGCCGGCCTGGCCAAGGCCGCTCTCTTCGCCCGGGTCAACGGCCAGGACATGGACCTGGCCCGTCCGCTGAACGAGGACGTGAAGCTCCAGATCTTCACCACCAAGAGCCCCGAGGCCCTGGAGCTCATCCGCCACGACGCCGCGCATGTGGTGGCCAGCGCCGTGCAGCGGCTCTTCCCGGGCACCCAGGTGACGATCGGCCCGGCGACGGAGGAGGGCTTCTATTACGACTTCTTCCGCGAGAAGCCCTTCACGCCCGAGGACCTCGAGAAGATCGAGGTCGAGGCCAACAAGGAGATCGCCCAGAACCTGCCCTTCGTCCGCAAGGAGATCTCCATGGAGGAGGCGGTTCGCCTCTTCGAGGAGAAGGGCGAGAAGTTCAAGGTGGAGATCATCCAGGACATCGCCGCCAAGGGCGCCAAGACGCTGACGCTCTACAGCCACGGGGACTGGGTGGACTTCTGCCTCGGGCCCCACGCCCCGTCCACCGGCCGCATCGGGGTCATCAAGATCCTGTCCTCCAGCGGCGCGTACTGGCGCGGTGACCACCGCAACCCGATGCTCCAGCGCGTCTACGGCACGGCCTTCTTCGACAAGAAGGCCCTGCAGGAGCACCTGACGCGCATCGAGGAGGCGAAGAAGCGCGACCACCGCAAGCTGGGCAAGGAGCTGGACCTGTTCCACTTCCACCAGTACGCGCCGGGCTCGGCCTTCTGGACGCCCAAGGGCACCGCGATCTACCAGACGCTCTCGGGCTGGATGCGGCGGCTGACGGCCGAGCGCGGCTACGTGGAGATCAAGACGCCGCTGCTGTTCAACAAGGGCCTGTGGGAGATCAGCGGCCACTGGGGCAAGTACAAGGAGAACATGTTCCTGGTGCTCGACAGCGAGTCCGGCGAGCACGACTTCTCCCTCAAGCCGATGAACTGCCCCTCGCACCACCTGTACTTCGGCTTCAAGCGCCACAGCTACCGCGACCTGCCGCTGCGCTTCCACACCCAGGACGTGCTGCACCGCAACGAGGCGGCCGGTTCGCTGGGCGGCCTCACCCGCGTGCGCCAGTTCGCCCAGGACGACGCCCACATCTACTGCATGGAGAGCCAGATCGGCGACGAGGTCCGCCGCTTCGTCGAGTTCCTGGACCACGTCTACAACGCCGTGGGGCTGAAGTACTCGGCCAAGTTCTCCACCCGCCCTGAGCAGCGGCTCGGTGACGACGCCACATGGGACCGCGCGGAGGCCGCGCTGGAAGGTGTGCTCAAGACACTCAACGTGCCCTACGAGGTGAAGCCGGGCGAGGGCGCCTTCTACGGCCCGAAGATCGACTTCGACGTGTCCGACAGCATCGGCCGCAAGTGGCAGCTGGGCACCATGCAGCTGGACTACCTGGCCGCGCAGCGCTTCGACTTGTCCTACATCGGAGAAGACAACGCCGAGCACAAGCCGGTCGTGCTGCACCGCGCCATCTTCGGCTCCTTCGAGCGCTTCATCGCCATCCTGATCGAGCACTTCGCGGGCGCCTTCCCCGCGTGGCTGGCCCCCGTCCAGGCGACGATCGTCACCGTGGCCGACCGGCAGCTCGAGTACGCCCGCAAGGTGCGCGATCAGCTGCGCGCCAAGGGCTACCGGGTCGAGCTGGACGAGCGCGGGCAGACGCTCAACGCGAAGATCCGCGAGGCCCAGATCCAGAAGATCCCCTTCACCCTGGTGATCGGCGACAACGAGGTGGCGGCAGGGGGCGTGGCCCCCCGGCGCTACGGCGGCGAGGACCTCAAGAGCATGAAGCTGGAGGATTTCGAGGCCCTCCTGGTCAAGGAGGCCACCATCTCGTGATGTCGCACCAGGTCGGGAAGTCGATGACCTCCCTTGACTCCCTGGTGTAGAAAAGTATCTTGCGCCTCTTCCAAGGGAGGGAGGCAGGCCCGAACTCCCGTTTTTGGAGGGTTCTCCCATCGTACGCGATCAAAGAACCAATCGCCGTATCCGTGCTCGCGAGGTCCGTGTCGTAGGAGCGGCAGGCGAGCAGTTGGGTGTCCTTTCGATCGAGCAGGCCCTTGAGCGCGCTCAGTCCGAGGGGTTTGACCTGGTCGAGGTCAACCCGATGGCGAAGCCGCCGGTCTGCAAGATCATGGACTACGGCAAGTTCAAGTACGAGGAGAAGAAGAAGGCTTCAGAAGCCAAGAAGAAGCAGGTCGTGGTCCACCTCAAAGAGGTGAAGCTCCGTCCGAAGACCGAGGAGCACGACTACGAGTTCAAGGTCCGCAACATCAAGCGCTTCCTCGAGGAGGCGAACAAGGCCAAGGTCACCATCGTCTTCCGCGGTCGCGAGATCACCCACAAGGAGCTGGGCAGCGCGATTCTGGATGACGTGGTCAAGGATCTGAAGGAGACCGCGGTCGTCGAGCAGGCGCCTCGCATGGAAGGGCGCCAGATGTTCATGATCCTCGCGCCCAACCCGAAGGTGGCGCAGCGCGCGCGTGATCAGGCTCGGCAGCAGGCGGAGGCGGCGGCGAAGGCGGACGCGGCGGGCAAGAAGCACGAGGGTGAGGCGGGGGGCAAGAAGCAGGAGGCTGCCAAGCGGGAAGGCAAGCCTGCGGACGGCAAGGTGGACGCCCGGCCGGAGGGCAAGCCCTCGGAGGCGGCTCCCACGGCGGCGGCTCCAGCGGTAGAGGAGCAAGCTGCCCCAGTTAGCGCGGCTGGTGGGACGAAGTAGAGAGATTTGGCTGTCGGCTTCGGCTGTCGGCCTGTAACAGAAGGCCGAGAGCTAAAGAGCCGACGGCGCAACGTGAAGGAAGGATTGGGACGATGCCGAAGTTGAAGACCCGTAGCGGTGCGAAGAAGCGGTTGCAGGTGAAGAAGAGCGGCCAGGTGAAGCACGGCAAGGCCTACGGCAAGCACCTTTTCACCCACGGCAAGACGCCGGCCCAGAAGCGCCGCAACCGCGGCACGGGCCACCTTCGCGACATGGATGCGAAGAAGGTCATCAAGGAGATGTTCCCCTACGGGGCGAACTAGTTACTAACTACCCACGGACCCTGGCGGAGCGGCGTGAGGCCTGCGCCACGGGGTTCCCAGCTTGAGCAGTCGAGGAGTGTGTCATGCGCGTAAAGAAGGGTTTCAAGGCTCGCCGCCGTCGTAATCGGATTTTGAAGCTGGCCAAGGGTTACCGTGGCCGTCGGAAGAACTGCTACAAGCGGGCCAATCAGGCCGTGGAGCGCGCGCTGGACTACGCCAGCCGTGACCGCGCCGCCCGCAAGCGCAACTTCCGCTCGCTGTGGATCGTCCGCATCAACGCGGCGGCTCGCACCGTGGGCCTGTCCTACTCGAAGCTGATCGCGGGCCTGGCCAAGTCGAAGATCTCGCTGGACCGCAAGGTCCTGGCCGACATGGCCGTGGCGGATCCCGCGGGCTTTGCCGCCGTCGCCAACATCGCCAAGGCGGCCTGACGACTCCGGCCTGAGGGGCCGGCGGACAGAATCGCTGGGGAGGCTCCGGTTGGGGTCTCCCGGGCGTGAACGAGTACACGGGCTGCCTCGCCAGGGCGGCCCTTTTTTTTGCCCCCGCTCGCAAGGCGGGCGGGGAGGGGAGCAGAGCGATGCGGGATCGGTTGCAGTCTCTCGCGGAGTCGGCACGGCGTGACATCACCGTCGCCTCGGAGGTGTCCGCCGTCGAGGCGCTGAGGATCCGCTATTTGGGCAAGAAGGGCGAGCTGTCCGGCGTGCTCGGGGGCATGGGCAAGTTGCCTCCCGAGGAGCGCAAGGCGCTGGGCGAGGTCGCCAACCAGGTCAAGGCGGAGATCGAGAAGCTGCTCGCGGATGCGCTCAAGCGCGCCGAGGAGGCCGCGCTCGAGGCCGAGCTGAAGGGCGCGAAGCTGGACGTGACGCTGCCCGGTCGCGCGGTGGCTCCCGGCAGCCGGCACCCGGTGTCGCGGACGATGGAGGAGATCGTCCGGACGTTCGCGCGGCTCGGCTTCGAGGTGGCGGTGGGTCCGGAGATCGAGCTGGACTACTACAACTTCGAGGCGCTGAACCTGCCGAAGGATCACCCCGCGCGGGACATGCAGGACACCTTCTACGTGGACGAGGCGACGCTGGGCCACGCGAAGAAGGCGGACAGCCCGGTTCTGCTGCGCACGCACACGTCCCCGGTGCAGGTGCGGCACATGCTGTCGCACAAGCCGCCCATTCGCGCGGTGATGCCGGGCCGGGTGTACCGGCGCGACTCGGACATCACCCATACGCCCATGTTCCACCAGGTGGAGGGCTTGCTGGTGGACAAGGACGTGAGCTTCGCGGAGCTCAAGGGCACGCTGGACGCGTTCGTGAAGGCGTTCTTCGGCTCGGACACGCGCACGCGGTTCCGCCCGTCCTTCTTCCCGTTCACCGAGCCTTCGGCGGAGGTGGACATCTCCTGTACCTCGTGCGGCGGCAAGGGCTGCCGGGTGTGCAAGTCGACGGGCTGGCTGGAGGTGCTGGGCAGCGGCATGGTGCATCCCAACGTCTTCAAGTACAGCGGCTATGACCCGGGTGAGGTGACGGGCTACGCGTTCGGCATGGGCGTGGAGCGCATCGCCATGCTGCGCTACCGCATCGATGACCTGCGGATGATGTTCGAGAACGACGCACGCTTCCTCGAGCAGTTCTGAGTCCGGGAGAGGGTTGACCTGTGAAGATTTCGGTGAAGTGGCTCGGCGAGTACGTGAAGCTGCCGGCGTCGGTGGACGAGCTGGCGCGCAAGCTGACCGCGGCGGGGCTGGAGATCGAAGGCCTGGAGCAGCCCGGCGCGGCGCTCAAGGGCGTGGTGGTGGCGCAGATCCAGGAGTCCGTGCAGCACCCGAACGCGGACAAGCTGTCCGTGACGAAGGTGGACGCGGGCGGCTCCGCGCCGCTGCAAGTGGTGTGCGGCGCGAAGAACTACAAAGTCGGGGACAAGGTGCCCCTGGCCACCGTGGGCACGAAGCTGCCCAATGGCGTGGAGATCAAGCAGGCCGCGCTCCGGGGCGTGGACAGCTTCGGCATGCTGTGCTCGGCCAAGGAGCTGGGGCTGACGGAGGACTCCTCCGGGCTGCTCATCCTCTCGCCGGAGACGAAGCCGGGCACGCCGATCGCCGAGGCGCTGGGGCTGGATGACGTGGTGCTGGAGGTGAACGTCACCCCGAACCGGCCCGATGCCCTGTCGCACCTGGGCGTGGCGCGAGAGGTGGGCGTGGTGACGGGCGCCGCGTTCCGTTCGCCGGAGCCGAAGCCCGCTGAGTCTGGGGGCTCCGCGGCCGACAAGGTGAAGGTGCGGATCGAGGACTCGGCCCGGTGCCCGCGTTACGCCGCGCGCATCGTCGAGAACGTCACCATCAAGCCCTCGCCCCAGTGGATGCAGGACCGTCTCAAGGCCTGTGGCGTGCGCGCCATCAACAACGTGGTGGACGTGACCAACTACGTCAACCTCGAGTATGGCCAGCCGCTGCATGCCTTCGATCTGGAGAAGCTCGCGGGGCAGGAGATCGTCGTTCGCTGCGCGAAGCCGGGCGAGAAGATCCGCACGCTCGATGGCAAGGAGCGCACGCTCGACGCGGATGACCTGGCCATCTGCGACCGGGATCGGCCCCAGGCCATCGCCGGAGTGATGGGCGGGGCGGACAGCGAGGTGACGGAGGGCACGAAGCACATCGTGCTCGAGTCGGCGAACTTCCAGCCCTCCAGCGTGCGCCGCACGTCCAAGCGCCACGGCCTGCACACCGAGGCATCGCACCGCTTCGAGCGTGGGGCGGACATCGACGCAGTGGGGCCAGCCATCGATCGGGCCGCGCAGCTCATCTCGGAGCTGTCGGGTGGCACGGTGCGCTCGGGCCGGGTGGATGTGCATCCGAGCCCTCAGCCGCCGCGTCGGGTGGCGCTGCGCTATGCGCGGGTGGAGAAGTTCCTGGGCGCGGCGGTGCCGGAGGCGGAGTGCCGCCGCATCCTGGGCGCGCTCGGGTTCCGGGCGGCGGAGGACGGCAGCGGCCAGACGACGTTCGAGGTGCCGCGGGCGCGCGTGGACGTGGAGCGCGAGGAGGATCTGCTGGAGGAGATCGCTCGCGTGTACGGCTACGACAACATCCCGGCCCGGCTGCCGCGCGGGATCGCGGAGCTGGCTCCCGAGCCGGCCCAGGCCGAGGCCGAGCGGCGGTTGCGTCAGGCGCTCTCCGGCGTGGGGATGAACGAGGTGGTGAACTACTCGTTCGTGGCGCCCAAGAGCCTTGAGGTGCTGGGCGGGAAGGACGCACCGGTAGTGCTCATCAATCCGCTCAGCGTGGAGCAGTCGGTGATGCGCACCAGCCTGCTGCCAGGACTGCTGGAGAACCTCTCTCGCAGCGTGCGGCACCAGGTGGAGCGGGTGGCCATCTACGAGACGGGCCGGGCCTACTTCCGGGATCCGGAAGGCGGGCAGGGTCGGCGTCCGGCTACGCGCGAGGTACACCGGGTGGGCGGGCTCGTGTGGGGCCTGCGCTCCGGGCGTAGCTGGACTCAGAAGGACGCTCGGATGGACTTCTACGACGCCAAGGGCGCCGTGGAGGCGGTACTCCATGCCCTGCACCTGGATGGGGTTCGCTTCGTGCCGGCCGAGGCTCCCGCGTGGCATCCGCGTGCCTGCGCCCAGGTGCTTCTGGCCGATGGGACGGCCCTCGGGTACGTGGGCGAGCTGCACCCGCGCATCACCAAGGCCCTGGAGCTGCCGCAGGGCGTGTTCGCCTTCGAGCTGGACACCGAGCCCCTGTACGCCTCGGCCCGGCTGGTGCCCGAGTACCACTCGCTGCCGCGCTTCCCGGCCGTGCTGAGGGACCTGGCGGTGGTGGTGCCCGCGGAGCTTCGCAATGACGAGGTCCGCCGCGTGATTCTGGAGGTGGGAGGCGCGCTGGTGGAGGACGCCCTCATCTTCGACGTCTACACGGGCAAGCCCATCCCCGAGGGGAAGAAGAACCTGGCCTATGCCATCCGCTACCGCTCGCCCGAGCGGACGCTCACCGACGCGGAGGTGAGCGAGGCGCACCAGCGCATCATCTCCGAGGTGAACCAGCGGCTGGGCGGGGCCCTGCGCGCCTGAATTCCTGAGTGAAGTCAGAGGGTTGACACCCCTCTGGGAAGGCTGTCAGCATCCGCAGGCTTCACCGCACAGAAGGGTTGCCGAGGGAGCGTATGACGAAGGCGGACATCATCGAGGGCGTGTACGAGAAGGTCGGCTTCTCCAAGAAGGAGTCGGCGGAGATCGTCGAGCTCGTCTTCGACACCTTGAAGGAGACGCTGGAGCGCGGGGACAAGATCAAGATCTCCGGGTTCGGCAACTTCCAGGTGCGGCAGAAGAAGGCGCGGGTGGGGCGCAATCCGCAGACCGGCAAGGAGATCGAGATCTCGGCCCGTCGGGTGCTGACCTTCCGGCCGAGCCAGGTGCTCAAGAGCGCGCTCAACGGCGAGGCGCCTCCGGAGAACCACGCGGAGATCGACGCGCGCGAGGAGGAGGCGGACGAGCATGACGAGTTCGACTCCGAGGAGTTCGAGTCCGAGGAGGAGTCGGACGGGAAGTCCTGAAGCGAGCTGGTGGTTTTTGTACGGCTGCCTGCGGCTCTTGCTTGACGATGACGTCGTGTGGGGGCATAAGGGCGGCCCGTTTCTGACGGGAAGTACCGGGGCGTAGCGCAGCCTGGTAGCGCACTTGCTTGGGGTGCAAGTGGTCGCAGGTTCAAATCCTGTCGCCCCGACCATCGAAGGCCCTGGAGTTTCCGGTGAAAGCCGGTGACTCCAGGGCCTTCACCTTTTGGGCCCTGGCCTTCAGCCGCAAACTGGCAGCAAGCGGAGCGGGCCCAGATCCAGCAGCAGCCAGGGCCAATGGAACCTCATGGGTAGATGTAGGAGCCATGGTTCGGAAGGCGAGCTGGTTGAGGCTCTTGCGCATGTCCTCCACGACGAGGTGTCCGTACACCTCCGTGATGATGGCTGGGCCCTAGCGGTGGAGGATTCGCTGCAGGGTGGCCAGCGGGACTCCGGCCTTGAGCAGCAGGGTGGCAGTCGTGTGTCGCAGGTCATGGAAGTGTGGCGAGCGGGGCAGCGGCTTGGGTCAGAGCTTCATGCCACAGCAGAGGCAGAGCTCTGGACGGTGTGGCTCTTCGTCGCTACGTAGCAGCAGCCCTTGCGTCGGCAGACCCTTGTGCAGGGCGCTGTCTGGCGCACAGCAGTCCTGGAGGGACGCTCCTGCTTTCGATCTCGTCTGGGCGCGGGAACTGCACGACGCTTGCGAGAACGTGGGCGTCCCATACTTCCTCAAGCAACTCGGCACCAGGGTCCAAGACGACGCTTCCGTGCTCAAAGTTTGCCGAGCTGATTCACTTTACCGCGAGTGAGCGCCTGCCCGAGGGCAACATGCATGCTAGGGGGCTGACGTAGTCAAAGGCGACGGCGATATGAAGTCCCCCTCGGAACTTACGTCTAGTCGAGCGGAACGTGATGGACGTAGAGTAGATTCATTCTCCCTCGTTCGAACATCCTTCTACATCCAAGGATTGCCGATGAACTCTCAGCTCAGGTGCAATTTCCGCAAAGAAGAACTGGAGCTTGCTGCTCTCATTGGCAGTGGCGATGGAACTCCAACTGAAAAGGTAACTAGTCTTTTCGTGCAGTTGGACGACCCACTTCTATCTGAAAAGGATGTTGAGCAGTTGCTCTCTGGGGTCAGCACTGCAGACGTGCGCTCGGCGCTCGCGAAGTTGGTTGCTGATGTCATCCTTGAGGTGAGTACTCAGACTCAGCGTCCCTTCGATCCTGATGGGATCATGCTCTATCGGAAGGCAGGGACTGCGCCGGAACGGCTGCGATTGATTGCTGTCGAGGCGGACCTCGGCAACGAAGAGCGACGGTTCCAATTCACTTGCGAGGCGCGGCTCATTAGGTCAATTGCTCGTATTGATCGGCTTGACTCTCTTGCAGGGACCGGCAACCAACGCGGCGAGATCGAGAAGCATGTGGCCGAGATTGCGCAGGGGATCAGCAATGGAACGCAGATCCCTAACTCTGTGTTGTTGGTACTTCAGGAAGACCGTGTAGTTGAGCCCGAAGCCGAGGACGAAGCGCCCGAGTCGTTCATTCGAATCAAGCCTTTGTCGGAATTCACAACGGTTCCTATTCCGCACCAAGCGAACATGATGGCGCAACGGTTTCGTACCGTTGAGCTTGATTTCCCCTTCCGCAGAGCCGCGTTCGATGAAGAGAAGTCAGCGGTGCTTGTAGATGGTCAGCAGAGAACTGCTGCTTTGGCTTTGGTGGATGTCGACAAGGTTAAAGCGTTTCAGATCTCTGTGAACGCGAACGTGGGAGATGCTGATGCGGCCAAGCGCGTATTCATGATTGCAAACAGTACGCAAAAGATTGAAACGCAGTTTTCGCGTGCTCTGTTGGCCTCCATGGATGATCAGAGCGTTGGCTACCTCCAGAAGGAACGTGCGCGGGCGCTTGCCGCCAAGGCGCTGGCGCTTGATGATCCTTCCTCGCCATTTAAGGGGCTTATTCAATATCCTGGTGTTAAGAACGACAAGCGCCCGCCGATTGCGTACAACTCGCTGTTTCAGGTCGTGAGCACGTTTGCGAACTCAAGCGTTGACTTTGGTGAGAATCCAGAGCGACTCGCGTCAGTTGTGAAGCGCTCGTACGAGTTGGTTAAGAAGGTTTGGCCAGTGGCATGGGGGCAGAAGCCAAAGGACTCAAGGCTGATGCACGGGGCCGGGCTGCGGGCAATGGCGTTCCTTCTAGCCAACAAGCTCGAACAATTGTTCTCCAACCATGGGGATCTGGATAGCCCGGAACTCTGGTCCGACCTCGAAGCGAGCTTGACCCGGTTGCGAACGAGGGTGGTTTGGAGCTTGATTGAGACACAGGACTCAACCGAGAAGGCGAAGACAAACTACACCAAGGAAGTTTCGACTCGCCAAAACACCAACAACGATATCGCAGAACTCGCTAACTTCTTGAAGAAGGAGAGCCTGCAGTTGGATACGAATGCGCGAGCCAGGAAGTCTTGAAAGGCAAGTGCGAAATGGATGCCTCAAAGCAACTGCTTGAAGAACTGACTCAAGCATGTGCTGAACTCGGCGTCGACCTCTCCGAAGCTCTTCAGGAGAAGTTGCAAGAGGTGAAACTGCGAGGGTTCTGGCGGTGTGTTCCGAATGCTCGTGTAAAACCAGAGCACCTTGAAGGATTCCTCGAAAGTGTTCTCGGGGTGACGCCTCCCGAGAGTTTGGTGGAAAGACTGGAGGAAACCAAGCGCGGGCCGCGACTAAGTCACGATGAATATCTGAGGATTGAGGAGGCGCAGAACTATCGGTGTGCGCTTTGCGGAATTGAACTCAGAGCAGGGGTGAAACCTCAGGTTGATCATATTGTCCCGGTTGCTTTCTTTGGTAGGTCGGAAGTCGATAATTACCAACTGCTTTGCCAGAAGTGCAACTTGGGCAAGAGTTCGCTGCTGCATTGGGTAATGGGAATGCCGTTTTTTGACGATCCTGGCGACATTACCTATCGAATGCGATTTTGCGTTCTGTCTAGATTTCGAGGACGCTGTGAGGTGCTTGGATGCGACGAATCATCTGTCTCAAGCGAGATGAACGTGGCTCCGAGAATACCCGTGGCAAATGGCGGCCGACTAATCTTCGACAATCTTCGCGTCCTCTGTGATATGCACATGCGAAAGAATCGTGAGGAGCAAATGCGTCGCGCGGAGATGCAGGTTCGACGTTTGCGTCTAGGCGTTGCGGCGTAGAAGTCGTTGCACTCGCGCTGGTTGCGCAACTTCGGTCGACTTACCACCCGCAGTGACGTGTGTCGCTTGGAAATGTGATGTGCGATGGAAGAGAGTGGCGGGGGGCTTCATGAGAGTGGGCTCCGTGTATGCCCGCCACCTCGTAACAATGATGAAGTGTTTTATGCTTGCGGGCTCAGCTCTAGTTGCCGCCCTCGAGCGGTGGGGGCACGGTTCCACACTAGGGCTTTGTACTGAATGACCAGGTGATTGGATAGCAGGGCGATGTCCTTCTTGGTGTTCTGAATCTCGTCCCACTTGCGCTGTTGATTCTGACCGAAGTCCCAGTAGCCGTCGGACCAGCGGCAGAGTTCCTTAAGGGGAGAGAGGTCCTTGGCGAACTGGTCCTTCGTAGGCAATCCCTTGTTGCGGTAGCGCTCGGAGATGGCATCCATGAGGAATCCGAGACTCACCACGCCCGCGCCGTGCAGCAGGCGTGAGTCCTTGGGTTTCTTGCCCCATTCTTTGGAGAAAACCTCCCTTACTGCGGACCAGAAGGAGAAAAGGACGCCGAGTATCTGCTCGACCTCCAACTCGTCCCCGCCCGCTTGGTTCATCCTGTAGAGCACTCCGTCGCTCAAGGAGTTCTCCAGCATCTTCAGGATGGAGTTGTCCTTAATAATTCCGCCCGGCGTTGTGGCAGTCTGGATCATCCCCTTCAATGGTGATGAATCACGGGTATTGAGCCGCGTGAGCAGCAGAGAGGGCAGCTTTCGCCGCGACAGCAGTGAGGGTAGCTGCGCATCCGTGTTCGGAAGCAACTCGTAGATAAGTCCTTTAGGAAGGGGCTTCGTAGAGTTTACGAGGATGAACTGCTCCGTTTGCTCGCGCACATCATCCGTAATGAAACCACTGGCGCACACCGGGAACTGCGCGACGTTCGCATCGCGGATGGCTGCCAAGCGTTGTTGCCCGTCCACGATGAACCCCGGACGCCGCTCCTCAGGCAGGCTCTCATCTACGGGAACGACGAGTTCGCCCATCCGAGAGTAGGGGCTTTGGGGCCCGGCGAAAGGTTCGAAGCGCACCCGCGAGTCGAAAGCGATGACCACGGCATTGGGCACCATAGGCGACTCGCTCTCTACGTAATTGCGGATCTCCTCGATGTGCGAGAGCACCTCGGGGCGCTGATAGCCACTTAAATTCCCGTCCTCGGAGCGGCGGATGCGGGAGATCGTGGCGAAGCGGTGCACGAGCTTGCCGTCCACCGCGAAGGTATAGAGCGTGCGGCGCTCGGACTGCTTCACCTCGATGGCCGGGATGCGTAGCGTCTCGTTCATTGTGGTCCTCGCGTGGAGAGGAGTCAGGCTGCAGCAAGCCCCAGTTCGCGCTGCAGGCGGCGATAGAACACCCAGGTGTTGTGGAAGCCGCGGCGCCGGTTGCGCTCGGCCCCGCGAAAGAGAATGATGTGGTAGCCAAGTGTGCGGCACACGTCGCACGGGCAGTGCTTCCAGGGGCGCACTTCTAGGACTTCCCGGTAGGCGTCCTGGTGCGAGGCCTCCCCGTCGTAGAACTCTTCATAGCGACTGAGGCGCTCAAGGACGTGGTCTACCTTGACCTCGCCCGCGTCGAAGCGGCGCATGGCCTCCAGACAGGCCTTTTCGAGTTCCCGCGCCCGCTCCTGATTTAGCTTGCCTGAGGAGATGAGTTTCTGAAGCTTCGGGTTACCCTCGACCTGCGGAATTCGCACTGCAGTATAGGTACGCTGGAGAGTGTAGAAGTTGTCCTTGCCGTCTTTAAATGCTTGCCGAAGCGGCGCGGTGCTGTCGAAGCTAGCCACGCCGAGCCGGGCGAAGTCCTGAACGGTCTCAATGCGGCTGATACCGAGCAGGTGCAGGCGCGTGTCGTCGCGCCGCACGCAGTTCATTTCCCGAAGCGTCGCCAGGATTTCGTGCGTCTTGAGCGGGACCATGCCCCCTACTGCCACGTACCGGTAGCCGATTCGCTGGAGTTCCTTGAGCGAGCGCGCATAGGAGCGCGGGCTCCATCCCTGCGCCACGCCGAGCGGGGTGAAGGGGAGGGCGTCGCGCTGATGAAGGTCGAAGAAGTTCTGGGCTAGCGAAAGCGTGAGCTCTTGGCGCTCCTGCATCTCCGCCAACGCACCAGTTTGGTCCCACTCGGGCTGGTAGGCCAAGATGACGTGGTCGAGTGAGATACCGTAGTCGAAGCCGCACTCTACGTAGAAGGAGGCTAGATCTTCCACGGTGTACGGTGGCTTCTCTTCCTTCACGTAGGTGAACGCGCCGCAGTCCCCCATCATTGGGATGGCGCCCCACTTCACCCGCGAGAGTCGGAAAAAGTCCGGCGCCCCGGTGCGCAGCAGGCGCTGTCGCTGGGCGAGGGTATAGCGGCTCGTGGTGGCACCGAAGCCGTCCACGATGCCCTTGGACACCAGGATGCCGTCGTAGGCGCGCTCGGTGAAGACCTCGTGCGCGTAGAGGTCGTCTCGCTGCCGCTGGCGCGTAGCCAACCGGCGCTCGGTGTCAAAGTCGAAGCTAGGGTCGACGAGATCCTGGCTGTCGGGGAGGAAGTACCTCATCGTCCCGTTCCTGCACCGTTCAGGTGAAGTCGCTGAATGTGGTTCGTCAGAATGCGGACATGGTTTGGGACATTTTGAAGCTCATTCCAACGCAGTCCGCCGAGCTCCTCCCAGGTCCCGGCGGTCCAGTTGCACTTGGTACGCAGCGGGGCCAGTTCCTTCCTGACGCGGTTCGGCAGGGACCGGTCATCAACGTCCGCAGTGCTCATCACGCGGTCCATAAGCCGCGCCATGGCCTTGAGACCGACGCTGTGCATAAGGCGGCTCTGAGTCGGAGGCAGGCCCCAGGCGTTCGGGAACGTGTCCTTCACTGCGCTCCAGTACACCTGGAGGAGCCGCTGGATACGCTCGAAGTCCGTCTCCCCTGTCGCAAGATTGCGGTACGCAAAGAGGCAGCCATTCGGGGAGCTGAAGCTCTCCTGCAAGACCTGAATGAGGGCTGTGTCCGACACCACGGTTCCCTTGCGCTGCCGCCGGTCTGCTGAAGAGCGCCGGATCAGGCCATAGAACGGCGAGGACGGGTCCCGGTTCAGGGACTCGCACAATGCAGCCGGAGCACGACGGGCAGACAGATTGGGCGGAAGAACCGTGGAGACCTGGGGCAGAAGTTCGGAAATGAGGCCGCGCGGGAGCGGTTTGGAGCTGTTGACCCGAAGGAACTGCTCGCGCTGCGTTTCCAGGTCATCCGCGATGAATGCGCTCACCGGGATAGGAAGATCGCTCCTCCTCGCCCGAGAGATCGCTAGGGCACGCTGCTGGCCGTCCACAATCCAGGCGGGCTTGCGCTCACCGGAGCGCGGCAGGCGCAGAATGAGCGTGCCGGCCTCACCAACGCCGTCGCCCTCAACTTTCGGCCCGCGTACTTGAACGAATCTGACTGCCGAAGAAAGGGCGAGAATGAGGGTGTTCGGGAAGAGCACCTGCCCCGAGTTGCTGTTCAGATAGTCGACGATGTTCTGGACGTGCTTCCGGACCTCCGGACGCTGGTAGCCGATGAGATCGCCTCCACCGTCACGGGACACTCTCGAGATGTCCGCGATCTGGAACAGTTCATCAGGTTTAAGCGCGAACAGGTAGAGCGGATGTTTGCGGTCTTGGACCAGCCGAAGTGCACGCCTGCGCAGGTCTCTAGGGGCGTTGGAGGTCATGATGTGGGCTTCACCGAAAGATAGAGTTCGCGGAAACGACCCTGCTCACAAGCGCGGCCAGAGGCGCGGAGTTCCCGGAGCAAGCGGCTGTGGGAGAGCGATGGCTCCTGTGTGAGTCGGCTTCGAATGAACTGAAGAACTTGGACGTCGCGCTGCTTCTCGCGGTCGTACTGCTTGAGGCTCGGGCACGCGCGCACCCAGTCGGCGCACATCGCTTGAGCAGTGGGAGCGTTCAAGTGCTCAGGAGGCAGTGCCTCCAGAAGCTTCCGCGCTACGCGCGCGTGGAGAGAGGTGCGCCCGCCCGCTACGAGATGCTGAAGTTCCGCGACGGACTGGACGAGATTCTCCTCAAGGATTGCAGCATCCGGTGTCAATCCGCTCGATACGATGACGAGGCGGTCCGGAGACGAGAGTGCCGCTCGTGTCTCCACCAAGTCGTTGGCCATCGCGGTCAGGTACATGGGGGACGCAACGACGAGGATCGTGCTACGCGGCGAGCGTTCCGCCAGGTGCATGATCCGCCGCGGAGCCCCGGCTACGGGGCCCGGATGCTTAGCAAGCCCCTCCCACCAGCTCTGGAGCGCGCCCGCTGCTTCGGCCGCAGCTCCCACATGCACGGAGTCGGCTACTCCGCGCCTGAACGTCGCGGAGTAGGGGACAAGCACTGCGTCAGCGGGAACAAGGCCGTAACCGGCAGAGGCTACCCAGAGGTAGGCTACCTGCCATGCATGCTGCGCGACCAGTGGCAGATCGCACGTTACGGACCAAAGGTCACCGACGTATAGGTCGGTCGCAGTGAGCTTGGGGCTGGGATCACTGCTGAGTGCAGTCCACCACGACTCAAGGCGGCGCGAGCCCTTCGGGATGTCCCCGAGCCGAAGAGGCACAGCCTTGCCCCGGCGCTTTCGGTCCGTGCAACTCGCGATGATGTGGATGTGCGACGACACGATGTCCCTACAGTTTCCAGGTGTAGCTCTCGGCCGGAAACTGCAGCGGCTCGGGCCACCAAGGATCGTGCAATTTCGGCGCTCGGGCAAGAGATCCGCAACCACCGACATGTCGGAACTTCAGTATCTCCCGCTATGCACCACTGGCGGCCGCTAGTCGTCCTGCCCCTGAGTACACCAACAAGGCGCTACCTGCAAGGTAGGGTGGATGCAGGCAGGGGGCGTTTGCTCCGGACACGACGATATGTCGTGAGGCCGCGCAAGCGGTCCGGTGCATTTTTCTAAATCGCGGGTGGGAAACTGTAGACCCGTAGGTTATCCGGGGGGGTGGAAACTGCTGTGGCCGCAGTTCGTAGGCTTGCGCGCGATGAGATCGCCCAGATCGATCTCCGGATGTTCGGGAACTCGGCGCTATCTTCGGTGTCAACGTACTAGACCACTCAGGATACCTGGACTCCCCTCTGGCAGCCCAGATGGGGGCGAGGGCGCCAGCGGCTTCAGATCTACACCCCGTTCATCGCCTTCACCACGGCGCAGATCATCCTCCGTGGGAACGCACTTAGGGTGGATTACGGGCTCACCTTGAGTCGTTATGCTCCGTTGCCCTTCCTCGATGCGTGTGGCAGTTGTGCCCCCTGCCAGCTGCGGTTAAAGGGCTTCCGCGAAGCGGGCGTGCAGGATACAGCGCGGTACTTAGTGGGGTAGTGGGATGGGCTACGCGGTCAAGGAACTCTTTTACACCCTCCAGGGAGAAGGTGCGCAAGCGGGCCGGGCTGCCGTCTTCCTGCGGTTTTCCGGCTGCAACCTCTGGAGCGGTCGAGAGGTGGACCGCCAGCATGGCCCGGGCGGGTGCTCAAGGTGGTGCGATACCAACTTCATGGGCACGGACGGCCCTGGAGGGGGCAAGTTCCGCGACGCCTGGGAGTTGGCCTCAGCGGCGGAGGCAACCTGGAAGGGGGGGGATGCACGGAAGCTCGTGGTTTGCACCGGGGGCGAACCGCTCCTCCAACTCGATGCGGCCTTGGTGGATGCGCTCCACCGTTCTTCCTTCGAGGTGGCGATCGAGACCAATGGGACCCTAGTGCCGCCTCCTGGGGTCGATTGGATCTGCGTCAGCCCCAAGGCGAACAGCCGGCTCGTGCTCCAAGAAGGCAATGAGCTCAAACTGGTCTACCCGCAGGAGGGGATGGCTCCGGAGAGCTTCGAGTCCCTCTCGTTCACCCACTACTTCCTGCAGCCGCTCGATGGGGCGGACCGGGAACAAAACACCCAGGCCTGCGTGCGGTTCTGCCTTGAGAACCCCCGCTGGCGCCTAGGGCTGCAGACCCACAAATTCGTTGGTATTCCCTAGGGTGGCGGATGGAGATCTTCAAGACATTCACCTTCGAGGCAGCCCATCGCCTCCCGTTCACACCAGAGGGCCATAAGTGCCGGCGGCTGCACGGGCACTCCTTCACGGTCGAGATTCACATCAGAGGAGAAGTCGACCCGAAGGCTGGTTGGATCCGAGACTTCGCGGACCTCAAGGCGGCTTTTCAGCCCCTATATGAGATCCTCGATCACCACTTCCTGAACGAGGTTCCGGGACTGGAGAACCCCACCAGCGAGAATCTGTCGCGCTGGATCTGGCAACGACTCAAGCCAAACCTCGCCGAATTGTGCCGGGTGGTGGTGAGGGAGACTTGCACCAGCGGGTGTGTCTACGCCGGTGAGGAAGATGACCGGAGCCGCATGTAGCTGCCCCGGTAACGCATGCAGGTCACTTGAGTTTCCGGAGATGTGCCGGTGACTCCAGGGCCTTCACCTTTTGGGGCAAATTCCACTCTCCGAGTCGTGTAGATCGCTGGCAGGCAACCTTGATGGAGCCTCGCCATGCGCCACCGCATTTCCTGCTTCCTTGCCCTGGCCTTCGTCGTCGCGCTCGTTCGCTGCGCACCGCCTGAGTCCGACACCGAGTCCGCTGCTCTGGCTGAACAAGCCCAGGCGCTCACTCCGGGTGGGGGGCTGCGGCTGATGACCTACAACATCAAGCATGCCGAGCTGAGCAGCCTCGAGAGCATCGCGAACGTCATCAACGGCCAGGGGCCTGATCTCGTCGCGCTTCAGGAAGTTGATGTGCTCACCAACCGCTCGGGCAAGGTGGATCAGGCCGCGCGGCTCGGGCAACTCACCGGCATGTACCACGCGTTCGTGCCCTCGCTGCTCAGCTATGACTCGGGCCAGTATGGGCTCGCGCTCCTGTCCCGCTATCCCATTCGCTCCGCTCAGCGCATTCCGCTTCGCTCCGCCGCTGAGCAGCGTGCTCTCGCTCTGGTTGAAGTGGAACTGGACTCGCAGCACGTCATCCCCGTGGGGATTAGCCACTTCGGCACCACCGGCTCCGCCGAGCGGCTCAATCAGGCCGAGGACGTCAAGGCCGCCATGGCCGGCAAGCCCTGGGCTCTCTTCGCGGGGGACCTCAATGCCAGCCCCTCGGAGGCCGGGATCTCCAGCTTGCTGCAGATGTTCTCCGATGCCTGGACTCGTGGGGGATCCGGCAGCGGCTATACCCACTCCGCCAGCTTCCCGACCAAGCGCATCGACTATGTGATGCTTGGGACCGCTTGGACCTCGCCTGTCTCGTCCAGCGTCGTCGGCGCCACGTCTCAGTCCGACCATCGCCCCGTGGTGAGCACCCTCATTCTGCCCTGGAGCCAGACCCTCTTCGGAGATCGTGTTCCCGGCACCGCTGTGCAGGCGGATACCCGGGCTGTCGAGCTCGGCGTCAGGTTCCGCAGCAACGTCGCCGGTACCATCGAGGCGCTCCGGTTCTACCGCGGTGCCGCCAACTCCCAGGGCTACGTCGCTCGGCTCTGGACGAACTCTGGCGCTCTCCTGGCTCAGGTCTCCGTGAACGATGGACGCATTCCGGGTTGGCAGGAGGCCAGGCTTCCTTCTCCTGTCTCCATCTCCGCAGGGACCACCTATGTGGTGTCCTACTACTCGTCCAACGGACAGTATCCCCGTGATGTCTCGGGCTTCGCTGGCTCCATCGTCAGTGGCAACCTGACGGCTCCCAGCAGTGCCAGCGTGGGCGGTAACGGCGTCTACTTCTATGGCACCGGCGGAGGCTTCCCAGCCACGTCCTTCAAGGACGCCAACTACTGGGTGGATGTTCGCTTCAAGCCGGCTCCGTAGGCGAGGGGAGGGAACTCAGGCCACCTGCTTCAGCAACCGCTCCGCCTGCTCGCGCACGCTGGGATCGGTGCTCTTCTGCGCCTTGCGCGCGTGCTGGGCCGCCGCTGCCTTGTCCGTCTTCGCCAGCGCCAGTGCCATGTTCAGGTTCGCTCCCGGCTCGTCCGGGTGCGTCTCCAGCACCTTCCCCAGCAGCTCCTTCGCCTTGGCCGCCGTCTCCGGCTTCTCCAGGTAGTGAACCGCCAGCTCGTTCACCGGGCCTGGCTCGGTCGGTGCTCGTGCCACTGCCTCCTCCAGCAGCTTGCGCGCCTGCGCCACGTCCGTATCCGCGCCCAACTGCAGCGCTCGGGCCAGCCCCAGCCGCGCCTCCCACGAGTCCGGTGCCAGCACCAGCGCCTCGCGGAAGAGCCGCCGCGCGTCCTCCACCTTGCCGCTCGTCAGCATCACCAAGCCCTGCAGATAGGGCCCGTTGGGGTTCTTCGGATCCAGCTGCCGCAGCTCGAGCGCTGACTGCAGCGCCGCCTTCGGGTTGTTGGAGAAGATGCTGAGCTTGATGAACTCCTCGTGCAGCTCCGCCTTCCGCGGCGCGCGCTGGAGCGCCTTCTGCAACGCCAGCTGCGCCTTGCCGATCTCTCCCTGCTGCACCAGCACCTTGGCGGCCAGCTGCAAGGGCAGCGACTCGCGCGTCGCCAGCGTCGAGGCGTACTTGAAGCACTTGAGCGCCTGTGGCAACTGCCCCTGGCGCCACACCGCCACGCCCAGGTACGTCGTCGCGTGCGGGTTCTTCGGCTCCACCTTCAGCGCCTGCACGAAGGCCTGCGCCGCCTCCGCCTCCTTTCCAGGGAGGCACAGCAGCGCGTGGCCCAGGTTGTAGAACTCGGTGAAGCCCGCCTTGGGCGCCTTCGCCAGGGCACGCAGCTCGTTCAGCGCGCCTTCGTCCTTCTCGCCCTCCGCCTTCAGCCGCGCCAGGAAGCCTCGCGCCTCCGGGTTCTGTGGGTGGAGCGCCAGCAGTCGCTCCAACAGGGGCCGGGCCTCGTTCGGACGGTGCTGCGCCAGGTGCAGTCGCGCCAGCCCCAGCAGGGCCGTCGCGTCTTGCGGATCCTTCGCCAACGCTCCGTCGAACTCTCGGGCTGCTTCCTTCAGCAGCCCCATCGTCATCAGCTTCATGCCCTCTTTGGCACTGCGCGCGGTCGCCATGCCGGGAGGATGCTACCAACCTTCGAGTCGAATCAATTCCAGGGCGTCAGGTCGATGTCCGGGATGAGGTCGTCGATGAAGTCCTTCACGTCCTCGAACCGGTCGCCGGCCCAGTCGCCCACGTCCTCGAGCTTGTCCCCGGCCCACTCCACGCCCTCCTCGGCCAGGCCGCCCAGCACCTCGCCCAGGAACTTCACCGTGTTGCCGCCGTTGATGTTGCCGCTCACGTCCACGCCGAAGCCCGCGCCCGCCGCTGCCTCCGCGCCCACGTCGAACGTCAGCCCGCCATCCTTCAGCTCGATGTTGGCGTGCGCATCGCCACTCACGCCCGCCGTCGCGCTCAGCTCCACGCTGCCCGAGGCGATCTCTCGGCCCTCGTGCGACACCGTGATTCCGCCCGTCAGCGCGCCGCGCGCGCCCGCGAAGCCCTCGGCGCCCGCCTTGATCGACACGTTGCCGTCGGTGCCGATGTGGATGTCCAGGTTCAGCTTGCCGTCGGCACCCACCACGCCCTCGGCGCTCAGGTCCACGGTGATGTCGATCTTCTCGCCGCCCACCTCCACCTGGAACGTCTTGGTGGCGCTGGCGCCCGCCTCCACCGCCGTGGCGCTCACGTCCACCGACACGTTCACGTCGATGCCGCCCACGCCCACGCTGGCGTTGGCGTTGCCGTCCACCTTCAGGCTCGGGCCGTTGACGTGCGCCTCGCCCTGCACGCCGCCGGGCAGCGTGCCCGAGGTGCTCGCCTCGAACGCCGAGCCCGAGTCATAACCGACGCTGCGGTTGGCGCTCGTGGCCGTGGTGCTGCCCGAGGTGGTGACGCGGCTCGCCGGCTCCTGCGCGGGAGTCTGCGGAGTCGTGGTACGCGGAGTCGACTGGGGGCGGGTGACGTTCAGGCCGGACATGGGAATCCTCGGCGGATTTCAAATGGGGTGCAGGGACAGCGATACCCTCATTCTCCGAGAATTCCGTTGGAAGTTTCCTACCTCGTGAGCAGCGGGCCCACATCCGCGCTGCGTCGGGGCTCGCCACTCGCCAAGTGCCTGGAAGGACAGGCTTCGTCCTCAGCTCCGGTCCCGACGCACGGGCACCTTGCGCCCCCGCAGGGTGGCCTGGCGGAGGGCGGAGACGATCTGATCGGCGAGAGAATCGGGCACCTCGACCAGGGAGTACGCGTCGGTGATCTGGATCGCTCCGATGCGGGAGGACTCGACGCCCGCCTCTCCGGCGATGGCGCCCACCAGGTCCGCCGGGCGCATGCCCACGTTGCGGCCGGCGCCGATGTAGATCCGGGTGATGTCGCCATCCGGTTCGGGCGCACGGCGCTTGGCGCCACGCTCCGGCCGGGAGGGCCCCTGCCTTGGACCTCGCGCGTCGGGGCCGGGGCGGGGGCGCTTCTCCGGGGCCAGGTTGACGGGGGGGATCTCCGCCTCCTCCTCGGCTCCGGCGCCATCCTCCTGGGTGTCGTGGAGCAGCTTCACCGCGGCGGCGGCGACCGACATCGGATCGAACTCGCTGGCCAGGCTCTCCACCACGCCGCGGAAGGTGTCGAGCTCGCCCGCCACCAGCACCTCTCGCAGCGAGGCGCGCGTCAGCTCCATGCGCTTGGCGCGCAGGTCCGCCACCGTGGGCACCGAGGCCATTTCGATCTTCTGGCCGGTGAGCCGCTCGATGTTGCGCAGCAACCGGGTCTCGCGAGGCTCGGCCAGGGTGATGGCCACGCCTTCGCGGCCCGCGCGGCCCGTGCGGCCGATGCGGTGGACGTACGCCTCGGGGGCATTGGGCACGTCGTAGTTCACCACGTGGGAGAGCTTGTCGATGTCGAGCCCGCGAGCGGCCACGTCCGTGGCCACGAGCAGCTCCACCGAGTGGGCCTTGAACTGCTTGAGGACCCGGTCCCGCTGATCCTGCGTCATGCCGCCGTGGAGCGCCTGGGCCCGCCAGCCGTGGCTGTTGAGGGACATGGTCAGCGTGTCCACCTCCGTGCGGGTGCGGCAGAAGATGATGGCGGCGGTGGGCGCCTCCAGGTCCAGCACCCGGCCGAGCGTGGCGTCCTTGAAGCCGCGCGGGACGACATAGGCCGTCTGCCGCACCCGGGGGCCGGTGCCTGCCTTGAGCTTCTCCGGGGCGATGCGCACGCGCACCGGCGCGTTCAGGTGCCGCTCGGCGATGCTGACGATGCGGGGGGGCAGGGTGGCCGAGAAGAGCGCCGTCTGCCGCTCCGGGGGCGTGGCCTCGAGGATGGCCTCCAGGTCCTCGGCGAAGCCCATGTCGAGCATCTCGTCGGCCTCGTCGAGCACCACGGTCCGCACGGCGTCGAGCTTCAGCGACTCGCGGCGCAGGTGGTCCAGTGCGCGGCCCGGGGTGGCGATGACCACGTCCACGCCCCGCTTGAGCACCCGAAGCTGCTGGCCGATGGGCTGGCCTCCATAGAGGGGGAGCACGCGCACTCCGAGTCCCTGCCCATACTTGTGGACGGCCTCGGCCACCTGCATGGCCAGCTCGCGGGTGGGCACGAGCACGAGCGCGGAGGTGCAGAACGGGCCGCACGCACCCGGAGTGATTCGCTGCAGCAGGGGCAGGGCGAAGGCGGCCGTCTTCCCGGTGCCGGTAGCGGCGATGCCCAGCAGATCCTTGCCGTCGAGGAGCGGCGGGAGGGCCGCGCGCTGAATGGGGGTGGGCTCCTCGTAGCCGAGCGCGGTGAGCGCCTCGATGAGAGGCGCCTTCAGGCCCAGGGAGTCGAAGGTGGTGGCCGCGGGAGGCGGAGAGGCTGATGGCATATGGAGCGGCTTTTAGCACCCATGTCGAGGCGCACCGGTGGAGATACGACGGCTCCTGTTCGCGGGGCGGAAATGTCTGGAAGTACGAGCTGTCCGCCACCCGGCGAGGCCCTGGAGTGCAGCTTGCCGTCCCGGTCGCAGGTGGCCTCCCTTGCCGCACCTCGACTCACGGGAGGCGGTGGCGCGCATGTCCTTCTCGAACTTCGGAACCCACAGGCAGGTGGTGGCCCTGGCCACGCTCCTGGTGCTCTCGGGCTGCCTGGGCGCGAACGCTCCTGGCAAGCCCGGTGCCCCCGCGGTCTGGACGCCGGCGAACAAGGACGGCTTCGGCACCGCCCGGAGTGAGACCAGCCGCGTCTGGTACACGCTCGCCGGTGGGGAGCTGACGGAGGTCTACTACCCCAGCCTGGACTCTCCGAGTGTGCGGGAGCTGAGCTTCATCGTCTCCGACGGTCGGACGTTCACCGAGTCGGAGCTCGACGCGACCGAACACCGCGTCGAGCTGGCCGACGCGCGCAGCCTCACCTACCGCCAGGTGAACACCGCCCGCTCCGGCAAGTACCGCCTCACCAAGACCTATGTGACGGACCCCGAGCGGAACACGCTCCTCATCGACGTCCGCTTCGAGTCGCTCTCGGGGGAGCCGTACTCGCTCTATGTGCTGTACGACCCGTCCCTGGCCAACGATGGGATGAATGACTCGGCCTCCAGCGAGGACGAGGCGCTGCTGGCGTGGGATGGCACGGCCGCCAGCGTCGTGCTCGCGCAGCCCTCCTTCGACAAGACCTCCAGCGGCTACCTGGGCTCGAGCGATGGGTGGAGCGACCTGCGGGGAGACCACGGGATGGACTGGGGCTACCGCTCGGCGGCCAACGGCAACGTGGTGCAGATGGCGCGGCTGCGGGTGAACGGCCTCGACTCGCGACAGCAGGTGACGCTGGCCCTGGGCTTCGGCGCCGTGCCCCGCGAGGCCCGGGAGGCGGCTCGGAACTCCCTGCAGCTCGGCTTCGAGCAGGTGGCACAGCGCTATGCCGAGGGCTGGCATGCCTGGCTGGACTCGCTGTCCCCGGCGCCGGCGAGCGCCGCGCCGTGGCGAGAGACCTACGACGTCTCGCTGATGGTGCTGGCCGCCTCGGAGGACAAGATCCACCGAGGTGCCTTCATCGCCTCTCCGAGCATGCCGTGGGTGTGGGGCACCGGGGAGCTGGAGAACCCTTCCGGTCCCTACCACCTCGTGTGGTCGCGTGACCTCTACCAGATCGCCACGGGGCTCCTGGCCGCCGGGGACCGGGCTGGGGCGGAGCGCTCGCTGGATCACCTCTTCCAGGTACAGCAGAAGCCGGACGGCTCGTTCCCGCAGAACGCCCGGGTGGATGGCACTCCGCATTGGACCAGCTTGCAGCTCGATGAGGTGGCGCTTCCCATCGTCCTGGCGTGGCAGCTCGGCCGCTTCGAGCAGGCGACGTACACGGGCCACATCCAGAAGGCGGCCGAGTTCCTCATCACCCAGGGGCCCTCCACGCCCCAGGAGCGCTGGGAGAACCAGGGCGGCTACTCGCCCGGGACATTGGCCGCCGAGATCGCCGGGCTCATCTGTGCCGCGGATATCGCCCGGCGCAACGGAGACACCGCCAACGCGGAGCGCTACGAGAAGATCGCGGACACCTGGCAGGCGCAGGTGGAGGCGTGGACGGTCACGAGCAATGGTCCGCTGGCCTCGCACCCGTACTACCTGCGCCTGACGAAGGATGGGAATCCCAACGCGGGGACTACCTACTCCCTGGGCGACGGAGGCCCGTCCGCCATCGATCAGCGTCAGGTGGTGGACCCGAGCTTCCTTGAGCTCGTGCGGCTGGGAGTGAAGCCCGCGGGCGATGCGATGATCGCGCGGTCCCTGGAGGTCGTCGACGCCCAGCTCAAGGCCGACACCCCGAATGGCCCCTTCTGGCGCCGGTACAACCTCGATGGCTACGGGGAGATGGCCGACGGCAGCCAGTGGGTGATCAGCGAGCCGAACACGGCGAGGACGTTCGGGCGGGCCTGGCCGATCTTCGCCGGGGAGCGCGGGGAGTATGCGCTTACGGTGGGCCAGCCGGCGGAAGGGTACCTGGCCGCGATGGCGCGTTCGGGCAACGAGGGGTACATGTTGCCCGAGCAGGTCTGGGATGGGCGGCCTCCGTCTGGACAGCCTGGCTTCTCGACAGGGGAGGGCACCTTCTCGGCCACTCCGCTCACCTGGTCTCACGCCCAGTTCGTACGGCTGGCGTGGTCCATCCAGGCGGGTTACCCCGTCGAACAGCCGAGTGTCGTCGCCTGCCGGTACACCCCTGTCTGTCGTAAGTGACGGGGCACTGAGGGGGACTCAGCTCGCGTCGAGGACCGCGCGGACCTCTCGCGCTATCCCCACCGCGCCCTGGGTGTCGCCGTGGACGCACAGCGTGTCCACGGTTCCGCTCTGAGACAGTCGGCGGGCGTTCTCCCGCGCCACAGTGGGATCGGTGATGACGGCGCCCGGCTGTCCTCGGGGCACGAGCGTTCCGTCTGGCAGGGTGGCGCGATCGGCGAAGCCCTCCCGTGCGTAGGAGAGCCCCTCCGCCAGGGCCGCCTCGCGCAGGGCTCCGGCGCCTGGACCGATGACGGTGACGCGCGGGCCGAGCACCTCTTTTGTTGCGGTGACCACCGCTCGGGCTAGCGCAGGATCGCGGTTCGCCGCGTGGTAGAGCGCGCCGTGCGGTTTGGAGAACTGCACCGGCACCCCCACGGCCGAGGCCTGCGCGGCGAGCCGTGCGCACTGGGCGGCGACCTGGGCGCGCAGCACCTCTGGCGTCACCTCCAGGGCCCGGCGCCCGAAGCCCTCGCGATCCTCGTAAGAAGGATGCGCCCCCGCCTGGGTGCCATGGCGCACGCACCGCTCCAGCGCCTCGCGAATGGAGCGCTCGTCACCCGCGTGCCCGCCACACGCGATGTTGGCCACGTGGGCGAGCGCGTAGAGTTGCTCGTCTTCGTCGGGTAGCTCTCCCAGATCGATGTTGAGGAGACACCGCGTCGTCAGTTGCCCTGTTCCCATGTGTTCAAGGCCTCCTTGCGTGCGACCGCTCCCTCCAGTTCACCCCGTCCCTGGACCGGCAACAGGAACGCGAGCACGCCCGCCACCAAAAAGGCCCCGGAGACCAGGAGGAACGCCACTCGCAGGCCATGGGTCACCGCCAGCGAGCCCACCGCGAAGGGCGCCACCGCGCTCAGGGCGCGCCCCACGTTGTAGGTGAACCCCTGGGCCGTGGCGCGGATCCGCGTGGGGAACATCTCGGCCGTCATCACCCCGAAGCCCGTGAAGTACCCCGTGCCGAAGAAGGCGACCAGGGGCCCCAGGAACAGGAGCACCGTCGAGTCGCGCACGCGCGAGTAGATGAGCACCAGCCCCGCCGCCACCAACAGATAGGTGATGTACGTGGGCTTCGGACGGAACCGGTCGCTGATGAAGCCGAAGCTCACGTAGCCGACCCACATCCCCACCTGCATCAAGACGATCCAGGTGGTGCTCTTCACGATGTCCAGGCCGGCGCCTCCCTGCTCGATGGGAACGCCCAGGAACCGGGGGATCCACGTGAAGAGCCCCCACCAGGCGAACATCGTCGCCGCGTTCACGGTGGCGGCGATTCCCATCCTGCGCAGCACCACCGGGTTCCGGAGCACCTCGCCCATGCCGACGTGGGGCACTCCCTCGGTCCGTGGGCGCTCGTGGAGATCCTTCCACTGCTGGGACTCGGGGACCTCCTTGCGGATCCAGAGCGTGAGCAGCGCCGGAAGGATTCCCACGAAGAACACGGCCCGCCACCCGAACCGAGGTAGCACCAGCGCCGTCACCACCGCCGCGATCGCGTAGCCCACTGCCCAGCTGCTCTGCATCAGCCCCAGCGCCTTGCCGCGATGCGCCCACTTCCGCCCCAGGCGATCGGCGAGGACACCAAAGAGCGCGCCTCCCACGGCGGACGACAGCAGCGTGAGCGAGCCGAGCAGCCCTGCCTCGCGCTCCGTCATCGCGAAGTCCCGCATCAGGTGCGTGAGGACGAGCGCGTACAGCATGGTGTCCATGCTGTCGAGCATCCACCCCAGGGAGCCCGCCCAGAGCGCTCGGCGCTGCTTCGAGTCCGCTTCCAGGTACCAGGCGAAGATCATGGGACCGCTCCTTCGAGCCAGGCCTGCAGCTCGCGCAAGGACTGCCGCGCTTCATCCAGTGTGACGGCACGGAAGGACAGCGTGTCTCCCAGCCAGCGCTGGGCGAGCTTGGGCACATCGGCGCGGATGACCTGCCCCAGGCGCGGGTAGCCGCCCGTGGTCTGTCGATCCGCCATCAGCACGATGGGCTGACCGTCTGGAGGGAGTTGGATTGTGCCCGGCGCCACCGGCTCCGAGAGCTGAAGCGCCGAGGGCACCACCGGCAGCGCGGGCCCCTCCAGCCGGTAGCCCACGCGGTTCGACCGGGAGGAGACGCGAAAGCGCGTCGAGACGAAGCGCTCCTGAGCCTCCGAGGAGATGCGCGGGCTGGCCTCGGGGATGAAGCGCACCTCTTCCCAGGGCTGCGGGTACCCATGCTCCCGGGCGCCCCGTACCGCCCGCGCCTGAAAGGGAGGTTGCGGCTTGAGCCGCAGCGCATCCCCCGCGCGCAGCGGGCGGCCGCTCAGCCCGCCGAGGCCTGCTTCCATGTCCGTCGCGGTGCTGCCCAGGAAGGAGCGTGCGCTTTGGCCCAGCCCACCTCCAGCCACGGCGACGTAGGCCCGGGCACCCCACACCCGGGTTCCAAACCGGAGCGTCTGCCCCACGTGTGCCCGATGCGCCAGGCCTGGGGCGAGGCCGGCTCCGTCCAGCGTGGCGCCGAGGTCCGCCCCGGCGATGGCGAACGTCGCCTCTTCCTCGAACACCAATTCCGGGCCCAGCGCGGTCACCTCGAGCGCCGGAGCGCCCGGGGCGTTGCCCACGAGGAGATTGGCGAGCGAGAGCGCCAGCGGATCCATCGCGCCACACGGCGAGACGCCCCACCGTCCAAAGCCCGGGCGACCCAGGTCCTGGATCGTGGTGAGCATCCCCGGCTTGCGAACGCGGAGGCTCATGCCGGCACCTCCCCGCCGAGCGCGCGATAGCGCTCCTCGGAGATGGGGACGAAGCGCAGCCGGTCGCCCAGGCCCACGGCGAAAGGCGGGTCCGCCTCGGGCGAGAAGAGCCGCAGGGGCGTCCTGCCGATGAGCCTCCAGCCTCCCGGGCTCCTCACGGGGTAGATGCCCGTCTGCTGTCCGCCGATGCCCACCGAGCCCGCGGGCACCGCGACGCGTGGGGAGGGCAGCCGGGCCGAGAACAGCCGAGGGTCGAGCCCTCCGAGGAACGGAAAGCCCGGCCGGAAGCCCAACATATAAACGAGGTACTCGGGCGCGGTGTGGAGGGTGACCAGCTCCTCCACCGTGAGCTCTTTTTCACGCGCCAGGGGCTCGAGATCGGGGCCCACGGCGGGGTGGTACCAGACGGGCACCTCGATGGCGCGGCGACTCGGGGGCTCGGGCCAGGCACGCGGGAGCGTCTCTTCCAGCCACCGACGCACTTCCTCGGGCGAGGCCCTCAGCGCGTCATAGAGGACCATCAGGCTCGCGTAGCCGGGGACGAGGTCCACCACCCAGGGCTCACGCGCCGAGTCCAGTGTACGCAGCGCCCCGGCGACTCGCGCATGGATCTCCGGGGAGATGCTCTCCCCGAAGCGCACCATGAAGGCCGAGTCGCCCATGGGCTGGAGGTGCGGTGCCTCATCCATGCGCCACCTCCGGTGCTCGAAGTCCCCGCGAGGTGGAATCCTCGCGGGGCTCATGCAACTCAGCGGACTACGCCGAGGGCCGGCGCGAGATGCGGTAGAGCACGAAGCCCATCACCGCGAAGAGGATCACGCCCAGCAGCTGGTAGCCCCCCGCGCCGATGGAGTGCTCCAACGCCTTCTCCACCGAGAGGCCCTCGATGGACTTGCTGACCCCCTCGTTCACCGAGAGGATGGCCACCAGCACGCCCGCCAGCGCACCGCCGGCCACCAGGCCCGTGGCGAACAGGTTGCCGGGCCCCAGCTCGGACTCCTCGACCTTCTCGCCCTTGCGGTGGGCCACGAAGTCCGCGATGCCCTTGATCGCGCCGCCCACGAAGATGGGCGCCGTGGTGGACAGCGGCAGGTACGCGCCCACCGCGAAGGACAGCGACTTCACGCCGCACAGCTCCATGGTGATGGCCAGGAAGACGCCCACCAGCACGAACTGCCAGTCCAGGTTGAACGAGAGCAGGCCCTTGATGAGCGTGGCCATCAGCGTGCCCTGCGGCGCGGGGAACTTCTCCGTGCCGATCATGTGCTCGATGCCCTGGGCGCGCATCGCCTCGGTCGGCGTGTCCAGCACCTTCATCGTCAGGCCGATCACCACCGCCGCCGCCACCGCGCCGATCATCAGGCCGATCTGCTGCGCCCGGGGCGTGGCGCCCACCAGGTAGCCCGTCTTCAAGTCCTGCGAGGTGGCGCCCGCGTTGGCCGCCGCGATGCACACCATGCCGCCCACGCACAGCGCCATGGGCTGGTAGACGTCGCCCGTCCAGCCGATGCCGATGAAGATGAGGCAGGTGGCCATCAGCGTGGCGATCGTCATGCCCGAGATGGGGTTGGACGAGGAGCCGATGATGCCCACGATGCGGCTGGCCACCGTGACGAAGAAGAAGCCGAACACCACGATGAGCACGCCGAGCAGCAGGCGCCCGAACACGCTGCCGGGCAGGAAGGGCAGCACCGCCATCACCACGATCAGGCCGATGCTGCCGAAGAGCACCACGGTGATGGGCAGGTCCCGCTCGGTGCGCCGGATGGTGCCGCCCGTGGCGCCCTGACGGAACGAGGCCAGGCTCTCCTTGAAGGCCGAGATGATGGTGGGCAGCGTCTTGAGCAGGGTGATGAAGCCGCCGGCCGCCACCGCGCCCGCGCCGATCTGCCGCACGTAGGCCCGGTAGATGGCGGTGGCCGTGTTGCCGAACGAGTGCGTCACCGGATCCCAACCGCCAGGGCCGCCCGCGGTGGCCACGTTGGTGAGGTAGCCCAGCTTCACCAGCTGCTCGGCCACCACGTCCGGCGGCACCAGCGAGGCCAGCAGGGGAATCAGCCCCAGCCACGCCAGCACGCCACCGGCCACCAGCACGCCGGCGATGCGCGGGCCGATGATGTAGCCCACGCCCAGGTACTCGGGGGTGATCTCCCCGTTGAGCGTGGCGGAGGGGAAGTACTTGTTCGTCTGCGCCGACACCAGCGCCGGCGTCTCGGCGATCAGCTTGACGATCTTCTGCAGCACCGCGTAGGCGAACGCGAAGCCCACGCCCTGGAAGGCGATCTTCGCCAGGTTGCCGCCCTTCTCGCCGGCGATGAGCACCGAGGCGCACGCCGTGCCCTCGGGGTAGGGCAGGTTGGCGTGCTCCTTGACGATGAGCGAGCGCCGCAGCGGCACCATCATCAGCGTGCCCAGCACGCCGCCCAGCAGCGCCAGGGTGAAGATGGTCCAGTAGTCGAAGAAGTCCGAGCCCTTGCTCTCGGCGCTCAGGAAGAGGAAGCCGGGCAGGGTGAACACCACGCCCGCGGCGATGGACTCACCCGCCGAGCCGATCGTCTGCACGACGTTGTTCTCGAGGATCGTCGAGCCACCCAGCTTCTTCAGCAGCGAGATGGCGAGCACCGCGATGGGGATGGAGGCCGACACCGTCAGGCCCGCCTTCAGGGCCAGGTACACGGTCGCCGCCCCGAAGATGATGCCGAAGATCACCCCGATGATGATGGCCTTGGGGGTGAACTCGGCGACATCGCTTCGGTCCGCGGAGATGTAGGGTTGGAAATCGACTTCCGGCTTGGCAGCGGCAGGCGTTGCGGTTTCGGACATGAGGTAACCCAGGAGGGAGGGTTCGGGCGCATCTTCTACAGGGCCCGGCCGGATAAGCCAATGGTTGCCATGCGACTCAAGGACGCTCAGGCCCTCGTGGACCGCTGCTTCGCCGGGGTGGCGCATGGCGCGCCGCGTCTCCACGAGCCCGAAGATCCCCGCTTCTCCGAGCGTCCCAGCGCCGTCTGGCTGGAGTATCGCTGGTACGTTCACGAGCGCGGGCTCGCGGAGCTCTTCCTGAAGTGGCCCCGTGTCCCGGTGGCACAGTGCCCCGAGGCGGAGATCTCCGTGGTGCGCGTCCACCTGCTGGGGGACTCGCCCGAGCTGGCCACGCGCGCCCGGGGCCTGCTGGAGGGAGGCACCCCGAGCCAGGAGCGCATCCTCGGCCTGTTCGGCGGCGACGGCGTCGAGCGGGAGTGCGTCTCGCTTGGCGCGACCAGCGTCACCCTGGAGCACTGGGCGAAGGCCGGCCCCCGAGAGCTGCTGGACGCGGAGCGCTTCCTCGCCCTCTCGGGGACGCTGTCCTCCCCGGACTCCACCCCCGAGGAGCGCCACGAGGCGGTCCAGCGCATCTCCGACGAGCGCAGCGAGCGGGTGGTGGCCGTGCTGCTCGGGCTGCTCGAGCAGCGCTCCTCCTTGATGGCCCTGCGCGTGCTCTCGGAGTGGGGGGTGACACAGGCGCGCGAGCCGCTGCGGCGTGCCCTCGAGGCGGTGGCGCCCGACAACCCAGCCGATCTCTGGGCGCTCACCGCCCTGGACCGGAGGCTGGAGGCCTGGGAGGCGGTGGCCCGCCTCGGTGGGGAGGGAATTTCTCCTCGGTGAGGGCCACCGTGGCAGGGCACGCGTGCGAGCAGGACGTGACACGTCTCCAGCCTGCTCCCAGACGGGTGGAGTGATTGCATTGTCTTCTGCTCACCCTCCACAATCGCCCTTTCTCCTCCTCTCGAGCGCTCTCCTCGATGCGATTGTCCCTGTCCATGAAGCTCAGCCTGGGGCCGCTCAGTGTGGCGGTCCTCACCGGGCTCCTGGCCTTTGGCTACTTCCTTCCCCGCGTGGAGTCCGCCTTCGCGGAGCAGGGGCGGGAGCTGGGCGCGGAGCTGCCCGCCACGCTGGCTTCCTCGTTGACGGAGCTGATCGCCGCCCACCAGGTCGCGGCGGTGCAGACCGCCATCGACGAGATCGCCTCCAGGCCTCGCGTGGCCTACATCGCGGTGACCAATCCCGACGGCGAGCTGATCGCCGCCTCCGGAGTGCTCCGGGACACGGTCCGCGAGAAGCACCGCGAGCTGCTGAGGAACCAGGAGTCCCACACCCATCAGCACAAGGGGGATGAGATCCTCGACATGCGAGCGCCGGTGCGCCAGGGCACGCTGGGCCATATCCACGTGGGCTTCAATCGCTCCGCCGCTCGGGCGCGCATCCAGGTCCTCATCGTGCGCTTCAGCCTCGTGCTCGCCGCCGCCCTGGCGGCCTTCAGCCTCGGGGGCTTCCTCCTCAGCCGCCGCATCGTCGCCCCCCTGCTGCGGCTCACGGCCGCGGCGCGGCGCATCGCCCAGGGAGACCTGCGCGAGACCATCGAGGTGGACTCCCGGGACGAGGTGGGCGAGCTGTCCCAGGCCTTCGCCTCCATGGTGGGCCGGCTCAAGGCCGTGCTGATGCAGCTACAGACTTCCTCGGAGCTGATGGCTCGCTCGGTGCGCGTGCTCAACCAGTCCGCCCTGGACCAGAACCAGATGGCGACCCGCTACGCCAGCGCCCTGCAGGAGACCCAGGCCACGGCCCAGGAGCTCCACCAGACGTCCCTGGCCGCCTCCGAGTCGGCCGAGACCGTGCTCAAGGTGGCCGCGCGCGCCGACGAGCTGGGGCGCACCGGCGAGGCCGCCATCACCGAGTCCATCAATGGCCTGGTGGAGCTGCGCAATCAGGTCAAGGAGATCGAGACGCAGATCAACGCCCTGGGCGAGCACACCCGGCAGATCGGCGGCATTACCCAGACGGTGAAGGATCTGGCCGATCAGTCCCACATGCTGGCGCTCAACGCCGCCATCGAGGCGGTGCGCAGTGGCGAGCACGGCAAGGGCTTTGGCGTGGTGGCCCGGGAGATCCGCGCCCTGGCCGACAAGTCCATCCGCGCCACCTCCCAGGTGCGCGAGCTGCTGACCGATGTCAGCAACGCCATCGCCACCACCGTGCGCATCACCGAGGAGGGCGCCCATCGCATGGAGGCGGGGCTCTCCCAGGTCCGCCAGTCCGGCGACAACCTCCGGGCCCTGTCCTCCATCGTCCGAGACAGCTCCTCCTCCGTCCGGCAGATCGCCCAGACGGTCAACCAGCAGACCGCCGGCGTTGAGCAGATCTTCTCCGCCGTGGTCGAGCTGAACTCGCTGATGGAGGACACCCTGCAGCGCATCACCGCCACCAGCAACTCGGTGGGCTCGCTGCAGTCACTGTCCGATCGCGTCTCGCGCGTGGTGAGCGACTACCAGCTCTGAGCCCGTGAGGCGGGACGCAGGCGGGCCCACACCGCCTCGAGCAGCGCGCCCAGCGAGCGGATGGGGCGGCTGTCCGGCTCGATGATGCGCGTGGCCAGGAAGGCCGCGCCGAAGCGGGCCACCGCGGAGATGACGAAGAGGACGTGGAGGTTCGCCCAGGCGTGAGCGCCTAGGGTGAAGTGGGCCGGAATGGCGCTGGCCAGGGCACCGCCCAGCGCGGAGGCGGCCGCGTAGGACAGGCCTCCCGCCGTGGCGAAGGCGGCCAGGTAGAAGGGCCGGCCCTTGCGAGGCGCCACCGACAGCGGCAGCGCGAACACCGCCAGGCCGTGGCCGCTCCAGAGCGCGCCCGCCATCACCACGTCGAACGCCAGGGGCCACAGCGTGCCGGCGGTGGGCAGCAGCCAGAGCAGGGGGATGAACGAGATGCCCAGGGAGCAGGCCAGCACCACCGGCTGCGCGCCCACCCGATCGATGAGCCGCCCCCAGAGGGGCGCCGTCAGCATGCGCATGGCCGCCACGGACGCGGCGTACAGCGCCAGGAGGACGAACGTCATCCCCAGGTTCTGGATCATGTGCAGCGTGTAGTAGGGCGCGGAGAAGCCCACCGCCGCGTTCCACGCCACCTGGTACAGCAGCACCTTGCGCGCCCGCGTGTCTCTCAGGGGCACCGTGGCGGCCTGGAAGTCCAGCTGGATCACGGAGCTGCCGGGCGCCGGATCGTGCTGCCTCGCCATCAGCCACGTGGTGAAGAGCCCCACGACACACGAGAGTCCGGCGAGCAGCGGCAGCGCCACCCCCACGCCGGTGCTGCCCTGGCGCGAGTGGTCCAGGAGCACTCCGGCGACCAGCGAGGCCAGCGTGCCGGCGAGGGTGCAGAGCGCGGTGCGCCGACCGAAGAAGCGCCCCCGCAGGGAGCGCGGCACGAGCTCGCCCATCCACGCCACCCAGGCGTTGTTGCCCACCACTCCCAGCACGGCGGAGGCGGCGGCGATGCCCACCAGCAGGCGCTGCTGCCCCGCGAGCGTGAGCGGCAGCCAGGGCACCAGACACAGCGGCAGCATCACCATGCGGGACAGGCCCACGGCGGTGAGCGCCACGCGCCGGTGGCCGAAGGTGGAGGTGAGCCACGCCGCGGGGAACTGCACGAACTGGGCGAAGAAGGGCAGCGCCGTCATCACCCCCACCAGGAACGGCCCGAGCTGGAGCGCGATGGCCCACGCGGTGAGTACCGTGGCGCCCGCACAGGCGGTGAACACCTCGGCGAACATGCCCTCGGTCACCGAGGCCTTCAGCGACAGGCGCACGGCGGAGGCGGGGGCCGCCGGAGTCGGCGTTTCACGGGGAAGCGGCGCGCCCTGCAGCGGGGCCGAGGCGCCCGGCAGCGAGCTGCCCGGACGCAGCAGCGGAACGGTGGTGGCGAGCGCCGTGAGGTGGCGCAGGAAGTGGCGACGCAGAGCGGCGGGAGACACGCGATCCAAGCAGAGAGGGGGACTCCTGGTTCTGTCTCACGAGCCGCGCGGGGACTCAAACGCGCCAGCGCGCCGGTGCGGGAGGCTGACCGGAGGGTAGACGGCTTGGGGCTCGTCATACCCACACCTTCAATGTCTCACATGCATTCCAGGGCGCTTTTCTTCCTTGTGCAGTTCACGTGGTCTTGAACTATATGAACGCGCGAGGAGAGGGTGCTCATGGAAACGGCTGGTGAGTTGTCGGACTTTCTCAGGGTGGTGGAGCAGCGGCTCAATGCCGCGCTGGCGGATGGGGACGCGGGCCCTGATGTGAAGGGCGACACCTTGATGGAGGCCGCGCGCCACCTGTGCCTGGGAAGTGGTGGCAAGCGCGCGCGCCCCATGCTGGTGCGCCTCTTTGGTGCCGCGGTGGGCGTGCCCGCCGAGCAGCTGGTGGAGATCGCCGTCTCCGCGGAGCTCATCCACTCGGCCAGCCTCCTGCATGACGACGTGGTGGATGCGGGCATGTTCCGGCGCGGTCGGCCCACGGTGAACGCGCGCTGGGGCAACATCGTCGCGGTGATGAGCGGCGATCTCATCCTCTCCACCACGCTCTCGCGGCTGGCGCAGCTCGACCCGCGCGTCATCCAGAGCGCCCTGTCCGTCGTCTCCGAGATGACCCGTGCCGCCATCGCCGAGGTGGAGGCGCGCTCGCAGATGGATCTGCCCATGTCGCGGCTGCGCTACATCGCCGAGGGCAAGACGGGCTCGCTCTTTGGCTGGTGCGGCCACGCGGCCGCCCTGCTGGCCAACAAGCCCGAGGCGGTGGAGCGCTTCGATGGCTTCGGCCGGCACCTGGGCGTGGCCTTCCAGATCGCCGACGACATCCGCGACATCCTCGGCACGGACGTGGGCAAGCCGCAGTACGCGGATCTCGTCTCGCGCACGCCCTCGATGCCCATGCTCCTGGCGCTGGCCAAGGACGACGGGCTGCGCCGCAAGCTCAAGGACGCCTGGGCCTTCTCGAACATCACCCCGGAGCGGCTGCAGGACATTGGCGCTGGCATCCTCGCCAGCGGCGCGGTGGAGCAGTCCCTGGAGCGGATGAACGCGGAGATCGAGGCGGCGCTCGATCGGCTCGGGCCCTTCGCGAGCCAGCCCGGTGGCGATGAGCTGATGGGCTGGGCCCACAAGCTGTCGGCCGGGATCACCGAACAAGTCAGGAGCCGTGCCGCGTGAAAGGCTATCTGTGGACGGGGGGGACCACAGCACCAGGGCCGGAGACGGTCGTCGCAGCGGGGCAGCTCGCGCCATGGGAGGCGCTTGCCATCGAGGCGGTGGGCAACGTCATCGAGTTCTGGGGGTTCAAGCGCAACCAGGGCCGGGTCTGGGCGCTGCTCTACCTGCGCGGTGAGCTGCTCACCGCCGGGGAGATCGAGCGCGAGCTGGATCTGTCCAAGGGCGGCGTGTCGATGCTGCTGAGGGACCTGGAGCGCTGGGGTGTGGTGCAGCGGGTCCGCCAGCCGCAGGACGCCGTGTGGCGCTATTCGGCGGAGACGGATCTGATGCGCATGGTGTCGCGCGTCACCGAGGAGCGCGAGGCCTCGCTCGTGGCGCGCGTCCGGGCGGATCTGGCGGAGGCGCGCCGGTTGGCGCAGGCCACGGGCGGGGTGGCCGTGGATCGGCTCCAGCGACTCCAGAAGATGGCCCTGCTGGCGGAGCACGTGGAGAAGGCGCTGCGGCTGTTCATCCGCACGGCGCGGCTGGACGTGGGCGGGGTGCTCTCGGCCTTCCGTGACGAGACCGGCGCGCTGCGCAAGAAGTCCCGCTAGCGCTTCACCGACGGGGCAGGGTGCAGGTGAAGGTGGTCTCCTGCTCCGTCGAGCGGACCTGGACGGTGCCGCCGTGGGAGCGGGAGATCTGATCGACGATGAACAGGCCCAGCCCGAGCCCCTGCGGGAGATGATCCGCCGCTCTGCGGACGAAGGGCTTGAAGAGCTGGGTGATGAGCCCCGTCGAGATGGGCTTGCCCTGGTTGGTGACGCTGAGCACCACCTTCTCGCTGTCGCCGCGCACCAAGACCTCCACCGGCGCCACCGGATCGCCATGGGTCAGCGCGTTGGCGATCAAGTTCGAGACCAGCTGGGCGATGCGCTGTCGATCGCACCGCAAGGTGCCGCAGTCATCCTCGGTGAAGTGAATCGTCCGGGAAGGGTGCGTCGCCCGCAGCTCCTCGGTGACGTGCTGCAACATGCGCCCCAGATCGTTCACCTCGCGCAGATCCATCGGGATGCCGGCGCCCAGCCGGCCCCGCGCGAAGTCCATGACATCCTCCAGGAGCCGCGTGATGCGGCGGCTGCTCTCCTGGATGCGCCGGACGATCTTCTTCTCGGCGGGGTCGAGCGCGCCCCGGTCCAGCATGTCCGCACCCAGCCGGATCGAGCTCACGGGGGTGCGCAGATCGTGTCCCAGCACGGCGATGAACTGCTCGCGGAGCTCCGCCGTGTGCTGCTCGTCCTGGAGGGCCGCGCGCGTCACCTCCTGTCGCTCCTCCGCCTCCATCTGCAGGGCGATGAGCTCGGCGAACAGCTTGAACATCTCCAGCGTCTTCCGCTCGGTCAGCTGTGCCGGCCGGGCGTCGAGCGCGCACACGTTTCCGAAGTACTCCCCGTTCTTGCGGAAGATGGGAACGGAGATGTAGCTCTCGAAGCCATAGAGCTTGGGTGTCCGGTGGTCGCAGTACCGCAGGTCCTGGCTCGCATGATCGATGACGATGGGCTGGAGCGAGCCGCGCACCTCGCTGCACAGGGTCGTCGCCACATCCAGCTCGGCGCCGACCGTGAGGCCAAAGTCCATCAGGTCGCGCACGGCGCAGGCGGTCCAGGACCCCTGGGTGACCTTCGCCACCAGGGCCAGGCGAAGGCCGGTCGTCTCGGTGATGACCTTCAGAATGGTGGGCACCGCCTCCAGGCGGGAGACGAGCGCGATATCCCTGTCATTGCTTGAAGTCATCGCAGCCCACTCATAAGAGGACGACTGTGCCCGCGCACCGGTGCGTGTACAAGGCACGTGGGCATCCCAGGGGCGGGTTGGACGCTCGTGTGCCTGCTGAGCAAGGAGAAGTGAAGGCTATGGACTCACATTACGATCAGGTGATGAAGGCGCGGGACGCGGCGGATGCGTCCGCCACGAGGCTGTACTTCGCCTATTCAACAATTCTCGATCGCGCGGCGTTCGAGGAGTGGCGCTCGCAGCACAGCTACGACTTCTTCAACCTCCCCGAGGGGAAGGTGGCCGAGGCGCTGGACGTGGACCTCGTCTACGACTTCCCCTCCCGGTGGTGGGGCGGGCGCGTGGCGGGTCTCCAGGATGTATCGGGCAAGAGTGTGTTCGGGCGCTTGTTCGAGATCGCCGGCAAGGACTGGCCCATCATCCAGCACAAGGAAGGCTTCGTGACGGGCATGTGCATCGAGCGCCCCGTCCGCGTGCGCGTGGAGGGGCGGGATCTCGAGGCCACCGCCTTCGTCACCTCGCCCAGGCGCGCCGCGAAGGAAGGGCCCGTGAGCCCTCGCTTCGTGGAGGCCCTGGTGCGCGGCGCGGAGAGCGCCGGGTTGCCCGCCGCCTACCTGGAGCGGCTGCGGCGGGGCGAGTAATCAGCCGGGCATGAACCAGACCACCGAGAGCGGCGGCAACGTCACCGCCGCCGAGGCCTCCTGGCCGTCCCAAGGCTTGGCCTCGGTTTGGATCTGCCCCATGTTCCCCATGCCCGAGCCGCCGTAGTTGCCGGCGTCCGTGTTGAGCACCTCCTGATAGGTGCCCACGCGGGGGAAGCCCACGCGGTAACCCTCGCGCGGCGAGGGTGAGAGGTTGGCCACGCACACCACGTGCCGGCCCGGGTTGCGCGAGCGCCGCACGAACGCGAACACGTTCACCGACGCCGAGTCCGGCTGCAGCCACTGGAAGCCCAGCGGCTCGTGGTCCGCGTCGTACAGCGCCGGCACGTCCCGGTACACCCGGTTCAGGTCCGCCACCAGGCTGTGGATGCCCTTGTGCCCCGGGTCCTCCAGCAGGTGCCAGTCGAGGCTCCGATCGCTGCTCCACTCGCGGTGCTGGCCGAACTCGCCGCCCATGAAGAGCAGCTTCTTGCCCGGGTGGGCCCACATCCATGCGAGCAGCGAGCGCAGGTTCGCCCGCTTCTGCCATGCGTCGCCCGGCATCTTCCCGTACAGCGAGCCCTTGCCGTGGACCACCTCGTCATGACTCAGCGGCAGCATGAAGCGCTCGCTGAAGGCGTACAGCAGGCCGAACGTCATGTTGTTGTGGTGGTACTGCCGGAAGATCGGATCCTTCGAGAAGTAGAGCAGGGTGTCGTGCATCCACCCCATGTTCCACTTGAAGTGGAAGCCCAGGCCGCCCTCGCTCACCGGCTGGCTCACCTTCGGCCAGGCCGTGGACTCCTCGGCGATCACCACCACGCCCGGGTGCTTGCGGCCAACGGCCTCGTTCAGCTCACGCAGGAAGGCGATGGCCTCCTCGTTCTCCCGGCCACCCCAGCGGTTGGGCACCCACTCGCCGTGCTTCCGGCTGTAGTCCAGGTAGAGCATCGAGGCCACCGCGTCCACGCGCAGCCCGTCGATGTGGTACTCCTCGATCCAGAAGAGCGCGTTGGCGATGAGGAAGTTGCGCACCTCGTTGCGGCCGAAGTTGAAGACCAGCGTGCCCCAGTCCGGCTGGGAGCCCTGGCGCGGATCGGCGTGCTCGTACAGCGACGTGCCATCGAACTTGCCCAGCGCGTGCGCGTCGCGCGGGAAGTGGCCCGGCACCCAGTCGACGATGACGCCGATGCCGTGCTCGTGCAGGTGGTTGACGAGGAAGCGGAAGTCATCCGGGTGCCCGTAGCGCGCCGTGGGCGCGTAGTAGTTGCCCACCTGGTAGCCCCAGGAGGGCCCATACGGGTGCTCCGACACGGGCAGCAACTCCACGTGCGTGAAGCCCGTCTGCTTGAGGTACTCGGTCAGCGCGGGCGCCAGCTCCCGGTACGTCATCGGCCGGTCCCCGTCCTCCACCACGCGCTTCCACGAGCCGAGGTGAACCTCGTACACGCTCCACGGCTTGTTGGCGGCCTCGCCCTCGGCGCGCGTGGCCAGCCACTTCGTGTCCGTCCACGAGAAGCGCTTCAGGTCATGCACCACCGAGGCGGTGGCCGGAGGCACCTCCGTGCGGAAGGCGAACGGGTCCGACTTGAGCAGGGCCGGGCCGCCGTGGTTGGGGCGGATCTCGAACTTGTAGCGCGTGCCCTCGCCCACCTCGGGGATGAACAGCTCCCAGATGCCGGAGGCGCCCATGCGCCGCATCGTGTGCAGGCGCCCGTCCCAGCCGTTGAAGTCGCCCACCACCGACACGCCGGCCGCCGTGGGCGCCCAGACCGCGAAGGATGCTCCCGCCACCCCGTTGTGGTGGATGAGGTGGACGCCCATGCGCTCCCAGAGCCGCTCGTGCCGGCCCTCGCCCGCGTAATACAGGTCCATCTCCCCCAGCGTCGGCAGGAAGCTGTAGGGGTCTCTCAGAGTGAAGACCTTGTTGCCCGGGTACTCCACCTCGAGCAGGTAGTTGAAGGTCTGGTCCTTGCCGTTGAGCCGCGCCTCGAAGACGCCGCCCTTGCGGTGCGTCATGGCGATGCGCCCGCCGAAGTCCGGAATCACGTGGATGGCCGTGGCATCCGGGCGGAAGGCACGCACCACCACGCCGTCCCCATCCGGGTGGATGCCCAGGATGTGGTGCGGATCGGAGTGGCGCAGCTCGATGATCTGCTGGATCTCCGCGTCAATCTGATGCTTGTCGGCGGGCTTCCTCACTTCGGTTCCTCCATCCGCAAGAGTGCCTGGACGGGGATACGCACCCAGTCCGGGCGGTTCTGCATCTCATAGCGCACTTCGTAGAGCAGCTTCTCCAATTCGAAGGCGCGCAACATCGTCCAGAACGTCGCGTCGTCCGTGGGCAGGAAGGGTGCGCCGCGGGTGGCCTCGCGGTAGCCCGCCAGGAACGCGTCGCGCGAGGGCACCATGCGCGGGCCGGGCGCGCCTCCCTCCAGCAGCACCGTGGCCTCGGCATAGTCGAACGAGCGCACCATGCCCGCGACATCCCGCAGCGGCGAGTACTTCTCGCGCCGCTGGGTGAAGGTGCGGGACGGCTCTCCCTCGAAGTCGAAGATGAGCCACTGCCCTTCGGCGCGCAGCACCTGTCCCAGGTGCAGATCCCCGTGGATGCGGGTCTTCTGCCCCGAGGGCGTCACGTGCGCCAGCCGCCGCGCGTGCTCCATCAGCCGCTCGCGCTGGCGCTCCAGGTCCGGGTGATGCTTGCCGGCCTCCGCCAGCGTCACCCCCAGCTCGCCCATGATGGAGGCGCTCCAGCGCTGGAGATCCTCCTGGAGCACCGGCTCCGGCGTGAAGGCCGGCTCGGTCGAGTCCGAGGACAGGGCGCGGTGCAGCTCGCCCAGGCGCCGGCCCAGCTCCTTCATCTCATCGAGGAAGGTCGACTCCACTCCGGACTTGCGGAACTGCTCCAGCGTGTACTTCCAGCCATCCACCGCGTTGGGCACGAAGCGGTGGACCACCGCCAGGGTGGCGCCGGCGGCTCCCTCCAGGTGCAGGGCCCCCAGCAGCGTGGGCGTGGCGCGGAACGAGGTGCGCGTGGCCAGGAAGCGCCCCATCTCGTGCTCCGGGTTCACCCCCGACTCCAGCTTGCGGATGATCTTCAGGATGGCCTTCTCGCCGATGACGACGGAGGTGTTGCTCTGCTCCACCATCAACCGGCGCACGGCCGGCTGCTCCGGCAGCGACACCATCCCGTCCGAGGTGGACAGCCACTCGCCATGGACCTTGCCCGAGGCGGAGCTCACCTCGCGCTTCTCGCGGATGAGCTGGAACAGGGCGCGCAGGCACTCGACGTCATCCAGCGCGTCCTGGATGCCGTCCGCGGAGGGCTTGACGGGCAGCAGGTAGCGCTCCGGGTGGCCCAGCTCGTACTGCACCTCCACGATCGCGAGGCTGAAGGCGCACGGGCCGAAGTCCAGGGTGGCGTGGTCCACCACCGAGACGGATTTGATGGGCCACGCCTTGCCGCTGAACCAGCGCTGTTGCTTGAGGTAGTCGGGCAGCTTCGTGAGATCGACAGGCGTCACGCGATCGTCCTTCCCGGCACGGGCTTCTCCAAACGGAACCACAGGAACATGTAGGGGCCCAGGGACAGCTGATAGGGCATCGACGAGATGCGAGGAAACGGCGTCTCGCCCATCAGCTCCACGGGCACGTAGCCCTCCCAGTCTCGCAGATCCACCACCGCCGGTTGCGCGAAACGCGAGAGGTTGCAGATGATCAGGATCGTCTGGCCCTCGTGCTCGCGGGTGAAGGCCAGCACGCGGCGGTTATCCGGGTTGACGAAGCGCAGCTTGCCCAGCGCGAAGGCCGGGTAGCGCTGGCGCACCTTGATGAGCCGCTTCACCCAGTGCAGCAGCGACGTCTTGATGCGGTCCTGCGCCTCCACGTTGATGGCCTGGTAGCCATACACGGGATCGCCGATGACGGGCGCGTACAGGCGCGCCCCGTCGGCCCGGCTGAAGCCCGCGTTGCGGTCGCTGGTCCACTGCATGGGCGTGCGCACGCCGTTGCGATCGCCCAGGTAGATGTTGTCCCCCATGCCGATCTCGTCGCCGTAGTACATGACGGGCGTGCCGGGCAGGGTGAAGAGCAGGCTGTGCATCAGCTCAATCCGCCGCCGGCCGTTGTCCATCAGCGGCGCGAGCCGGCGCCGGATGCCGAGGTTGATGCGCATCCGGGGATCCATCGCGTACTCGCGGTACATGTAGTCGCGATCCTCGTCCGTCACCATCTCCAGCGTCAGCTCGTCGTGGTTGCGCAGGAAGATGGCCCACTGGCAGTTGTCCGGAATCTCCGGCGTCTGCTGGAGGATCTCGACGATGGGCGTGCGGTCTTCCTTGCGCACGGCCATGAAGAGGCGGGGCATCACCGGGAAGTGGAAGCCCATGTGGAACTCGTCACCGTCTCCGAAGTAGACGCGCACGTCCGCGGGCCACTGGTTGGCCTCGGCCAGCAACATCTTGTTCGGGTACTCGGTGTCGATCGTCTTCCGCAGCCGCTTGAGGAAGGCGTGCGTCTCCGGGAGGTTCTCGCAGTTGGTGCCCTCGCGCTCGAAGAGGTAGGGCACCGCGTCGCAGCGGAACCCGTCCACCCCCATGTTCAGCCAGAAGCGCATGACATCCAGCATGGCCTCCTGAACCTCGGGGTTGTCGTAGTTCAGGTCCGGCTGGTGGCTGAAGAAGCGGTGCCAGAAGTACTGCTTGGCCACCGGATCCCACGTCCAGTTGGAGCGCTCCGTGTCCAGGAAGATGATGCGCGTGCCCTGGTACCTGTCGTCCGCGTCGCTCCACACGTACCAGTTGCGCTTGGGGCTCTTCGGATCCCTGCGCGACTCCTGGAACCAGGGGTGCTGGTCGCTGGTGTGGTTGACCACCAGCTCGGTGATGATGCGGATGTTGCGCTGGTGCGCGGCCTCCACCAGGCGCTGGAAGTCGGCCAGCGTGCCGTAGTCCGGGTGGATGCCGTAGAAGTCGGCGATGTCGTAGCCGTCGTCCCTCAGCGGCGAGGGGTAGTGGGGAAGCAGCCAGAGACAGTCCACCCCCAGGTCCTCCAGGTACGGCAGCTTCTCGATCAACCCGGGGATGTCACCGTGGCCGTCGCCGTTCGAATCATGGAACGCGCGGATGTGCAGCTCGTAGATGAGGGCCTTCTTGTACCAAAGCGGGTCCTGTTCCATACGCCTCTCGGAGGAACTACTCGTAGTAGTCGAACGCGTGCTCGGACTTGCGGAAGCGGTACACCGCCCAGATGGCGGCGGGCTGCTCGGGGGTGAGGCGCACCTGGGCGTGCGGACCCTGCCAGAGTCGACGCTCGTCCGTCATCAACTCGTGTACCTGGTACGTCTCGTCCGGGTGGATGCCCAGCTCCGCCAGGGGCACGGTGAGCACCGCCTCCTGGGCCGAGTGCGGATCCAGGCTCACCGTGACGAGCACCTGGCTGCTGCCGTCCTCGGTGCGCTTGCCATAGAAGAGCACCCGCTCGTTGTCCGACGTGTAGAAGCGCAGGTTGTCGTAGAGCTGGAGCGCCCGGTGCTGCTTTCGGGCCGCGTTCAGCTTGGTGATCCACTCCCGGATGTTGCCGGGCCGATCGAGATCCCACGCCACCAGCTGGTACTTCTCCGAGTCGAGGTACTCCTCCTTGCCGTGCAGGCCACGCGCCTCGCACAGCTCGTAGCCGCAATAGATGCCGTACGAGGAGGAGAGGGTGGCCGCCAGCGCCACGCGGAGGCGGAAGCCCCCCGGGCCGCTGCGCTGCAACATCTCCGGGAGGATGTCCGGCGTGTTGGGCCAGAGGTTGCCCTTGAAGTACTCGGAGACGGGCGGAGAGGTGATCTCCGTGAGGTACTCCTCGATCTCCTGCTTGAAGTTGCGCCACGTGAAGTAGGTGTAGGACTGGCTGAAGCCGATCTTCGCCAGCGCCTTCATCACCTTGGGGCGGGTGAAGGCCTCGGAGAGGAAGACGACCTCGGGGTGGACCTCCTGCACGCGGCGGATGAGCCAGGCCCAGAACTGGAGCGGCTTGGTGTGCGGGTTGTCCACGCGGAAGATGCGCACCCCTTGCGTCACCCAGTGCAGCACCACCGACTCGAGCTCGGGCCAGAGCGTGTCACGCCCCGGGCCCATCCAGTCGAAGTTGACGATGTCCTCGTAGCGCTTGGGCGGGTTCTCCGCCGTCTTGATGGTGCCGTCCGGGCGGCGCAGGAACCACTCCGGGTGCTCCTTCACGTAGGGGTGATCCGGCGAGCACTGGAAGGCCAGATCCAGCGCGATCTCGATGCCGTGGACATCGGCGGCCTGCAGGAAGTGGCGGAAGTCCGCCAGCGTGCCCAGGGCGGGGTTGATCGCCTTGTGGCCACCTTCCTTGGCGCCGATGGCCCACGGGCTGCCCGGCTCTCCCGGCTCCGCCTTGAGGCTGTTGTTCTTGCCCTTGCGCGCCGTGACGCCGATGGGGTGGATCGGCGGCAGGTAGATGATGTCGAACCCGAGGGACTGGACGTACGGCAGCCACGCCTCGGCGTCCTTGAAGGTGCCGTGGGTGCGGCCATCACGCAGGGCCGAGCGTGGGAAGAACTCGTACCAGGCACCGGTGCGTGCCTTCTCCCGCTCCACGAACACCTCGAGCACGCGCTCGTACTGGGTGGCCAGGGAGCGATCCGCGTACCGGCCCGCGGCGCGCGCCAGCTCCGGCGCCAGCGCCACGGCGATGAGATCGGGAGAGGGCGGCTGCTTCAGCTTCCGTGCCGCCTCGGCGAGCACCTGGGCATCCTCGGTGCTGAAGGCGCGGGCGCGCTCGGCGGCGCCCTCCAGGAGTCCGGCGCCTTCCAGCAGCTCGCTGCGCACGTCCCGGCCCACGTCCACCTTGCGCTTGAGCTCCGAGGCCCAGGTGGCGAAGAGGTCCGGCCAGGCCTCCACCGTGTATTCGTAGCGGCCATTGCGCGCGAGCGGGAAGTCGGCGGCCCAGAGATCATTGCCGAGCGCCCGCATGGGGACTTCGCTCCACTGCGTCTGCTGCGCCGCGGGGCTGGACTGGCGCCAGCGCACGACGGCGACGAGGATGTCATGGCCTTCCTTGAAGAGATCCGCCTTGACGGTGAAGGTGTCGCCGACGACGCGCTTGACGCCGGACCGGCCTCCATCCACCTCGGGGCGGACGCTCTCGATGACGACGCTGCCGATTCGTGAGTTCATAAGGTCCGCGCGCCCTTATAGGGCGGGGCTCCGTGCTTTCCGGGCGCCATGACACAAGGACGTTGATGCCGGACGGCTCCGTGCATGGACGCGTTGGCGAGTGAACGTTCAGGACACGCCGGGGGGCCACCCACGGCGGGCGAGAGAGCAGTGGCATCGGTGCTAAAAAGTGGGGCCCCACCCGAGGTTGCGGTATCCGGCAAATCGATGGCGCCTTCCGATCCCCCCGCTACACGAGCGAGCGACCCAGCGGATGACCGGGCACTCCTCCAGCAGGTCGCCCTCGGCGACAGCGAGGCGATGCGAGCGCTGTACGCGCGCTGCTCCGGGCGGGCCTGGGCGGTGGTTCTGCGCATCCTCGCCTCGCGCGCCGACGCGGAAGAGGTGCTGCAGGAGACGTTCCTCGAGGTGTGGCGTCGCGCCCGGGAGTTCGATCCGGGGCGCGGTGGGCTGGAGACGTGGGTGATGACGATTGCCCGCACGCGGGCGATCGACCGTCGGCGGAGCCTGGGCACGGTTGCCCGCGTGGTCGAGGACGTGGCGTCCCAGCCTCCGCCTGTCAGCGCGACGCCCCCGGACCCCTCCGAGGTGGCCTCTCGGGAGCAGGAGCGGACGCGGGTCGCGACCGCCTTGCGAGCGCTTCCCACCGAGCAGCGCGTGGTGGTGGAGCTGGCCTACTTCGAGGGCCTGTCCCAGCGGGAGATCTCCGAACGCACGGGAGATCCGCTGGGCACGGTGAAGACGCGGGCCCGGCTCGCGCTGGAGAAGCTCGCCGCGCTGCTTCAGGAGTAGGTGCGGCTTCCGGGGGAGGGCGATCTAGATGGGGCTCGCGTGCTCCGCGTTGTCCACGATCTCGGTGGACCCTTCCGCGTGGGCACAGTGGGCGCAGCAGTAGAACGAGCCCCGCGCCTCGATGCCGTGGCCCAGGATCTTGCAGCCGCAGTGGTCACAGATGGGCGCCAGCTTGTGGATGGCGCACTCGAAGCAGTCAAAGGTGTGGGTGACGCCCGCGGTGACGACCTGGAAGGCCAGGTAGTACTCGTTGCCGCACACTTCGCACTGGGCCATGGAGCCTCCTCCTGAGCGTGGTGCCGGGCACCACGTGCTTCGAAGGATGGAGGCGGAAGCCCCGCGCGCAATTGGAGCGCGGGGCAGGTGGGTGTCCGCTCAGGGCAACAGCGAGGTACGGCGCAGCCGCTCGCGCAGTTGCTTGAGCCGCTCCTGGGGTTCGTAGCTGAACACGAGGCGGATGTAGCGCTCGGCCACCGAAGAGCCCCAGTTCGTCATCGGCGTGGCCGCCACCTTCGCCTGGCTCATCAGGATCGAGGCCGCGTCCGTGGCGCTGTAACCCAGGGCGTGCGCGTCCACCAGCATGCTCCAGCCGCCCTCGGGGATGACCAGCGGTAGCCCCTCGAGCTGCTCGATCATCAGATCGCGCCGCTGCTGCCACTCGGAGATCGCCGCCGAGACGCCGCCGTCCTCGGCCCGCAGCGCTACCTCGGCGCCCTTCTGGGCGATGCCCGGCGGGGCAATCACCAGGTAGCTGTGCGTGTAGAAGACGTCCGCCATCACCTTGGGTGGGCCGGCGATCCAGCCGATGCGCCAGCCGATCATCCGGTACTCCTTGGAGACCGAGCCGACGATCAGCGTGCGCTCCGGCATGCCCGTCAGCGTCGCCGGGTGGCGCAGCTGCAGCCCGTCATAGAGCACGCCCTCCAGCGCGGCGTCATAGAGCAGCCACAGGTTGCGCGTGACGCACAGCTCGCGGATGGCCAGCCACTCGGCCTCCGACAGCACGTGTCCCGAGGGCATGTTCGGGTTGGACAGCACCATGGCGCGCGTGCGGCTCGTCACCATCGCCCGCAGCATGTCCAGGTCCAGCCGCCAGCGACGGTCCACCACCTTCATCGGCACGAACATCGGCACGCCGCCGGCGAACGTGACACGGTGAATCATTCCCGCGTACGTCGGATCCGTGAGCAGCACCTCGTCGCCCGGCTCGATGATCGCCAGCAGCGCCGAGATCAACCCCTGGGTGCCGCCGGCGGTGATGACGATCTGCCGGTCCGGATCATAGGAGAGGTTGCACTGGCGCTTGAGCCGCGCCGCCACCGCCTGGCGCAGGCCCGCGTTGCCCGTGAACGGGACATAGCTGTTCGCGTCACTGGTCCCCACCGCCTCCCGCGTGGCGGCGATCGCCTCGGGAGGAGGCGGCAGATCCGTTCCGAAATTGTCGAGGCGGAGGACCTCGGGATCCGTAGTGGCATCCGATACCACTCGGTCGACGTTGAACCCCACCACCCGCATCATTCGCGACGGACGCATTTTTCCTCCGGTGCGGCGCGACTATAGCCGCGACAGGTAGGAGGAGTGGATCCAGGTTTTGGTCCCTCCTTCGCTCCTGCTAGGGGGATTATACCTACCTGTACCTTCATAAGGCTACCGAGTGACGCTCTGGGTAGGGGCGAGTACGCTGGGAGTCCATGAAAACCCTGTTTACGTTGAGCCGTCCGGTGCTCCCCGTGGGCACTTCGTCCAAGGTCGATGTTCTCGTGTCCTTTCGCGCGGAGTCCGCGGGCGCCGCACGGCGAGGCTTGAACCTGAGCCTCGTCATCGATCGCTCGGGCTCGATGGCGGGCCCGCCGCTGAAGCACGCGCTGCAGGCCTCGCGCAACCTCGTCGAGCGGATGGGGCCCGAGGACTGGATCTCGATCGTCGGGTACGACGACTCGCCCACCACGTTCCTTTCTCCTCAGCGCGTGCAGGATCGCGCGGCCATCGAGAAGGCGCTGTCGAAGGTGAGCGCCGCGGGCTGCACCAACCTCACTGGCGGCTGGAAGCAGGGCCTCGACCATGTGAAGACCCAGCAGAGCAAGGAGCGGATCAACCGCGTGCTGCTGCTGACCGACGGGCAGGCGAACGTCGGCGTCACGGATCCGGCGCAGATCCTCGCCCGGGTGAAGGAGGGCGCGGGCAGCGGCATCACCACCACCACGCTGGGCTTTGGCAGCAACTTCAACGAGGACCTGCTCATCGGCATGGCGGGAGCGGGAGAGGGGCACTTCTACTTCATCCAGTCGCCGGATGACGCCGTGGGCGTGTTCGGCATCGAGATGGAGGGCCTGTCCTCGGTGGCCGCGCAGAACCTGGTGGTGACGATCCAGCCGGCGCCCACGGTGAAGGTGTCCAGCGTGCTCAACCGCTACCGCTTCGAGGCGCGCGGCGCGCAGGTCGAGGTCGGGCTGGGCGATGTGTCCACGACCGAGGATCGGCAGCTCGCCATGGAGCTCTCCGTGGACGCGGGCGCCGCCCCGGGCAACGTGCCGCTGCTCACGGTGGCCTACAAGTACCAGGCGCTCGTGGACGGTGCCCTGAAGGAGTTCTCCGGCGAGCTGCCCGTCACGGTGACGCTGGGCTCGGAGGAGGAGGCCAGCGCCCTGTCCGCGGACAAGAACGTGCTGGCGCAGACGAACCGGCTGCGCATCGCCCAGGTGAAGGAGCAGGCCATCACCCTGGCGGACCAGGGCGACTTCAAGGGCGCCTCGCAGCAGCTGCGCAACACCATCGCGACGCTGTCGGCGAACATCGACAAGAGCAGCTTCGAGATCCTCGAGGAGGTGGACCAGCTCGAGCACTACGCCAAGCGGCTGGAGGCCCGGAAGTACGACTCCGTCATCCGCAAGGAGCTGAGGGATCAGTCCTACCAGGCCGGCACGCGCAACCGGAATGATCTGGCGCTGCGTGGCACGGCGGGCGGCTCGGCCGATGAGCTGGAGTCGGTGTCCAGTGCCGAGGGCGGCATCATCGTGAAGTGCGAGCGTGAGGGCGGCAAGCTGCGCGTGCGCGCCGTCTCCGAGGGCTACGACGCCTCCTTCAACATCCAGTTCCCGCGCAGCGCCCGCGAGGAGGGTGTCACGTACGTGGTGGAGAAGCTGGTGCCGTCCGCCGATGGGACGTTCTACCGCGCCCAGGGCACCATCAAGCGGCTGGTGCAGCCGGGCCAGGAGCGCGGCGCCCGCGCCTCGGGTGGCTCGGCGGCGAAGAAGAGCGGCAAGGCCTCCAAGGTCACGGGCTCCGCGCAGGATCTGCCCACCACCAACGCGGTGGGCGCCGGCGTGCTCGTCCAGTGCGTGAAGGAGGGCAGCAAGCTGCGCGCCCGTGTCGTCTCCGACGGCTTCAATCCGAACCTCAACATGCGCTTCCCGCGCGACATCCGCGAGGAGAACGTCCTCTACGTCGTCGACGAGGTCATCACCGTGGCCGGCGGCGGCTCGTACATCGCCTGCGGCGACATCAAGCGGCTGGTGCAGTGATGGCGAGAAAGTCACTTCTAGACCTCTAGAAGTGACCTTTTTTCGGACAGGGGGCTACTTCACCGGGAAGTAGCCCACCTGCGTGACGATCCGCTGGCCCTCGGGAGAGAGCGCGAAGTCGATGAACTGCTTCACGGCCTCGGTCGGCTCCCCGCGCACGTAGAAGAACAGATCGCGTGAGAGCGGGTATTTTCCGCTCTGGATGTTCTCCTGCGAGGGGGCGATCTCCTCGGCGCCGATCTTGATCTTCAGCTCCTTGATGCCCTTGGCGTAGGCGGCGCCGCCGTAGCCGATGCCGTTCTTCTCCTTGGACACCGCGTTCACCACCGCCGCCGTGCCCGGCAGTGTCAGCGCCCGGGGCGTGAAGTCTTGCCCTCCGAGCAGGTGCTCCTTCACGAAGGCGTAGGTGCCGGAAGAGTTCTCGCGCGAATAGACGACGATCGTCTCGTCCGGTCCGCCCACGTCCTTCCAGTGGGTGATGTCGCCCAGGTAGATGCCCTTGAGCTGCTCCAGGGTGAGCGCGGTGAGTGGGTTGGTCTCGGGGACGTAGAAGGTCACTCCGTCCTTCGCCACCACGATCTCTCGGGCCGCCGTCTTGTGGCGGGTCTGGAGTTGCTGCGACTCCGCCTCCTTGATGGCGCGGCTGGACATCGCGATGTGCGTGGTGCCGTTGAGGAGTGCGGCGATGCCTGTGCCGGAGCCGCCCCCCGTCACCTGGATGGTCGCTCCCGGGGTCTGCTTCATGAAGTCCTCCGCCCAGCGCTGGCCCAACTGCACCATCGTGTCGGAGCCCTTCACCGTGACGGGGGTGCCACTCTGGGCCTGGGGCTCGGAGGCGCGCTCGGAGCGGCTACATGCCGACAGCAGCCCGAGTGCCACCAGCGAGGCGAGGAGCGCGCGGAGCGTCGTCTTCATGGAGACGATCTACTCCACGATCTCCACCTTATGAGCGACCCACTCGCCCTCCCGTTCGTCGTAGACAGTTCGGACCTGCTTGCCTTCCTGGAGCTGCAGTCGCTCCACAGGCTTCCCACGGCTGAAGAAGTCCGTCTTGTCGTCGATCTCGAACGGATGTTCCTCTCCCTGGGAGTCGCGGAGGATGAACTGGGTGCCGCTCACGGCTGTCACCGTCCCGCGGAACTCGGCGACGTCCCGGCCGCCCAGCACGCCCTCGCTCTCCAGCGGCGCATCCTTCGTACAGGCTGCGAGCCCCAGCCCCACCAGCGCTCCCAGGCTCCACCACGACCGACGCATGAAGTGCCTCCTTTCCTGCAAGGTGGGGGCTCGGACGGGGTGTCACAACCACTTCCACATGGAGAGGGCCACACGCTCGCCTGCCCTCCAGACGGGTGGGCACGGGTGCGCAAAAGCCCGCGAGATAGCAGGGGAAACAGTTCGGCCGGGCACCGATTGAGCGGAGGCCCGCTCGGGCCTACGCTGCGGAGTCATGGTTACGGTCGTCCTCCTCTCCATGATGCTGGGCGCGGCGCCGAATGAAGGCGCGCAGCCCTCTGCCGCTCACTCTCTCGAAGCGCCTCCCGTGGCGGATGAGTCGCCCACGGCGTGGTCCTGCACCGTGGACACACTGCGCGCGGGCAAGGAGTGCGTCTTCGAAGCCCAGGTGACGGCCTCCGAGCCCAACCGCGAGCAGGCGGCCAACAACGTGCGACTCGTGCAGGAGCTGGGGCGCGCGCTGTGCGCGGAGGCGGCCCGTCCTCCCTCGAGCGAGGCCAAGGCCGACAAGGGGCTCTCGGGCGCGTGCGAGAAGAGGTACTCCGCCGCCACCGAGCGCTGCGGGCTGGAGGGCACCGTGTCCCTCATCGACGCGAAGGGGCGCTTTGCTCCCGCCGCGCGCGCCTGCTACCAGGCGCTGTCCACCGTGTTGCAGGAGACGCAGGTGAAGGCCGCCGTGGACACCGTCTCCGCTCCTCTTCCCAAGGCCGAGGCGCGCTCGAGCCGTGGCTCGACGTCGCTGTAGGCGCAGCAGAAGGTGACCGCCATGAACCAAGACATCCGGCTTCCCTCGAAGCGAGTGGTGCGCCAGGCCTGGGCCCTGTTGGGCGCGCTGGCGATGATGGGTTGCTCCAGCTCCCGCCCCAACGTGCAGGAGGAAGCGGAGGCCGAGCGGCCCTCCTCCTCCGGTTCGCTGAAGGCCGAGCTGCCTCCCGATCCCCTCAATGTGAAGACGTTCGCCGCGCAGTACCCGAACCCCTCCGTGTGCGAGCGCCAGGCCCGGCGCTACCTGCCCACATCCCGAGAGGACGCGTGGGCGGCGTTGAAGGCTTGCGCGGAGGGCACCTACTTCACGCAACTCCAGGCCCTGCTGTCGCCCGAGTGGGCCCCGGAGCTGCGCAGCCGGCCCGAGGCCGCCGCGCTGCTCGCCCGCGTGGTGGCCCTGCGCGGTGGCAGCGTGGATGGGGACCTGCGGCTGCTGCATGAGCGCAGGCTGCCCATCTTCTCGCTCTCCTCGGCCATTGCTCAGCCGGACACCTACAAGGGCCGCTACATCCTCGTGCGCGCCCAGGTGGGCGACATGCGCAGCGAGGATGAGAAGCCCACCGTGTGGCTGGTGGAGCAGGGGCTGGGCTCCGTCGCCAGCGAGCAGCCCGTCGGCGTGGTGCGCCGCAAGGAGTCCAACGCCACCACCTCGGGCAACCTGGGTGGGCAGACGACGCTTGGCGGCGGGCAGCTCGCGGGCTCGTTCTCCAAGAATGAGACCCGCCGCAGCGGGGACACCGTCATCCACTATGACAACGTGTCCTCCGACACGGGCCGCGAGGCGCTTGGGCGGCTGACGAAGGCCGATCCGTTCCTCTCTCCGGGCAAGGACTTCGTCATCCTCGCGCGCTTCGACGGGATGCGGACCACCTCGGGCGCCATCGAGGGGGATGACGACGGCCCGCGCATCCCCGTGCTGAGCATCGTCAGCTACTACATCCCGCACCCGCTCGTCGTTTACTGAGCGGCGCGCGGTTCAGGGAAAGCGCGCGAGGAAGGCCGAGAGCAGCGGGCCTCCCACGCGCGCCCCCTCCTGTGCGTTCCGAGGGCCGCCCTCGGGCAGGCGCGAGGCGAGCTCCACCAGAGCGGGGCGCATCTCCTCGAAGGCGGCGAACGCCTCGCTGGCGCCGCCGAAGAAGCGGGTGTGGAGCATCCACCCGGTGATGCCGCAGGTGATGGCGTGGAAGGAGCGGCTCTCGTCCTGCTCCAACGTGAGCCGCGCCTGCCCGCCGTACTCCTCGTCCCAGGTGATGGTGCCCCCCTGCGAGCCGGACAGGCCCAGGGTGCTACCGCCCTCGAAGGGCCGCCAGGAGGCGCTCTCGCTCATTCAGTACCCGAGCTGGGGCTGGCGGGGCTTGCCCGCCTTGTCCGGGGCGTACGCGGTGCGCTCGGCATCCGTGGTGACGGTGGCCGTGATGGTGACGACGCCCTCGGTGATGGTGACCCGCTGCGTGCTCGGCTTCGCGGACAGCTCATGCCACGCATGTAGCACGTACTCGCCCGCAGGCACGCCACGCAGGGTGAACTGGCCCTTGCCATCCGCCTGGGTGTACCAGGGTGAGTCCACCACGTAGACGAACGCCGACATGGACGCGTGGATGTTGCACAGCAGCCGCACCACGCCTGGCGCGTCGAAGCGCTGGGAGCGGGCGATTCCCTTCTCGTAGAGCCCCAGATCGAACTCATTGGGCCGGCTGAGCGAGAAGACGTTGTGGAACATCTTGTCCTCGTTGAGGAAGACGACCTCCGTGCCGACGGGCACCGCCAGCACGTGCGGCAGGAAGCGCTTCCCGCGCTGGACGACGGTCTGCTTCGGCGCGGCCCTGGGCTTCGGCGTGGGGCCGTTGGCCCGCGTCAGCCACACCACCGCGCCGCCCGCGCCCCCGGGGCCGCCCTGCACCGTGCCCTCGAGCGTGCCCAGGGGGCTCGCCTGCGAGCGGCGCACCTCCACGCGCGGCTTGCTGGGAGCCTTTCGGGAAGGCTTTTCGACCTTCGTGGGCATCAGGGAATAGCCCTGGGGCGGAGGTGGCATGGGCAGCTCGACCTTGGCTCCTGCGCTTCCGGCGCCTCCAGTGCCTCCGGCCTTTTGCCGGGCTTCCTGCGCCAGCGGCTTCACCACGGCCTCCAGCTCCATGGGCAGGCCAGGCACCTGCAGCAGCTCTTCCCAGTGCGACGCGGCGGTGGCCATGTCGCCCCGGTCATACGCGAGGCGGCCGCTCGCCAGCAGGTTGAAGATCAAGTACTGGCGCTCCGCCGTGGCCTGGAAGGCCTTGTCTTCCGGGGTGCGCACCACCACGGGCAGCGGCATCCGGGCCACGGAGGCCTCGGGCGGCGGGGCGGAGCGGGCGGGGAGGGCGAGCAGGACCGCGACGAGGAGCGCCAGCGGAGAGCGTGCGTGCGAGGACATGGCAGTCACTCCAGGAAGAAAAGGGCTCAGAAGAGGTAGACGGCCGAAGCGGCGAACACGTCGTTGTCCACGCGCGGCGCGCCGGCGTTCTCTCGGTTGAAGAGGTACTCGGCCTTGAGCGACAGCACGCTCCAGAAGTCCAGCCGCGTGCCCACCGTGAAGCGCGAGGTGAGGATGCCGCCGAAGCCGTGGAACTCGGCCGCGCGCCGGTCATACCGGCCATACACGGTGGCGGTGCGCAGCGCGTCGCGCTCCACGGGCAGCGCCAGCGCCAGCGTGCCGTAGAAGCCGTCCACCGCGAAGCTGGAGGCGTAGAAGAAGTCCCCGGTGCCGGTGTGCTTGCCGGGCGCCGTGCCCGCTCCGTCCCGCGCGCGCACGTACTCGGCCGCGAGGCTCAGCCACCCGGCCGTCAGGCGCGCGTCCGCGCCGAGCTGCGTCTGCCGCACGTGGGCATCGTTCTGATCGTTGCGCGCGCCCGTCTGTCCGCTCAGGCCCAGCTTCACCTGCAGCCGCAGCAGTTGCAGCTCGTAGCCGAGCCGCGCGCTCACGTAGGGCGCTCCCGTCAGGCTCAGGTCCGCCGTCTGGAGGCTGTCCACCCGGCTGCTGCCGTTGGTCACCGCCGTGTTCAGCGACACCGCCGAGTTGATGGAGGGCAACTGCCGCCGGTAGAGCGCCTTGGCCCCGAGCTGGTGCCCGGTGGTGTAGCGGGCCATGAGCGAGGGGGTGATGCCGGTGCGCAGCGGCGCCTCGTTCTCCAGGTACTCGATGCCGAACACGGAGTCGAACCGGCCCAGCGTGACGGTGAACTCGTTGCCCGCGAACGGGGTGACGCGGCCGAACGCCTGCTGGAGCAACAGCCGTGTCCCGCCGCTGCCCTTCTCGAAGCGCGGAAGGAACTGCGCCCGCGCGAAGACGAGCACCGGCGCAGACCCGGGCTCATAGAAGAGATCCAGGCTGGCGGTGTTGAGCAGGAACGAGCCATGCCCGCCAATGTCCACCGTGTGAGGCAGGAAGCCGTTGACGAAGCGGCCGCTCGCATCCAGCGAGGCCACCTCGCCGCGCGAGTTCACCGCCGGAGCGAAGGCATCCGCGCCGTAGTCGGCCGGCACCCGCGTGTCATCCGGGTGGAAGGAGCTGCCCCGGCCCTGTGCCTTGGCGAAGCCCACGTCCACGTAGCCGGAGATGCGGAACGGCGAGACCTCCACTTCCTCCTCCGGGGTGTAGCCCGTGGGAACCGGAGTCTCGGGAGGAGCCTCGGGTTCCTCCGCGATGCCTGGCAGGGACTCCGGGAGCACTACGCCCGAGGCGTCCGCCACGGGCTCGGAGGAGGAGGAAGGGGCCTCGGACTCCTGGGTCGCCTGCGCGAGCGGCGCGGCCAGCAGCAGCAGGGCGAGGGGCGGAGCCAGCAGCGGGTGCGCACTCATCTACCCACCTTCTTTCCGTCATAGAAGAGGACCGGCGAGGTGAAGAGGACGTCCTGCGCCTGGAGACTCGAGGGCGCCAGGTTCGTCTCCACGGCCGCCTGCGAGTCCAGCCAGCGGCACGTCCCGGGGAACTTCGCCGGGTCCTTGAAGCACTCGGGGTTGAGCGCCACCCGGAGCACGTAGTCCTTCGCGTCGGCGCGGGCCTCGATGTCCGGGTGGACGTCCACCACGGCGAGGGCGCCTTCGCCGCGCAGCGCCTCCTTCAAGAGGTCCAGGGTGCCGGGGATGAAGGGACCGGCGGTGTTCGGCAGCAGCGCGAAGTGCGGCCGGGTGAGCGTGCCGAACTGGGGCACTCCGGTAGAGGAGATCCGTGGCGCGCGGCCCGCCCCGCGAGGCCCGGTGCCAAGGATCGCCGGGAGCCCGAGCGGCCGCGGACGCCCATCCTCCCCGGCGCGCGCGAAGACATAGAGGGCCACCTCGTCGATGATGCCGACGCGGTTCGCCTCCGTGCTCCAGGTGAAGGTGTTCGAACCAAAGCTCAGGTACGGCACGCGCCGTCCGTGCAGCCACACCTCGCCCTTGCCCGCGTTGCCCACGCTCTCTCCCGTGAGCGGACGCACCGGGCCGGTGTGGCCCTCGGCGATGGCCGGCAGCACGTCCTCCGGTGTGAGTGGCGCCAGCAGGCCTCCGCCCCGGTGCATGGGCAGCCCGGCGGCGAAGAGGGCCGCGGCGCTCGTGTACCGGTCGGGCGGCGTGTCCTGGGGGACGACGACGTAGATGATCTCCCAGAAGGGACTGTAGAAGAGGCTCTCCTCCTCGATGTCCACCAGCGCCAGCGAGTCCTTGAGCCGCTTGGAGCCAGGGTTGGAGGGCACGTATTCGGTGACGAGCACGTACCAGGGCTGGACCCAGACCTCCGGTACGCGCTCCCACACCTCCGGCACGGAGAAGGCCGCGGGCCGACCCTCGCTGAAGGCGGGCAGCACGTTGAGCCCATCCTGCTCCGTCGACTGCACGAGCGCGGCGGAGGCGTAGGGCGGCGACCACTGGGCGATGGGCTGGCCCCGGGGCGTCACCCACTCGGTGGCGGAGACGCCCGCGATGGTGCCCGAGGCGGCGGAGGCCTCGCGCATCTGGCGCAGCGTCCAGATGTGGGGCGTGGGCTCCGAGGCTGTGCTGGAGGGCCCACAGGCCGGCAGCAGGAGCCACAAGCCCAGGGCGAGCGCCGCGCGGATCGAAGGGTGGGACTCACACGTCATGGGGTACCTCGCGTGGGGCTGGACGGGAGGCGACAGGGCGCGAAGCGCGGCGTCAGCCTGTGTGGATCTGTCCGAGCGGAGAGGCCGTCGCGCCCGACACGGTGGACAGGGCCTTGCGGTAAGCCGCCTCGGCGCGAAGCTCCTCGCCGAACAGGCGCAACATGGTTCGGCCCAGGCCCGCCACGTCCTCGGAGCTCACCGGAGGCAGCGCCAGGGCGAACTCCTCGGCGGACTGGAAGCGATCGGCGGGGTGCGGCTGCAGCGCGCGGTAGAGGATGGAGGCGGCGGGCTGGGGCAGCCGGGCGATGCGCTCCCAATGCGCCTCGCTCGGGCCCTCGGCGGCGCAGAGGAGCCGGTCGAAGTCGTTGTTCCCGTCGTAGAGCAGCTCCCCGGTGAGGCACCAGTAGAGTGTGAGGCCCAGCGAGAAGAGGTCCGCGCGCCCATCCACCTCGAGCCCGCGCGCCTGCTCCGGGGAGATGAAGTTCACGTTGCCCTTCACCAGGCCCGCCTGGGTGCGCGTGGAGCGCTCGGTGCTCTTGGCGATGCCGAAGTCCAGCAGCTTCACCTCGCCACGCGCGGAGGCCAGGATGTTCATCGGCGACACGTCCCGGTGGACGATGCCCAGCGGCCGGCCCTGCGAGTCCGTGCGCGTGTGCGCGTACCCGATCGCCTTGAGCACCTCTTGCGCCACGAAGAACACGGTGGCGGGCTCCAGCGGGTAGCCGTCCCGCTCGAAGGCACGGCGCAGCACCGCGTCGAGATCCCTGCCGAGGATGTACTCCGAGGCCATGTAGTACTCGCCCTCGACCTGGCCGAAGTCATAGACGGGCACGATGTTGGAGTGGACGAGGCTGGCGCCCAGCCGGGCCTCGTCCATGAACTGCTTCACCGCGTCGGACTGGCGCGCCAGCGGCTCGTGCAGGCGCTTGATGACGAACAGGCGCTCGAAGCCGCCCGTGCCCCGCGCGAGCGCAAGGTACACCCGCGCCATGCCGCCCTCGCCGAGTTGCCGCAGCAGCTCATAGCGGCCGAAGGGGACCGGCGCCGACAGGGAGGGCTCGGTGCGCGTGCGTGGCGCCACCGGGAGCATGGAGTCCTTGATGGCCGGCATGCCCGTGAGCGACACCCGGGCCAGCTCGAGCTCGGCCTTCACGGCGGCGAGCTCCTGGGTCCGCCGGGCGAGCATCTCCGCGGTGGCCTTGTCGCGCTGGGGGCGCAGGCCGAGCCAGAGGGCGACGCCCGAGGCCAGCAGGGCGGTGAGCCACACGGGCACCATGATCGCCCGCGCCGCGCCGCGCGCCTGCGCCGCTTCCACATGCGTGTCCGCCCGGGCCCAGAGGAACAAGCCGGGAGCCACCTCCGCCCGCGCCAGGGCCCACTCGCCCCGAGGCCCGGTGAGCGGCGCGTCCAGCGAGGGCACGGCCTCCAGGGGCGCGACACCGGCGCGCGAGAGGGGCTGGCCCTGCGCATCCACGAGCAGCAGCGAGGCGCGGGCCTGCCTGGCGATCGCCTCGAGCTCCGGAGCCGCCAGCGGACGGGCGAGCACCAGCAGGGCGCGGCCAGGCTGTCCCACGACAGGGACATCCACCGCCGAGGCGGCGGCCAGGTGCGGCACGCCTCCGGCGAGCAGCAGGCTCGAGGCCAGGGGGCGTGTCTCCGCGGCGCTCAGCAGGGCAGAGAGATCCGCCGGACGGGCCACGCCGTCCGGGGTGAAGTCGAAGCGATGGGAGCCCTCCACGAGAGCGTGGACGGTGAACTCCTCCCGGAAGGCCTGCCACCAGGCCTCGGTGCCAAAAGCATCCAGCAGCGTCGCGTCGTCGACGCGCTCGGCGACGAGGGCGCGCACGGGGTTGAGGGAGGCACCCGCCACGGCCCGGGCCTCCACCTCGCGCAGCCGGGCGCTGAGGTTCTCCCGGGCTCCGGCCAGGGCCGTACCCGAGACCTGAGCTGCGCGCGCGCGGGCCATCTTCTGTCCGCGCGCATCGAGTTTGAACGTGGCGAAGCCAGCCCCCGCCAGGATGGCGGTGGTCGCGAGGAGTCCCAGAGTGCGTCGGTACACGGGCCGCATGGTGTGAGCCGAACGCTGTGCATGGTGTGGGGTACCGCAAGGCCTACATGAAGAATCCGCGTACCCAAGGGGGTAAAGAATTTCGTTAGCGGACGAACCGATCGCGCGGATGACGGCTGGAGAAAGTTTTCGCTCGAGTGGGTCCTCGCATGGCCTGAATGGCCAGTTGATTCCCACTTCCTGGTGCGTACCTCACCCAGCCAAGAGGATGCGGTTCGCTGAGGGCCGCGCCTCTCCCCGAATCTTGGGGTTTCGTCCGGAGGCCGACATGCGGGTGGGACGCAGGGGTTGTAGGTGGGTCGCTTCGTGGTGCTTCATGGGCGCTCTGGTGGTGCTGGCCGCTTGTGCTCCTCCCGCGGAGGAGGGGGAGGAGCTCCAGGTCACCGCCGCGCGCCAGGACGAGGTGGTGGACCTCGCCGCGATCGATCCAGCGCGCGAGCTCTTCATCACCGACGTGAGCGTGGTGGACGACTCCTTCTATACGAAGTGGGCGCCAGGCAAGTCGAACACCGATCCCGAGGGAGGCTGGTCCTTCGGGCGGCTCATCGACTCGATGATGCCCGAGCAGTGGCAGTCGCCCTATGGGCGCTCGCAGTACGTCCTCTATTGGCTGAAGACGTGGGAGCAGGACCAGACGGTGAATGGGCAGGTGATTCCGGCCCGGCCCCGCATCCGCTCGCTCATCGTCGATCCGTGGCGCGCGGCCAGCGGCTGCACGGGCAGCGACGATCGCTGCGTGCTGGACTTCGCCAAGGCGCCCTTCCGGCTGCTGGCCATCGTGTACCGGCCGGACCTGCGGCGCCTGCCCACTTCCACGGATCCAGGGCACGCGGGGCAGGGGCGCTTCGTCTTCGGCGCGCTGGGGCCTGACGGAGAGCGCCTGGCCTTCACCGTCATCTTCGAGTACCAGCTGCCCATCTCCCACAAGAAGGACATCCACACCTGGGCGCGCCGCTGGCATGAGCTGAGCACCCATCCATTCGGCCGGAACTACAATCAGAAGCTGCACAGCGTGACGCGCGAGTTCACGAAGGAGAAGGCGGCGCGCGGCAGGGTGAATGGCAGCGCGTTGCTACAGATTCGCACCAATGAGGTGCCGCTCTCGCCGGTGGAGCCGAAGCTGTGGGAGCTGCGCGAGTTCGTGCTGGGCAGCTACGGGGTGCTCCGGCCGGCGACGGTGAAGCAGGAGGTGAACGCGGCGCTCATCGGCTCGGCCACGCTGGGGGCCTGGGCGAGCGCGAACGCTCCGGCCATCCTCGCCGGGCAGCACGTGGTGCCCTCCTCATACCAGGGGCAGCCCTTCCTCGCGGCCGCCGCGCCGGTGCCCAGCACCCTGGCCTGGCCGGTGCCAGGCGTCACCGAGGAGGTGCGCCGCGCCTTCGCCGTGGCCACGTGCAGCGGGTGCCACAAGTCGGAGACTGGGACGAACTTCCTCCACGTGCGCACGCGAGAGGTGGGCAGCCCCGCGTTGCTCTCGGAGTTCCTCACGCAGGAGTTGAGTCCCGGCGGCCCGCGCAAGGCCGACTACCAGCAATTGCTCAACACGGCCGCGGACCAGGTGAAGGACGGCAAGGGCAAGGACCACAAGGAGCGCAAGCACGACGACGACGACGACGACGGGAACGACTGAAGCCTCGCCCGTTACCGGAGCGTGCCGTCATGGGACGGCACGCTCGGGCTTGGCGAGGCCTGAGGAGAAGCCCCCGAGGACGCTCAGGGGCGCAGCGGGTAGGGGAGCGGTCCTACTGCTGGGACTTCGCTTTGTAGAAGAGCACCAGCGTATAGCAGTGGAACTCGTTGTCGCTCGACTGGCACACCACGCGGTCGACGATCTCCAGATCGGCGTTGCTCTTGAGCCAACGCGTCACGTTCTCGCCGAGCTCCTCGCGCTCCTTGGCCTTCGTGGCAGAGAAAACCTTCACGCCCGTGAACATCGCCGACCCCTCCTGTGGTGATACGACGTAGCGTGTAGTGGTTATCGCACACGCCCTTTCAGGGTGTCAAAAACCTGGCGAGCAAGCGTGATCCGGCATGTGGGGGTTTGCAGGTGGGGGAACGTGCCTAGATTTCGCAGGTCGCATCAAGGTCCGAGCCTGGGAAACGGGTCCTGGGGAGGGTGGGGGCGACGGGGGATGGGTAACGTGGACGTCAAGAGCAAGAAAGACCTGGCGGTGGACTTCATCAACGCGATCCGGACGATGGACCCGGCCGCGCTCAACGCGTTGATCGTGAAGGAGGCGGGCGAGGATCTGGCCCAGTTCTTCCTCAACTACAGCGCGAACTTGATCTCCAAGGACCCCTCGCGGGTGCTGGAGAACACCTCTTCGCTGATGCTCATGGGCTACCTCATCCGCACCTATGAGGAGAAGAACACCCAGAATCAGAAGGGGCTGTTCCAGTCCTACGCGTACGCCTGATCGGCGCCGGTGAGCGCCGAGACTCGACAGGCTCCATCGAGCCTGTTAGGGAGCGGCGCCCATGCTGATCGACTTGCACGCGCATTCACATCTCTCGAAGGGTTGCGATCTGGATCCGCGCGCCGTGCTCGATCGGGCGGCGCTGTTCGGACTGGATGCCGTGGCCTTTACCGAGACGAACACCCAGGACGGCTGCGACGAGTTGTTCGAGATCGGCGCCAAGGCCAAGGTGAAGGTGTTCGTGGGGCTGGAGCTGGTGACGGACAAGGGCCAGTACCTGTGCTTCTTCCCGAAGCCGGAGCTGGCGCCCGAGCCGGTACAGATGTGGGGCAGCAACCGCGAGAAGCCGTGGAGCGCGGTCGAGTGCCTGCCCAAGGTGAAGGGGATGGGGGCGGCGATCGTCGCGGCGCGGCCGTATGATCGCGACTTCCCCAACCCGCCCATGGATTTCATCCGCTCGCTCAACCTGCTGAGCGCGGTGGAGGGCTACAACGCCAAGGTGAAGCAGACGGCCAATGACCTGGCCGTGGAAGCGGCCGAGGCCCTGAACCTGCCCTGCATCGGCGGCAGCGACGCGCGTGGCTCGCTGGACGAGGTAGGGCGCGGGGCGACCTTCTTCAAGCGGCCGATCGCCACCCAGGAGCAACTGGTGGTGGAGCTGCTCAAGGGCGAGTTCTGGCCGGTGATGGCGGGCGAGCTGCCCCGGCTGACGCGGCCCGGAGAGGCCCAGGCGAGCAAGGGCGGCGGTAAGGGCGGCGGCAAGCGGGGCGGTGGGGGCGGTGGGGGTGGTGGTGGTAACCGCCGCCGTCGCCAGCGCTGAGCTTCAGAGCGGCTACTTCGGGGCCGCCGGAGGAGCGCCTTCCTCCACGCGGACCAGCACCCCATCGCTGAGGTAGGCCCGGCGCCGGCCCCGGGGGTAGATCCACTCCTCGTTGCGGGTGGTGCCCTCGAGGGTGCGCTTGATGGTCTCGGGGTAGCCCCAGGCCATCTCCAGCGCCTCGGAGGGCATGCCGGTGACGGCCTTCTTCTGGCGGACGGCCTCGCGCACCTGCTCGTTGAAGGCGGCGATCCGCGGGGCGAGATCCTGGACCGCCAGGGAGCGCTCCACCTCGGCGAGGAACTCCTCGCGCGTCTTGTGGTGGGGCGGCAGCACGAGCACCAGCGGAGGCCCGGGCGGCGCCCCCTCCACGTCCACGTAGACCCAGGGCCAGGTGCGCGGCGTATAGAGGACGCGCTCGGCCACCACCCAGGCGGTGGGGAACTCCACCTTGCGGATGCGGGCCTTGGCGCCCGCGGCCAGCGTGGCCTCGACCGCGCCGGGGTTGATGGGCTTGCCGAGCCGATCGTTGAGCATGTCCACGTCCTCGGGCGGATAGGGCGTGAGCAGCCGCCGCGACGCGTCCCCGAAGAAGGGGGTGACGTAGAAGGACACGCGCAGGAAGCGATCCGCGTCCGGGCCGGTGAGCGTCTGCTCCAGCGTGGCGCGATCATCCGGGGCGACCTGCGTGTGGGACTTGCAGCCGGCTGCCACCAGGACCAGGAGAACTACCGACAATCTCTTCACGAAGGGCCTCCCGAGGCGTGAAGCGCGTGGGAGCCCTGCTTTAGCTCACCGGGTGGCCTGCGTCAGCGGCTCCGTGGTCCGAGCCAGGGAATGACACCCCCGCTGGGACGGGCACACGGGGCCTCGGCCATCGGGATCCGGCACGAGCAGGAAGCGGCCCAGGCCCCGCGCATCCGTCAACTCCGGGTGGCCGCACAGGACACAACGGCGGGGAGGGCGCTTGGAGGGAGCGAAGGGCACGAAGCGAAGTGTGCGTCGCCCGCGTGGGCCTCGCCAGTTTCCGGCCAGCGCCGCTCAGCGTGGCGCCTCGCCCAGCAGTCCGAACAGCCGGGCCGCGGTCTCGGCCAGCAGTTGGCCCTCTTCGCCCTCGGCGCCGGAGCGCAGGCACGCGGTGGGCTCGTGCAGCAGCTTGTTGACGATGGCCCGCGCCATGGCCTCGACGCTCTTGCGCTGCTTGTCCGTGAGGCCCTCGCCCAACGCCACCAGTGTTCGCTCCGACTCGGCCCGGGCGATCTGCTCGGCCTGCTGCCGCAGCCGCGCCAGCACGGGAACGCCATCCCGCACCGCGCGCTCCCGGCTGAAGCGGGCCACCTCCTCGAGGATCAACCCGTGGGCCCTGCGAGCCTCCTCGGCGCGCGCCGCCTCGTTCTCGGCGACGAAGGCCTGGATGTCGTCCACGTTGTAGGTACGCACCCCGGCCAGCTCGGCCACGTCCGGGCTGATGTCCCGGGGGACGGCCAGGTCCAGCATGAGCAGCGGGCGGAGCGCGCCAGCCGCGCCCACGTTCTCCCGGGTGAACAGGGGCAGCGGCGAGGCGGTCGAGCACACCACCACGTCCGCCTCCTTCAGCAGCAGGTGCAGCTCCTCGAAGGGCCGTGCCGTGCCGCCCACCTCGGCGGCCAGCGCCTCGGCGCGCGCCTGTGTCCGGTTGGTGATGAGCAGCCGCCCGGGCCGGGCCTGCTTCACGTGCCGAGCGGCGAGCTGGCCCATCTCCCCGGCGCCCACCACCAGCACCGTCTTGTCCGACAGCGTGCCGAAGGCCTGGGTGGCCAGCGCCACGGCCGCCGAGGCCATGGAGGTGGCTGCCTGGCCGATGGCCGTTTCGGTGCGCACGCGCTTGGCGCACGAGAAGGCCGCCGCGCAGATGCGCGTGAGCCCCCCACGCGCCGCTCCCGCCTGCCGAGCCTGCGCGAAGGCGGCCTTGAGCTGGCCCAGGATCTGCGCCTCGCCCAGCACCAGGGAGTCCAGGCTCGCGGCCACGCGGAACAGGTGCTCCAGGGCGGTGGTGCCCTGGTGCTCATAGAGGTGCTCCAGGACTTCGGGGCCGCCCAGCCGCCCGAGCGCCTCGCGCACCCGCGCCCGGGCCCCCACCGCGTCCGGCGTGGCCACGTACACCTCCACCCGGTTGCAGGTAACAACCAGCATGGCCTCGCCGGGCGCCTGTCCCCACTGTTGCAGGAGCCCGGCGCGATCTACTTCTGTCAGCGCCAGCCGCTCGCGCACCGCCAGCGGGGCCGTCCGGTGGGACAGCCCCACGCACACCAGCTCCAGCGCGACGGCCGGTGCTGGCGCGGGAGAGGGCTCGGGCCGAGCCGATCGGGTCCTCCAGCGGGGCGAGCGGGGAGGGCCCTTCCTCGCGAGAAGGGCTCCGCCACGGCGGGGCGAAAAGGTGCTCCGGGGAGTTCGCGCGGTCATATCCGTAACCCTCCACTCCCCCCTCTCCCGAAGGAGAGAGGGGCATTGCGCTTCGCTACGCCACGCCCGCGAACTTCAGCAGGTCACCGATGAAGAACTCCCCGGGCTTCGAGCCCAGGAAGGGCTTCCAGTCCGGATCGGCCCGCAGGTACGAGAGCCGATCGCCCTCCACCAGTCCGACGAAGACCTCCGCCACGATGCGGCCGCCCACCGGCCCCAGCGTCTTGCCCTCCGCGCGCCGCTCCGCCTCGCGGAGGATGTAGAACCACGGCGGCGTCGAGCGATCGAAGCGCAGGTGCTTCACGTCCGACAGCTCCTCGGGACTCAGGGGCTTGATGCGCATGGCGCGCGCCATGTCCTGGCCCGAGGGCAGCCCGAACACCAGCCCGCGCAGCAGGTTGCGCTGCGCCAGCGACTGCGGATCGGTGGTCGGAGCCCCCGGCGGGATGAAGGGCAGCTCGAAGAGCGCGGGCGACAGCGTGGTGTCGATGCGCAGGCCCACCTGCGTCGAGTTGGGCTCGATGCGGAAGAAGAACTTCCACTCCACGAAGCGGCGATCGGAGCGCTTGCCGCCGCGCAGATCATTCGGATCGGCCACCGAGGCATCGAGCGTGGCGTTGAAGATCGGCGCCGCGAAGTTGGCGTTCACGCGGTAGCCGGGCCGCACCTGCGAGTGGCCGAAGCGGTACGCCGCCACGGCGAACTCCACGGGGATGAACGGCTCATGCCGCCAGGTGTAGCAGCGGTTGTCGCGGCGGTTCTTCAGGATGTCCTCCACCACCGAGGCTCCCACGGTGTGCGGCAGGAACTCGTGGAGCACCATCCACTGGTAGTGCCAGCGGACGATCCGCTGCGCCTCCGCGAAGATCTCCGTGCGGTGAACCGTTCCCTTGGAGGTCAGGTCATCGACGACGGCGTTGTGGAACTTCAGGAACGCCAGGTGCAACTGCGAGACGATGAGGTTCTCGTCGTTGCGGGGGTCGCCGATGATGGCCGTGAGCTGGCTGTTGCGCGGCAGATCCTTCGGGGCCGACGCGTCGATGAGGAACTTGTTCGGGTTGCTCGCGTCGTACAACTGGGGCGAGGCCACTGGACCAGCGCCGTACACGTTGTCCAGCTCCAGCAGCGGCGTGCGGAAGTTGGAGATGGCCTCGGGATCGTTCTGCCGCTCCAGGCTGGAGGTGGGATCGAACGTGATGTCGTGATCAATGAACTGCCCGAGGAAGGTGAAGCCCGCCGAAAGGTTCGCCGGGTTGGGCGGGTTGGCGGCGGGGTCCGCGCCAGGGTCCATCACGCCGCCGCGCTTTCCCATCTCGAGCAGCCGCTCCCGGACATCCTGCGTGTCTACCGCGAACGGCGATAGCCCCGGGAAGAGCCTGCCGAAGCGCCCACGCTCGTGATAGCGCGAGCGAGGGGGGTTGATACCGCGGATCTCCATTGCGCCGTGATGCACCATATCGACGTACCTCCCTTTGGGCGGGGGGACTCCCCCACCGCTGCTGGGTGGAGGGGGCACGGGGCAGACGTGAGGCCGGAGGTGTTTGCGCGCGGCCTCGCTCGCCTGGAGGGCAGGGAGGCGGGCGTGCCCCCCCAAACGACAACGCCGCGGTAGCGAGCCTGAGCGCGCCACCGCGGCGTGAGTTCGCCGCGCACTGCTGGAGGGGAATCAGGACCCGCTCGGAGCGTACGTAGGGGTAGGTTCCCGCTTGGGCAGGGGCCGCACCAGGAGGACCAAGGCAGCCAGCCACAGGGCGGACTCGAGCGGGAATCTCCAGACCTGATGGGTGACGGCGATGCCCTCCAGTCGCACCGGATCGCCCATGAGGTTGGGCACCCCCACGGTGAGGATGGCCACCGTCATGTCCATGAAGAGGGGCAGCGCGGTCAGGCGCGTGAGGATCGCGGGCGCGGGGAGGAAGGCGCTGAGCACCAGGCCCACGCCGCAGATCATCTCCACGATGCAGACCATGTACGCGGAGAGGAGCGGGAAGGGGACGCCGATGGCGCCCAGGTACTGCGCGAAGCCCTCGGGCCCTGTCGGCAGCGTCACGGCATCGGTGCCCAGCAGGATGCTGTCGAAGAACTTCATCTGCCCCAGCGTGATGAAGACGGCGCCCGCGACGATGCGCAAGGCGAGCCGGAGCGCGGTCTCCGAGGTCTTCGGGAAGGTGAGCCCAGGAGGCGTCGAGCGTCCGCGGTGGACCTGCCGCGTGTGCCCGGGCTCGGAGTGAGCCGGAGGAGGAGTGAGGAGAGGAGCTGCTGCGTATCGCGATCTGGCTTTCATGAATGTCCCTGCGAGTGAAGTGAAACGACGGTGGCTGATGGGCTCCGTCATTTTTCAGGACGGGGAGCCCGCCATTTCTTGCGGCTCCTCATCCGAGAGGCGGGCCACGAGTCGCGCGCGCAACACCTGACGTGCCTGGAAGATCCTGCCGCCCACGGTGCCCACCGTGGCGCCGACCCGCTGGGCGATGTCCTTGTAGCGAAGCCCCAGCGCGTGCAGCTCCAGGGGCTCGCGCAACGAGGGCTTCAGGTGCTCGAAGGCCTCGCGCAACTGTTCATCGGAGACGCGCTCCCAGAGGAGCCACTGCCGCTTCTGGCGGATCAGCACGGGCGCCTCGATCAGCTCCAGCGTGGCGCCGACGAGCTCTTCGACGCGCTGGTGGCGGCGCAGATCGAGGAAGCGGCGGCGCAGCGTGGTGTAGAGCCAGGCCAGGCGCATGCGCTCGTTCTGCGCGGCGAGCCACTCCCGTCGGCGCAGCGCGCGCTCCAGCGTGTCCTGGACCAGATCCTCGGGTTCGACTCCTCCCTGACGGCAGAGTCTGCGCGCGAACCCGTGGAGTTGAGGCTGGTGTTGGCGGATGAGCGCTTCGAAATGCCGAAGCTCTCCGTCGTACGTGGGTTCCATGGCAGCCCTCCTCGGAGATGGAGTGGGCTCCAACCAAAGCGGAGGACTGCCGGGCTGCTACGTGGCTGCCTGTTCGGGCTCCAGGGTGCCAGCGGGGGCCGCCAGCCGCCGCAGCGCCGCGAGCCCTGGGAGGAAGAAGTACCCGCCTCCCTTCACCGTCACGAATCGCGTGAGCCCTCTCACACTCTGGCGGAGGGGCTGCGCCGAGAGCGTCAGCCGGCCGCTGTCCTGGTTCGAGGTGACCGGATCCCGCTCGTCATAGAGCCCACCGGCCTTCTCGTTGTTCATCCAGCTCTCCTGGACGAACTCGAACTGTCGCCCGAGGTTGGCGTTGAGCGCGATGAAGAGCAGGCCCTGCTCTCCGGCCCGTTCGTAGGGGATGCCTCGGCGGAGGATCCGGTGCCGGCGGCTCAGCTTCATCGACAGCTTGCGATCGGGAGGCAGTGAGTCGCGCGGGTTGGCGCGCCGCACGTGGGACGTCAGCGGACACCCGAACCCCTCCTTGTCGGAGCGGAAGTTGAAGTCGTTGGCGATCCCGTGCGCATCCATGTGCGGGCACTGGGGTTGTTCGTGTTCACCGGGCCGCAGGTAGGCGCCGTTGGGCCAGCGGCCGATGAGCTTCGCCTTCAGCCAGGTCCGCTGCTTCTCCGGCTCCGAGGTGTAGCGGGCGGCCAGGTCCTGGTGCTCCTTGACGAAGGCCTCGAAGGCGGCGACGTCCTGGTGGAGCTTGCGCAGCACAAGGTAGGTGCCGTTGTGGCCCAGATCCGTGTCTCCCTTCGCGGCGGGGATTCGGGGAGACATCGGCTTCTCGCCGTACTCGTTCTCGTAGCCGAGGATGAACTCTCCCGCAGCGATGGGCCGGTCGTAGTCGGCGGCGCCGACGTCGGGATCCCGGAACCCGGCGATCCGAGGCTGGGAGAGGGAGTCGCGGAAGCCGAAGTGCTCCTTGAAGAACACGTGCTCCTTGCCCTGGACCGTCACCTTCTCCTTCATGTGAGCCGCGGGCTGGCAGTAGAGCTCCACCAGCCCCGCCGCCGCGAGCCGATCCCGGTGCCGGGCAAGGACCTCCTTCATCGCGTCCTCGTCCGTGGCGTAGAGCATCAGCATCACGTGGATGCGCTCCTGGGGGACTCCCTGGGAGCCCTGGCCTCCGAACTCCCAGCGCTCGGGGTGGCTGTCCCCGGAGTCTCCCAGCAGGTGCGCTCGCTCGGCCATGCCCTGGCGGAACTCGAAGGGAAACGTCTTCAGCGCCTCCGGCTCCAGCCCCAGGGCTTGCAGCCCCGGCCAGGTGAAGGCGACGTTCGCGCACGAGCTCTCCTGGTCGAGCACCTCGGGCGACTTGTCCGCGCTGCTCGTGAGCTCGGGGAGCAGCTCCCGCAGCCACGCCCTGCACCCACGGGCCTCGCTGATGCCCAGGAGCAGGAAGCGGGCGACCTCCATCCGCTTGTAGCCATGCAGGAGGAGCCCCTGGATGTCCTTGCGCTCCTGCTCGTAGTCAGGGGCGACTCGCCTCTTGCGCCACGAGAGCGGGCTGGGACGCGACCCCGAGGGTTCCTCGCTCGGCCTTCTTCCCCAAAGCGACATGCAGTCTCCTCCTGTAATCCGTCAGTCCCTGGCCGAGGCGGGACAGCAGCACCGCCAGGACGAGGTAGCTCGACTCGCCCACGCTCATGAGCTTCTTCTGGAAGGGGAACCGGCCCTGCTCCAGGAAGGTCTTCAGCATGTGGCGGGCCAGGGTGTTGCCCAGGCCGTGCAGGCTCGGACGGGTGAGCACCCGCCGGAGCTGCAGCGCCTCGTGCAGATCGGTGACGGAGATGCCCACGGAGGTGTCCGCGTGGAGGCGCGTCTTGCCGTGCCGGTAGGCGCTGTACCAGGCGAGCGTCGGAGACTGCACGCTGCGGATCCACTCCTTGAAGGGCTCCACGAAGGGAATGCCTTGGGGAAAGCCCTTTGTAGGGCTCCAGATGGCCTTCAGGAACCGGCTCACATCGTCGTTGTCGATGAACGAGTCGATGTACGCGTCCCAGCTCTCGTCGTAGGCGACCATGAAGATCAGCCGCCGCTGCCCGTTGCGCTCGAAGGTGAGCCACCGGGCGAAGTGAATGGTCCGGATGTCGTTGAGCCCCACCACGTTGCGCTGGAGCCGCAGGTTGATGAGCTTCAGGAAGAAGCGCTGCTTCTTCCGGGCGAACCAGCTCTCGGGAATGGCGGTGATCAGGATCATCGAGTTCTGCACCGGCTGCTGGCGCGCCTCGATCTCCCGCCGGGTCCGATCCGAGACCTCGGGGTACTCGCGTGTGTGCTCCTTCTTGCGCAGCCGCTCCAGGGCGTTGACGACCAACCCCAGGAGGAAGCCAGGGACCAGGTAGCCCAGCCGGATGCTCGCCGCCTCGAACTGCGCGGCGGCGAGGTCTCTCTCCCACCGCACGTCCGAGAGTTCACCCGAGAGGAGCTTCTCGAGCTTGCCGCGCAGGGTCTCGTGGACCTGGCGGGGCTCGAGCTGCTCCGGCCGCGAGCCCAAGGAGGGCGTGTCCAGGTGCTGCTCGACCGCGCTCCGCAGCTTCATGATCTCCCGGATGCCCCGCACCGGGGCGACGCGGTAGGCGAAGTCCACGTGCCTCGCGGTGTAGTCCACCGCGTTGAGCCGCAGGTAGTCGGTGACCTTGCCGGGGTGGCTCTGGAGCGGCCCCGGATAGTCCACGCAGTGGCTGTAGAGCGTGTCGAACGTCGCGGCGCAGTCCGCGTTCCGCGGCTTCGCCAGGGTGGCCACGAACTGCTCGACGCAGGCCTGGAGCCGGGCCTTCTTGCCTGGCGGAGCCCCCTCCAGGCAGAGATCGGCGCCGAAGAGCAGGTAGCGATGCTCGAGGATGCTCCAGTGCGCGAAGTGAATGGCCTCCAGCCCGTCGAAGGGGTGGGCCTCCTGGGTGCGCATCTCCTGGTCGAGTTGCCGCAGGAGCGCAGCGAGCGGCTCCACCGCCTCGGGTTTCACCTGGGTGATGAGGGTCAGGGTGCCGTTGAAAATCATCCCGTGAACTCCTCCAGCGCACGTTCTCCGTCGGCCGCGAGGCGGGCGGAGTCACACCCACTCCGGGTGTGAGGTGGCTGGCGTGCGGGATGATGGAGACGAGGCAGCCGGATGGCTCGCCTGCTCTCAAAGGGGTCGGGGTGAAGCTCAGGCGCTCCTCTGCCTGGCCCGTCGAACCCCGGCCCTCCTGGCGCATCGGCAAGATGCCCCAGGGAGCAGGTGACTGCTCACGCCTTCACGCACGGGGACGGGGGCCTCGATGACCGGGCCCCTGACATCCCCGTGCCTGAGCCGCGAGGTGCGCTCAGGAAGACTTGCTGGCGGCTGCGGCGGCGGGCGCCGGGGAGGCGCTGGATGAGCTGCTGCTCGACGAGGACGAAGACGAAGTCGAAGTCGACGAGCTGCTGGACGAGCTGCTGGACGAGCTGCTGCTGCTGGAGTCCGAGCTGCTGCTGGAGCCATCCTTCTTGGTGGAGCTGTAGAGATCGGCGTACCAGCCACCACCCTTGAGCACGAAGCTCGAGCGGCTGATGGCGCGGCTCAGCGAGCCCTCGGCGCCGCACTCGGTACACGCGGCGGGCGTCGGATCGCTGATCTTCTGGAGCACGTCGATGGTCTTCCCACAGCTCTGACAGGAGTACTCGTAGATAGGCATGGTTGAACCTCGGTCAGGGCAAAGAGTGATCGGAGTCGGCGCCCAGCTGCTCACGCAGTGAGTCCGCCAGCCCCAGGCGTTCGATGGCGCGCAGGACGAGCTCCTGCGGGGCGCCGTGCTTGCGCGAGACGGCCTCGGCGAGCCCGGACAGGCTCTGGGCGTCCGGCAGCTCGTCGTCCACCAGCGCCTCCAGATCCTTGCGGAGCATCTCCGAGAAGCGCTTCTTGATTCCCAGATCCACCAGGTACTTGTCGCGGCCGAGCATATCCAGGCGCTGCGTGAGCTGGCGGGAGCCCAGCGCCTCACGACGGAAGCGCTCGCGCACGTCCTCGACCTCCTGCTGGAGCTGGAGCGTGGAGATGAGCCGCTGCAGCTCCGAGGGGCTGAGCCCCAGGGCCCAGGCCACCCGACCCGCGGCGCCCCGGTGCTCGGTGTACGCGGCGAGGATGGCCTGCCGCTCCCGGTCCGCCAGGGGGTCCAGCAGATCGTGCAGGCGCAGCACGCTCTCCACGTCGGGCATCTTCAGCTCGCCCTTGGAGCCGTTGTACTGCTCGGCCAGGGACTTGAGCAGCGCGAAGCGGTGCTCGTTCTGCTCGATGGCCGGCTCCAGGACGTCCTTGCCCTCGGCGCGCACCAGCGTCTGGTAGCTGCCCTTGGGCGCGGCCACCTGGGTGAAGCGGCCCCGGGGCTTGGGCAGATCCCGCTTGAGGAAGCGCGGCGCATCGTCCTCGGACTCGAACGGCTCGGGCGCCTCGGCCTCGGTGGCGCGCTTCCGGGGAGCAATGCGCTCCTGGACGGTGGGCGCACCCGAGCGGCTGGCCTTGCCGTCCTTCCCTTGGCTGCCTTCGGCGGAGGCCTCTCCGGCGGGCGCGGGGCGGGGCGGGGGCGCGGCGAACGTGGGCACCGCGGGCTGAGCGGGGAGGGGATCGGGCTTCTTCTCCTCGTGGACCCGAGCCAGCTCCTGAACGACTTCGTAGTAGCCGCAGGCCTGCCGCTGAGAGGCCAGGGAGGCGGCCGTCCCGCGCAGGATGTCGATCACGGCGAAAGGCCCCAGGGGCGAGGCCTCTGGCTCGGTGTCGGTCAGGGTGCGCACACGGAAGTCCTCCTCCTCGGTGAGGAGCGCGAGGGCTTCACGGACCTCGGAGGGGGAGGCGGCCGCTTTGGCGCGCCGACAGAAGTCGGAGACGGCCACCGCGACGGGTGTGGGGACATCATCGGGCTGCCGTCTTCTCTGCCACTGGCTATTCATGGGGAAAGTTTCGGAAAAATGCTCGTTTACGAAGGCGGTTGCCTCTATCTTCCACGCTGGACGGGTGTCAATGAGCCAGACAGAGTCCAATGTAAACAGCCTGAGCCCGGCGCAAGTTCAAGTTCACGCCGAGGTAGCGGCGGAGGGAGCGCTTCTCCGCCCAGTGGGTAGGAGAAGGTAGCGCCATGGGGCCGAGGACCCGTCAGATAGAGGATGAAACCCTGTTGGGGGGAGGCACGCTGCTCGTGAACGCGGAGTCGAAGGAAAAGGAAGAGGTGCTGAACCGCTACATGGCGCAGCACGGGCTGAAGAGCACGCGCCAGCGCAGCCTCATCATCGATACCTTCTTCTCGGTGGGCGGCCACCTCTCGGTCGAGGAGCTGTGGAACAAGGTCCGCGAGCAGGACACCAAGGTGTCGGTGGCCACCGTGTACCGGACGATGAAGCTGCTCAACGACTGTGGGTTGGCGCACGCGCGCAACTTCGGAGACGGGCAGACGCGCTACGAGGCGGCCGCGGGGCGCCACCACCATGACCACCTCATCTGCACCCGGTGCGGGCGCATCGTCGAGTTCGAGAACGATCGGATCGAGGCGATGCAGGAGGCGGTCGCGAAGAAGCACGGCTTCACGGTGACGTCGCACAAGATGGAGCTGTACGGCCTGTGCAAGGACTGCCAGCGCATTCCCGGCTCGCCCAAGACCGAGGCATGAGGCCGTCGCGCCGCGCCCTGGCGTGGGCCCTGGTATTGGGGCTTGCCGCGTGCCGGACGACGAAGGCCGTGGAGGCTCCGGGCGAAGGGTTCCTCGGAGCGTTGGAGCTGCCCGGGGTGGGGCCGGTGCGCTACAGCCCGGCGGAACTCTCGGGGCAGGTGGTGCTGGTGACTTTCTTCGCCACCTGGTGCTTTCCGTGCGTGGCGGAGATCCCCACGCTGCAGGCGCTGCAGCGCGACTACGGCCCGCGAGGCTTCCGGGTGGTGGCGGTGGGGATGGATCTGGATGGGAAGCGGGTGCTGGCGCCGTTCGCCGAGCACTACGAGCTGAACTACCCGGTGCTGCTGGCCAGCGAGAGCATCATCGCGGGGCAGAGCGCCTTCGGGCCGATCCGGTCGATGCCCATGGCGGTCATCCTGGACCGACAGGGGCGCGCGGTGTCCGCCTGGCAGGGCGTGGCGAGCCACGAGGACGTGGCGAAGGAAGTCGAGAAGGCGCTGGGCAAGTAGCGACGCCGGGTCAGGGCAGGCGATCGGGCTCGCTCGTGAAGAACGCGTGAAAGAGCGTGGTCTGTGGTGGCTTGAGGGGCTCCACGAAGAGCGGAATGGGGGTCTCGGCGATCTCACGAGGAAGCGCGGTCACTGTGAAGGTGGCTTCAATCCTTCTGGCGATGACCTCCGCCGTCTGCCGCATGTCCGAGGGGAGCGGCTCGAAGTAGACCCGGGTCTTGCGTCGCTTGATGTCACTGCTCGCGTACTCCACGCCGTAGAGGGTGTAGACGGGCGCGAGGATGCTGACGCAGCCGACGACGATGAACCGGGTGGGGCGCTCGGGCTCGCTCGTACGGGGTGAGTATGCGGCACAGCGAAAGCAGGCATCGGGCGTCGCGGTGGCGTCCCCAATGGTGAGTCCTGGAAGTTCCTTCCTGAGGCTATCCAGGAACGCCCACCACTCTTCGAGCTTGCGCAGTTCCTGCTCCCAAAGATCCTGGAGCCTTTGATTCTCAAGGCTGGTGTCGAAGCTGTAATCGTAGGGCCTGTCAGAGCGCCAGTAGCGTCTCGCCACAGCCAGTAATTCGTCTGCTGAGAAGGACATGGTTCTACTGGCCGACGACAACGGGCTCAGTGGCCTTATGGCAGATCGTCTTGACGACGGAGCCTCTGAGGGCGTTCCTCAGCGTCGAGTGAAAAGCTCCCTTGAAGCTTTCACAGGCAAACCCCAGTGGCGTTGTGGGCGTAGTGGAGCCTAGGGCGACTTGTGCGGCCAGGTTGGCACAGTCGGCGGCGATGCGTTGCGCCAGCGGCGCGGAGATCATGCCATCCACTTCGGTCTTGATTGGCATTTCAATACCCAGTTTGCAGATGAACGCGTCACCGATGTCTCTCCTGATGGGCACGTGGAGACAAGCCGCACGCCATCCACCCGGCTCATCGCCTTGCTGGTTGACGACCGTGACGAACTGGAAGTGCTTGGGGTAGAGGCTTCCTTCAACCAGGGTCAAGGTGCCCGTGGCACAGCCTGGAAGCATGGGGAGCAATAGAACGAGCACGCGGACCCGCAGCATCACGTGCGGCAAGGTACACGAGCGTGGGTGCGCCCCCGGTCCAGCCCCTTCTCATGCGTTGTGGCCTCAACAGGAGGACGAGTGCTACAGGCCTGGAGCGGAAATCTTGCCTGGCCCTCGGTCGCTGGTACCGTCCAACCGCTCATGACAGCGCGGAAAAAGTTCCTGGTGGTGGCGGCGGTGGTGGCGGGGGTGCTGTCCCTGGCCTCCGTGGCCGATGCCCGGGGCTTCCGGCGCTACCTCAAGCTGCGCCAGGACGTGGAGTCGCTCCAGGAGCGCAACCGCGTGCTGGCTGAGCAGAACGACACCTTGCTGCGGGAAATCAACGCACTGCGCAAGGATCCCGCCGCCCTCGAGCGCGCCGCCCGCGAGGAGCTCGGCTACGTCAAGCCGGGCGAGCTCGTCTTCCACCTGGAGACGCCATGAACGCGCTCTCGTCCGTCCCGCTGATGCCCAAGGTCGTCCGTCACGCGGTGCGCGCTGTGCCCGCGGCGTCCGTCCTGCTGGTCTTCGTACACCTGGCGCGCAACGGCTTCCGGGGGCTGGACACCCTGGAGTGGACCGAGGCGTGCCTCGTCTCCTTCCTGCTGGTGGGCCTGGGGCTGACGGCGTGGCGGCGCATCCGGCGCAACGCCCTGGGCGCCGTGCTGGAGCTGCGCGACGACCTGGAGCTGGGCGGTGGCCTCATCGCCGCGGCCTTCATCGTCGTGGCCATCGGGGGCGGGGAGCTGTTCCCCATCGTCTACCTGCTGATGGCGTTCCTGGTGGCCTTCCTGCCGCGCAACGCCGGGCTGACGCTGCTGGGCGTGGCGCTGGTGTTCGACGGGCTCGTCACCCTGGGCGCGCCGGGCGGAGGCAACGGGGCCTCGTTCGGCATGCACGCGCTGTTCCTCGCGCTCTTCGCGGGCCTGTACCACCTGGTGCTCTCGGCGCGCATCGCCGTCGCCCGCCGCGCGGAGAACGACGCGGTGCAGAAGCGCATCAAGGAGGTGGAGGAGCGCGCCCGCACCTTCCGCCTCATCAACTCCGGCACCCAGGACAGCTTCACCGGGGGGATGAACCAGGACGAGAAGTGGCTGGTCGCCTCGGTGAAGGAGATCGAGGGCGCGGTGGGCGCCGCGCTCGAGGTGGCCGAGACCGCCCTGCGCACCCACACCTGCGCGGCCTTCCTGCTCGCCTCGGATGACCGCAGCCTGAAGCTGTACGACTGCCGCTCCTCCTCCGAGCGGGTGCAGCGCGAGCGCTTCCACGCCGGCGAGGGCATCATCGGCGGAGTGCTCAAGCGCCAGGCTCCGGTGCGGATGAACTCGCCCAACGGGCTCAAGGGCATCACCTATTACGACGGCGGCGGGACGCAGCTGGCGGCGGTGCTGGCGGTGCCCATCATCGAGGCCAGCGGGCTGGTGCGCGGCGTGTTGGTGGCGGACCGGGTGACGCACGAGCCGTTCTCGGACCAGGACGAGCGGCTGTTGACCACCATCGCCGGCGAGGTGCTGCGCGCCATCGAGGTGGAGCGGGTGATGACGTACATCCGCAAGAGCCGGGACGAGAAGGACCGGTTCTTCCGCGCCATCGAGGAGCTGAACCGCGCCGGCAGCCCGGAGCAGGTGTTCATCGCGGTGCTGGAGAGCGCGCGGCAGATCGCCAGCCTCGACTTCTGCGCGGTGACGCTGGTGTCCGAGGTGGAAGGCAAGCGCATGCACCGGGTGGCGCGGATGACGGGCGTCACCGCCTCGGGCAAGGCGCTGGAGGGCAGCGCGTTCCCGGACAACAACGGGCTGGTGGCCAACGTGGTGCGCTACGGGGCGCCGCTGCCGGGCCGGGACATCAAGGCGATGGACCGGCAGGTCATCTTCGACGAGGAGACGCAGATCCGCGGCCTGGGCGCGCTGAAGATCTTCCCGCTCACGGCGGGCGATCGGATCCTCGGTACGCTGGTGGCGGGCTCGCGCAAGAAGGCGTTGGACCAGGACGTGCTGCGGATGCTGGAGGTGATGGCGATCCAGGCGGCGCAGGCGGTGCTGCGTGCGCAGCTCTTCGAGCAGATGGAGCGCATGGCCACCACGGACGGCCTCACGGGGCTGCTCAACCACCGCACGTTCCAGAGCAAGGCGGACGAGTCGCTGGCGCAGGCGCGGCGCTACCAGCGCAAGCTGTCGATGATCCTCACGGACATCGACCACTTCAAGAGTGTCAACGACACGTACGGCCACCCGACGGGAGATGCGGTGCTCCGGGGTGTGGCGAAGATCCTCCGGGACAAGGCGCGGGACACGGACATCGTGGCGCGCTACGGCGGCGAGGAGTTCGCCATCATCATGCCGGAGACGGATGCGAAGGGCGCGCAGGTCATCGCCGAGCGCATCCGCGAGGCGGTAAAGGCCGAGGTGTTCCAGACGGAGATGGGGCCGCTGAAGGTGACGATGTCGCTGGGCATCGCCACGGGGCCGGACCACGGCTACGAGAAGCAGCAGCTCATCGACCTGGCGGACCAGTGCCTGTACCACGCGAAGCGCAACGGCCGGAACCAGTCGGTGACGGTGGCGCAGATGCAGGGCGGCAAGAGGCTGCAAGTGGCGGAGGCGGGGTAGTTCTTCGGGCGAATGCGCGTCCCCCTGGCCGTCACCACCAGCGCCCGCCCGCGCGAGGAACTCGTCACCCGGGCGCGGGCCTCCGCCAAGGCGTGGGGCGTTCCCTTCTTCCCGCGCCGCTCTGGGGAGGGCATCGCCGACTGGTTCGACGCGCGTGCCGAGGCGCTGATCGTCTTCGGGCATGACGGCGTGACGCTCTGGGACAAGGAAGGCCACCACGGCTTCCACGCGGGCATGGCCCACCTGCGAAGGATGCGGCTGGCCGCGGGCGAGGGGGATACCTTCGTCCGGGTAGCGGAGCTGCGAAAGGGCGACGCCGTGCTCGACTGCACGCTGGGGCTGGGCCAGGACGCGCTGGTGGCCTCGCTCGCCGTCGGGCCCACGGGCAGGGTGGTGGGGGTGGAGAAGAACCTGGCCCTCTACGCCCTCGCCTCGGCCGGGATGAAGACCTACGCGTTCGGACCGGACTCATGCCACGTGGAGGTGGTGCATGCGGATGCGCACGAGCACCTGCGCACGTTGCCGCCGCGCTCCTTCGACGTCGTCTTCTTCGATCCGATGTTCGCGCGGCCCGGGAAGGCACAGCCCGGGTTCGACGTGCTGCGCCGCTTCGCCGACCACGCACCGCTCACCCCGGAGACCCTGGAAGAGGGCAGGCGCGTGGCGCGGCGGTGGGTGGTCGTCAAGGGTGCCCGATACACCGACGATCTGAGGAAGCTCGGGCTCCAGCCCGAACCCGGCTCCCACTTTAGCGATGTCGTCTGGGGCCGGGTCGGGCCGTCCGAAGGCTCTCCGTAGCTCTGGTCGGCTTCGGAGGGCGACGCAAGCTGGGCATCCACCGGTCGGGTGAGACTCGAGACGTGTTAACGGCAGTGCGGTTTCATGAACTGACGTGTGGCGCTGTTGACGATTCTGCGCTTCCGGATCGTGCTCGGGTTCGTTCCCTCCTACGCTTTCACGACAGGGAGGTGCGCCTGATATGGAACTGTGCTGCATCAGCGTGTCTCACAAGAAGACCCCCCAGGGTCTTCGCGAGCGGCTCTCGCTGCCTGAGGCGAAACAGGTGGAGGTGCTCCAACGCCTGGCCCAGGCGCCTACCGAGGCGATGCTCGTCTCCACTTGCAACCGGGTGGAGCTGTACGTGGCTTCGCCGGACCTGAACGCGGCGGTCGAGCTTGCACGCGCCGAGCTGCTCCAGCTGGGAGGGCTGGAGATATTTGAGCATCTCCAGGAGTACCAGGGAGATAAAGCCCTGGAGCACCTGTTCCGCGTGGCCGCCAGTCTGGACTCGATGGTGGTGGGCGAGGCGCAGATCCTGGGTCAGCTCAGGGATGCCTTCGAGCAGGGAAAGCGAGTGGGCGCGGTGCGCGGCGTGCTCAGCTGCGTGTGTTCGGCGGCCTTCAAGTGCGCCAAGCGTGTACGTGCGGAGACGGCCATTGCTCGAACAGCGCCCTCCATGGCCTCGGCGGCTGTCGAACTGACGTCGAAGGTGTTCGAGGAACTTGGGCACAAGACGGCGCTGGTGGTCGGGTCGGGGGACATGGCCAAACTGGCGGCACGGCATCTGAAGCTCGTGAAGGTGGGACAGCTGATCATCACCAACCGTACGCTGGCACACGCCGAGACATTGGCCTCCAAGGTGGGAGGCGTGGCGCGCCCCTTCGAGGAACTGCAAGAGTTACTGAAGAAGGTCGATGTGGTGGTGAGCGCGACGGCATCGCCTGTACCCATTTTCACCCGCGAGAACGTGAGCCCGGTGGCCAGGGCACGCCGGTTCCGGCCCTTGTTCATGCTGGATCTGGCGGTGCCCCGGGACATCGCCCTGGACGTGGCCGAGTTGGACTGGGTCACAGCCTACGACGTGGACGATCTCGCGAAGTTCTTCGAAGCCAACAAGGCGAATTGGGCTGTAGCCGAGCAGGAGGCCTGCGTGCTGGTCACCCAAGCGGTGTCACACTTCATTCGCGACCGAGAGGCGCGACACAAGATGCCGGTGTTGTTGCGCCTGCGCCAGTGGGCAGCTCGAATCGCCCAGGAGGAGGTGGCACGGACGCTGTCCGTGGTAGGCGAGGGCCTTACGGGCCAGCAGCGCAAGAGCATCGAGGCGATGGCACGCGCTATCGTCAACAAGCTGTTGCACAAGCCCACCACCTGCCTGCGTGCAATGGGGCACGAGGGCATCTCGGACGTTGCAGCCAAGTTGTTCGGCCTGATGGAAGAGCCCTCCGGAGGAATCCGTCGAACTCTCCATGAGGTGCCTGTGCTGGAGCGACTCTGGAAGAGGGCCGAGCAGATCGCCAAGGACGAGACGGAGAAGACCCAGGCTGTCATGGCCCGGATCATTCGCAACCTGGGTGGAGTGCTCACAGACGCGCAGCGCGAGAGCATCGAGCGCTTGGGGCAGACGCTCATCGGCAAGTTGCTGCACGAGCCTACCGTGCGCCTTTGTGCTGTCGGGCCCGGAGAAGAGGCCCACCAGCTCGCAAGCGCTGCCGCCGAGTTGTTCGACCTTCCGTAGGACTAGCAGTTGTCCCAGGTGTTGGCCCGGACCTGGTCACAGCTCGCCTTCTTGAGACACGTCTCGCTCTTCTCGGACTGGTCGGCGAGGTTCTGGGTGCATTCGAGCTTCTCGCCGTCCTCGTCGGAGTCGGGAGCGCTGATGCTGCACTCCTTGTAGCGGTCCTTGAGGGTGCTCTGGAACGAGTCGCACGCATTGGAGCAGCCGGTGGAGAAGACGGCAGCGGCCGCCAGCAGACCCGCCAACATGACCTTCTTCATGAATTCCTCCCTGGGGTTCCCAGGGCATCTGGTGGCGCTGGCCCAGAGAGTCAAGTCACACACTTCACTCTCGCCACGTGTGTGGACAGTAGCGGCACTGCCGGGCCTGGGGTGTCCGCGCCAGACCGCCGCACTTCGGGCAGCGGTTGATGAAGACCTTCCCGGGGTGCTCCGTGAGCAGGCGCTGCTCGAGGGCATGGACGATGGCGTGTTTCCCTCCGGCCAGAAGCGCCAACACCTGGGGATCATCCGTCGCCCATTGCTCACCCTCGGGGGTCCGCAGCTTCCCCATGGAGAGGGCCTTCTCTTCCTGCGGAGTCATCCATTCCGAGTAGTAGCGCTGGATGTAGCTGACCAGGGGGATCACCTCCGGCGGTGGGGCCTCCTGTAGGGATGAGCCGCGGAGTGCTTCATCCCGGGTGTGTGGCCCCACGTCCTCGTGCTCGAGGAGCGTGTACTCGAAGCCGAGGAGCTGCCGCACGATGCTGGAGACGCCCTGCTGGAGCGCGGCATCCACCTCACGTCGCGCCTCGTCGAAGCGACCCGCGCGCCGCAACACGTCCACGAGGAATACCCGCTCCACGCCCTTCCAGTCGGCCTCGTCGCCCCTCCAGCGGCGCAAGGCCTCGCGCCGGGCGAGGAGCGCGTCCGCGACGGCCGAGCGGTACTTGTGGGCAAGTGCGCGCTCTTGCGCGTCATCCGCCACCCAGGCGGCATGCAGCCGCTGCTGGGCGGCATCCGCGTCCCGGCCGGCCGCCTCCTTCAATAGCGCCAGGCAGAGGAAGCGATTGGCGAGGAACGGTGTGTCCGCCGCGTGGAGCTGCTCCTGGTACGTGGGGCGCTGGACGGCCTCGCGCGCGGAGGGATCGCCTTGGGAGAGCTCCGTCGCGCAGTAGCCGCACTCGGGGCATGTCTGGACCCAGACGGGCATCGTCGAGCGAGCCATCTCCGGCGGTCGTCCATCCAGATCGGGCGAGCCTCGCGAGTGGGTGCTGTAGGGCAGGCGTTGCTCGCTAAGAGTACCGCAGACGAAGCACCGCAGGAGTTTGTCGACGATTCGAGTCATGGAGGAGCCCCTGGGGTGAACAGCTTCGCCTTGCGGATGCGGACCTTCAGCATCTGTCCGGCGCGGACCTCTATCGGAGGGCCCACCACGCGCAGGAGCGTGTCTCCTACGGGGAAGCGGTACTCCGCCGCGTGTCCCAGAAATAGACGCGCGGAGAGGGGAAGCGGGGTGCCGTCTTCACCCAGATCCAGATCTTCCGGCCGGACCACCAGCGTACACGGGCCGGGGCGGTGGCTGCCCTCGGACGGGAGTGCGAACACGACGTCCCGACCGGAGCAGTGGAATGCGCCCTCTCGCACCTCGCCCGCGAAGACGTTCGCCCCGCCGACGAAGCCAGCGACAAAGGGGGTTGCCGGCTCGTGGTACAGCCGCTCGGGAGCATCCACCTGTTCGATCACGCCCCGGTTCATCACCGCGATGCGGTCCGACAGGGCGAGCGCCTCCGCCTGGTCGTGGGTGACGAAGATCATCGTCGTGCCCAGCCGTGCCCGCAGGGTGGCGATCTCCGCGCGCAGCTCCTCGCGGAGCGCGGCGTCCAGGTTCGACAGGGGCTCGTCCAGCAGCAGCACGCGCGGGCTCGATACGAGCGCCCGGGCCAATGCCACGCGCTGGAGCTGCCCACCGGACAGCTCGTGCGGCATCCTCGCGGCGAGCGCCTCCAGTCGCACCCAACGCAGGGCTTCCCGGACGCGCGTGGCGATCTCCGCCTTGGGCAGGCGGCGCAGCGTCAGTGGATAGGCCACGTTCGCCTCTACCGAGCGATTGGGCCACACGGCGTAGCTCTGGAACACCATGCCCAGCCCGCGCCGCTCGGGAGGAATCCGTATCCCAGGCCCCGCCACCGTCTCGCCGCCAATGCGGATGACGCCCGCATCCGGGTGCTCCAGCCCGGCGAGCATCCGCAGCGTCGTCGTCTTGCCGCACCCGGAGGGCCCCAGCAGCGAGACGAGCTCTCCCTCGCGCACTTCGAGGGAGAGTCCTCGCACCACGGGAGTGGTGCCGTAGGACTTCACCAGATCCTGCAGCGCGATGGCCGCCATCACCGCACCTCCGCCGTGCCCCGCCGCATGAGGGCCAGGAGTACCTGCCCCAGCAGCACGAGCGCCACGAACGCGCAGGCGAGCACCGCCGCGGCCGAGGGATCCGCGTAGCTCTGCAGCTCGAACAGGAGTGTCCCCAGCACCTCGGAGCCGGCGGGGACGAGGAGCACGGACATGGTGATCTCCGTGGCACAGGCGAGGAACGCCAGCACGAATGCCGCGATGAGCGCCGGGCGTAACAAGGGAAGGGGTGCGTCGAGGAAGGCCCGCAGCGGACCGGCCCCGCTCACCCGTGCAGCCTCGGCGAGGGATGGATCCACCTGCGCCAGGGCCTCGGCGCTGTTCTGCGTGCCCAGCGCGAGGTACTTCGCCGAGTAGGCGATGAGGAGCAGCCACGGCGTGTGCGCCAGCGCGAGCACGAATGCGACGCGGTCGAGCAGCACGAACCGCAGATCCCGCGAGAACGCGACGAGGAGCGAGATGGCCAGCACCGTGCCCGGGACGGCATAGGGCCACGCGGCGAGCGCCTCCACGCCGGCCCCGAAGCGACGGAAGTGGCGCCGGAGCACCGCGCCCGCGAGCCCGAAGGCACAGACGAGCAGGCCCGCTCCGGCGGCGAGCAGGAGGCTGCGCCCGGTGGCCCGCAGTGTTCGAGGCTCGAGGAGCACTCCCGACCAGTGCGTGAGCGTCAGGCTCTCCCAGGCCAGCTCCGCGCCGAAGCTGCGCTGCACGGACGTCAGGACGACCGCGCCGAGCGGCAGCAGGACCAGGATCGCGCAGAGGGCGCCGACCCCCACGGTGGCCAATCCTCGGCCCCGTCCCAGCGGGAAGGGACGCGGAGAGACGCCCTTGCCCGCGCTCAGGCGTACCCGGCCCGAGCGCCCGAGAACCCAAGTGGCCCACAGGGCGAGCGGGGTGAACAGCAGCAGAGCGGCGGCGAGGACCACGGCGCGCGCGAGGTTCCCTTCGCCACCCAGGAGGATGAGTTCATAGATGCGGGTGGTGAGCACGCGCGTCGGAGGCGAGGCCGACACCCCGAGGATGTACGGCACACCGAACGCCGAGGCCGTCATGAGGAACACCATCACCGCGCCCGAGAGCAGCGAGGGGAGGGCGAGCGGGACGGTGGCCGCGAACAGGGCACGGAGCGGGGAGGCGCCACACACGCGCGCGGCCTCCTCCAGGGCGGGATCCACCCTGCGGAGCGCGGCGGCCCCCGCGAGCAGCACGAGCGGCAGACCGGACAGCCCCTCGACGAACGCGATGCCCGCCGCACCATAGATATCGATCGAGCCTTCTCCCAGGAGTCGATTCAGGTAGCCCGCGCGAGGGCTGGCCAGCAGGAGCCAACCCATCCCCCAGATGAACGGAGGGATGGCCGAAGGGAGGGTGAAGAGCACCGCGAAGCCACGCCGCAGCGGCAGGTCGGTGCGAAAGAGCAGGATCGACAGCGGAGCCCCGACCCCGAACGCGAACGCCGCCGCTCCGAGGGAGATGAGGAGCGTGTTCCCGAGGATCCCCGTCTCGCTCGCCAGAGCGGCGAGCGCGCCGCCGTCCAGGGCGCCCACGCTCCGCAGGATGAGCACGGCAACCGGACCGACGGCGAAGAACAGGATGGGCACCAGCCAGGCGCCGAGTCCCCACCACCGTGCCTCGGGGGCGCGCACGTTCATCGGGAGAAGGCCCGGCTGAACAGCTCCTTGGTGGCGCCGCCGCGCGTCAGGCCCCGCTCGACCAGCTCGGGCGTCCACGGCTGAGACCGCGACAGCAGCGTCTCCAGTCCTGGCTCTCCGCGAGGGCCTTCGAGTCGAGGGTCCACCGCGTGCATATCGCCCTTCTCCACGATGATGCGCTGGCCCTCGGGGGACAGGAGCAGGTCCACCAACGCCTTCGCGGCCACCGGATTGGGCGTGGTCTTGAAGATGGCGACAGGGCCGGGAATGAGGACCGCGCCGTCCTCGGGCCACACGAAGGCGATCGGACTCCCGCGCGCCTGGGCCGCCAGCGCGTTCTCCAGCAGCAGCACCCCACAGTCCGCCTCGCCGCTCTCCACCTTTTGCAGCACGGCCGCATTGCCCCCGGCGACGAACGCCCCCCGCTCACGAAGCTGCTCGAAGAACCCATCGCCATACTTCCCCTGGACGAACACGGCCCACGTGAACGCGGTCCCCGAGGTGAGCGGATCGCCAAGGGCCGCGCGTCCCTTCCATCGCTCGCTCGCGAGGTCCGCGAAGGAGGTGGGTGGGGCGCTGGCGCCCTTCCGATGCACGAGGACCATGGTGGCCAGGCGCGCCGCCGTGTAGTGCGCGTCGAGTTCGAGCAGCGAGCGCGGCACCCGGAGCCCGTTCGGAGAGGCGTAGCGCAGGAAGGCGCCCTCGCGCGTGAGCCGCTCGTACAGGAAGGGATCCGAGACGGCGAGCACATCCGCGCGAACGGCACCCGCGGCGCGCTCGGCCTCCAGGCGGCTGGCGACCTTCTCGCTCCCGGCCTGGTACCACTGGACGTGTACCTTGGGCAGCTTCTCCTTCAGCAGTGGCTCGAACGCATCGATCACGTGCCGGTACATGGACGTGTAGACCCACACCTCTCCCGAGGGCTCACTGTCGCGGGCCGCCGAGACGGACGCATCCGACGGCGCGGCGGTCTCGATCCGGCACGAGGCGAGGAGGAGCACCGCGACCGCGAGGCCGGCTCGAAGGAGGGGAGGGGAGAGGCTCATTCGCCGCCGATTATGCGGCACGCGCCCCGATGTGCCACCCCACTCACTCGTACCAGGTGGGCGCGATTCCCGAGATCGCAGGATCCGCCGCCACCCGACAGAGCGACGCCCAGGCCTCATCCGTGAGCGCGCCGTGCGGCTCCAGACACCTGTTGTCCGTGGGGAAGAAGTAGAGGTCCTCGCGAGACAGATCGCACCGGATGCGTCCGGCACCGCCCATCGGACCCTGGATCTCTGGAGCCAGCCGCCGCACGCGCTCCACCACCTGCGCATCCTTCGGCAGGCAGAACTCTACCGAGCCATCGTTGCGACAGCTCGTCTCCCGCGTGAATCGCAGCTTCTCCGTAGGACACGCGGGAGCTGGGGCAGCAGGAAGCTGCGTCACAGACCCGGATGCGCACCCTGCCAGGAGAATGGAGAGAACCCGGCAGGCCACCCTCAGCCGCATGTCGATACCTCCTCAGCCTGGGGCGGCGCTTCCGCCAAACCTGTCTGGTTGTCTGACAGGTTCATCCAGCGCCTGCAGCCGGCGGGCGCTTCCGCCCGAAGGTGAGACGTTCGCCTTGAAGCCTACGGAGGGCCGTAGCCCTGCACGCGGGAGTTCAGCTCCACCGCGGTGGCGTAGATCTGCGCCCAGGTGCGGAACTTCCAGCGATCCACCATGCCCTTCTGATCGTTGGCGTAGTCGAACAGGTCCTCGCGGAACTGCGCGTCGGCCGCCTTGCGAGCATCGGCGTTCAGCGGCGTGCCCTTCTTCGCGTAGTAGCGCAGCAGGTCGTAGCCGTAGTCGTGCGTCTTGGCCGCCGGATCGAACTCCTTGTCCGGGCCGATCTTGCCGGGGGCCGAGGCATCCCCGTGCGGATCCTGCATCCGCTGGCCGTGCTTCGTCTGGATGGCGTAGGGCTTGTAACCCATCACCTTCTCGAAGTCGGCCGGAGGCGGGCGGGCGCCGGTGAGGTACTCCGACATCAGCTTGCCGTGGTCCCCCGCGGGCGCGCCGGCCACCTGCGCCGTACGCTGCACCGAGGTGGCGCCCTCGAACGAATCACGGACGACGTTGCGCGAGGGCTCGGTCGCCGCCGGGCGGGCAGAAGAGGCCTCCGAGCCGGAGGACACCGGGAGGCGGGACGAAACGCGATCATTGCGGATGATCATGGGGATCTCTTGAGGAAGGCTTTCTTACTTTGTCGGAAGATGTAGTCCTAAAGTTGCGTCGAAGCGGATGACGCACCGCGCGGAACGGAGGAAGCGCTGTGGGAACGGACCTTTATCGAGACGGAATGGCGCGGTTGGAGCAAGGCCAGGTGGAAGAGGGGCGCCGCCTCCTGGAGGAAGCGCTGCGAGCCGACCCCAGCTCCGTGTCCGCCATGCACGGCCTGGCCCGGGCGCTGGATCTGGCCGGGGAGCGGCTCGAGGCCCGCGCGCTGCTGGAGCGGGCCCACGCCCAGGCGCCGACGGAGCCAGAGCCCGCGTGCGATCTGGCGATGCTGTACCTGGAGAAGGAGATGGACTCCCGGGCCGAGCAGGTCCTGGCGCCGGTGTTGAAAGCCCAGCCGGAACACCCGCGCGCCAACCTCCATATGGCCATGGCCCTGGCGAAGACGGACCCGGCGCGCGCACGCGGCCACGCGGCTCAGGCGCTCCGAACGACTGATCCCGAACTGAGGAAACAAGCAGAGGAACTCCACCGCGTGCTCGTTCAACCGTAGCGGCACGTTCTTCCCTCGACAGAGCGGAGAGGGTGACTTGCACGGTAGTGCGCAGAAGGGCCACAATTCACGTTCTTCGATCCTCTTCCTGTGCTCGGCTTTCACCCTTTCTCTGGAGGGACAGCCATGTCCAATCCCGCAATGAAGACCCTTCGTTCCGCCGCGATCGTGGCGGCCGCTCTCACTGCTCCGGTCGCGCTGGCGGGCGCTGAGGACACGGGCGACGTCGCATGTGGCAGCACCGCCGCCGGGTGGAACGTACCCAACGGGGGCCTGGTGCTCAGCCGTGGCGGTGGCGGAGGTCCGATCGCGGCCGTGCTGGACGCGGTCGGCGAGTACCGCACGCACTCGATGTTCTCCCACGGTCCGGGCGGGGACGTGACGCACGAGACGATGTACACGCCGGGCACGAACGGCTGGCCCACCTACTGCAGCACGCCGGTGAAGGCCGGTGAGCTGACCTCGGGCTTCCCGGGCGCCGGCCGCATCAACCAGGGCGCCATCTACCAGTACCTCTATGGTGGCGGCGGCGCGCTCCAGTACCTCGCCTATCAGCGCAGCCGCTCCACCGCAGGCTACGACACCAAGGGGGAGGCGGTCTCCAACTGGCTGCTCAACTCGATGCCCACGGTGGCGGCCACCTCGAAGCAGGACGGGGGCCAGTCGTTCCGCCGCTACCTGGGGCCCAACGGCGCCCCGCTCAACTACACGCTCTACCAGTACCGAGACCTCGAGACGGTGCATATCGGCGGCGCCGGCTGGAACAACGGCATGGTGTGCTCGACGATGATCGCCCACGCCCAGTACAAGGCGGGCTTCGGCGCGGTGGAGCCGAAGATCTACGGCCACTCCACGCTGGTGACGGCGGGCAACTCGCTCTACAGCTCGGTGGAGAACGAGTGCAACTCGGGCCTCGGCTTCTGGGGCGGAGTGGGCTCCAGCATCTCCTGCTTCGAGAACATCTGTGACGACGCCGGCCGCCAGGTCCGCAACTGTATGTCCGCGGGCCGCTGCGACACCGACAGCGGCACCGTGTGGAACAACATCGCCAACGACGGCAACACGGTCGCCCGGTCCATCAGCCCGGACCGGCTCGGCGGCTGGAGCGGCCACCCGTACACGGGCCCCGGCGTGAGCGTGTGGGCCTACGACTCCTCGAACACGATCCAGTGGAACTCGGGCGGCAACGTCTACGGCTGCTGGTTCTAACGCTTGGAAGCGACCGCGAGCAGCAGGCGTAAGGTCGGTGTTGCCACCCTGGGCGTAGGCATGGTGGCGGCGCTCCTGGCATGGCTCCTGTGGGACCGCTCTCCCGCCGAGTCCACGCCCCCGCCGCCGCCCGCGATGCCCGGCCCGAGGCTCACCGAGCCCGGGCCGGGGCCCTCCGCGCCTCAGCCCGAGCCCGAGGCGCCGGTTCCCCCGACGGAGCCTCCCGCCGCCCAGGCCGCCGCCGCCGCGCCGGTGATCGATGAGATCACCGTCGAGAAGAAAGAGGTGTGCGAGGGCGAGGAGAACCTGATCACCGTCCGCGCGCACACGCCGGATGGGAGCGATGCCTACCTGCACTACACGATCGGCGGCCGGCAGGGCCCGCGCGTGCCGGTGCGCTCGTGGATCGCCGATGACGGTGAGTCTCCGAAGCTGGAGGTACGCGTCTTCGGCAAGAACAACGTGTCCACGGCGGCGCCGGTGCCCGAGTTCACGGTCAAGCCGTGCAAGCCCGTGCGCATGGCGCTGGTCACCTCGCGGCTGCGCGCCAACACCTGGGGCGAGTTCGACTTCGAGGTGAAGCTCACCGAAAACCCAGGCCCCGAGAGCACGCCGGGCGTCTCGTTCAAGCCGCGCTCCTATGAGTGGTCCTTCGGGGACGGTGAGAAGCTCACCACGCAGCTGCCGTACGCCTCCCACAACTACGAGGGGCGCAAGCAGGACGCGATGTTCTCCAACCTCCTCGTCGAGGTGACGGTGCATGGCGAGGTGGGCGAGCCGGTGCGCGGCCGCACCTCGCTGCAGCTGATCAACCCGGTGTTCGAGGATCTGACGACCAAGGGCGTGGTGACGCTGCTGGTACAGCTCACGCCGCGCTTCCCGGAGCTGGGCAGTGACGGGGTGGTGCGCCAGAAGGTGCGCCTGTTCCACCACCGCGACAGGCCCGTGTACATCCACAACGCGGTGCTCTTCCGACACAAGCTGACGCCCTCGGAGGCCGTGGGGCAGCAGGTGGTGGACCCCTCCGGGCTGCTGGGCACCAGCATCATCCCCCCCGGCAAGGGCATCGAGTTCGAGGCGAAGCTGGACACGAACCGGGACGCGGACGTGTTCTCGCTGGAGCACTACCTGGAGGGCAAGGACTCCGAAGGCCTGCCTGCACGCGGCGCTTTTTCGGTGATGCGCCCGCCGCCCAAGCCCACCAAGGAGAAGAGCAACCCGGTGACGGATCCGCTCTTCAAGGCGAAGATCCTCGAGGCGCGCAAGCTCCTCAACCGGCCCTACGTGACGGACGAGGACCTGTGGGCGCTGGAGCGCCAGGGGAAGTTCGCGGAGCTGGAGGCGAGGTTCCAGGCCACGCAGGGGCAGACGACCGCGCCCGATGGGCGTGACGCGGTCTCGAAGGATCCTGGACCACCGCCTCCGGGCCCCACGGCCCCGCCAGGCACCGGCGAAGAGAACACCGGGGCGCAGCCCCCGAAGCCTGGCTCGAAGCCGAACGAGCGCTAGACTTCGGGCTGAGCGCGGCCTACTTGTCCTGGCCGATGCCCGACAGCATCATCTGACGGATGTGGTTGGCGCCGTGGCCCTGGGCCCGCAGCTGCCGCGCGTACTCCAGCCACTTGGCGCGCTCGGCCCCGGTGGGCACCCGGTTCGCGTCGTAGGTGGCCTTGAAGTTCTCGTCGATCATCTTGTTGATCGCCGCGTCGCTGGTGTCGTTGCCGCCCTGCTTGTCGCCGCTGATGCCCGACGACATCATCTGCTTGATGTGGTTGGCGCCATGGCCCTCGGCGCGCAGCTGGCGGGCATAGGCGAGCCACTTGGCGCGCTCGGCCCCGGTGGGCACCCGATCCGCGCCGTAGGCGTCCTTGAAGTTCTGATCGATCATCGCGTTGAGCGCGGTGTCGCCGGTGCTGTCACCGCCGCCCTTGTCCCCACCAATCCCGGACAGCATCATCTGATTGATGTGGTTGGCACCGTGGCCCTCGGCGCGCAGCTGGCGGGCGAAGTTCAACCACTTCTGGCGCTCGGAGGCCGACGGAACCTTGTCGTCGCCGTAGGCGGCCTTGAAGTTCTGGTCGATCATCTTGTTGAGCGCGGTGTCGCTGGTGTCGTTGACCCCGCCCTTGTCCCCGCCAATCCCGGACAGCATCATCTGATTGATGTGGTTGGCACCGTGGCCCTCGGCGCGCAGCTGGCGAGCGAAGTTCAGCCACTTCTGGCGCTCGGAGGCCGACGGGACCTTGTCGTCGCCATAGGCGGCCTTGAAGTTCTGATCGATCATCTTGTTGAGGCCGGCGTCGCTGGTGTCGTTGCCTCCGCCCTTCTCCTGGGAGATGCCCGACAGCATCATCTGCTTGATGTGGTTGGCGCCGTGGCCCTCGGCGCGCAGCTGGCGGGCATAGGCGAGCCACTTGGTGCGCTCGGCGCCAGTGGGCACCCGATCCGCGCCGTAGGCGTCCTTGAAGTTCTGGTCGATCATCGTGTTGATCGCCGCGTCGCTGGTGTCGTTGCCCCCGCGCTTCTCCTGGGAGATGCCCGACAACATCATCTGCTTGATGTGGTTGGCGCCGTGGCCCTGGGCCCGCAGGGTCCGGGCGAACTCCAGCCACTTCTGGCGCTCGGCGGGGGTGGGGACCCTGTCGTTGCCGTAGGCGGCCTTGAAGTTCTCCTCCACCATCGCGGTGAGCTTCGCATCGGTGACCGTGCTGGCCGGGGGCTGCGGGTCCAGCTGAGCCGCGTACTGCCGAGACGCCGGCTGCTCGAACCCATCGAGTGCCCTGCGCTGGCCTCCCGTTGCCGCGGGAGTCGTGGCGGACTGCCGGACCTCAGCGGTCTTGGCCGACGGAGGGGTGCGCGAGGTGCTGAGGGGCTGACGATCGCCAACGCGTACGGTCACGGGGGCTCTCCGGAGAGAAATTAAACGGTGGGTATGTAGGGTTTATCGGCGGCAATTGTGGGGAGTTGTGTGACTGGGTGCGTCATGCACCCCCTGTCGGAGTGGCGTTTGTCAGGGTCCGACGGGGTGTGTGAAGGTGAAGGCCCCAGCCACGAGGCATCGACATGCTTGCCCAGCCAGCCACGGGCTTCCCGGAACAGGTCCTCGCACTGCAGGAGTTGATCCGAGGAGGGTTCGAGCGCCACCACACCCACCGAGGCGTCTGCGCCTTCCGCTTCCCCCATGACGCGCGCCTGGACTTCTCCGCCCACCTCGAACCGGGCCAGATCCGGTTCACGCCGGGGGCCGCCGAGGGGGCGAATGCGGCGTTGACGCTCCAGGCCTCGGCGCTCGAGGCCATCACGTCGCTGGGGGGGCAGATCGACTTTCGAGACCCGCGGCTGGCCGAGGCGCTGAAGGCGGAGGGCGAGAACGAGCTCTACCTCCAGGTGGTGCACAGCTGGCAGCGGCCCTCGGCCTGGGCACTCGGGGTGCTCGCGAGGGCCGAGGAGACCTCGCGGCGGCGGACGCGGACGATCGAGCGGTTGGAGCGGCTCGCGGCTCCGTCCGAAGCCGAGGTGCTGGAGCGGATCCGTGCCGGCATCCCGTTCATCGTGACGGGCCTGGAGCCCACGCGCCTGGTGGGCATGACGATCGCGGAGTTCGGGAAGACGTTCGGACAGGCTCGGCTCGCGCTGCCCGGAGCGCCCGAGCCAGTCTCGCTGGCCGCACTCCTGGAGCGGATCTCCCAGAAGAGCGGGGGCCCGCTCTACACGTTGGGGACGGATCTGCCCGAGGATCTGGTGCCTCATTTTCCGCCGGCGTACTTCGCGGACCAGGTCCACCCTCCGCAGATCTGGTTCGGAGCGGGGAAGAACCCGAGCGAGCCGGTGACGCCGATCCATCGCGATCTCGGCACGGGGTTCCTCCAGCAGGTGTATGGCCGCAAGCGCCTCACGCTGTTCGCGCCGCATGAGGCGCCGTGCGTCTATCCCCGGGCCGCGTTCCTGAACTACCAGGCCTGCTGGGTGGCGCCGCATGCGGTGGATCTCCAGCACTTCCCGAGGTTCGCCGAGGCGCACCCGGTGGAGGCGGTCCTGGAGCCGGGCGAGCTGTTCATCCAGCCGCCCGGCTGGTTCCATCAGGTGTACTCGCTGGACGAGGTGACGCTCTCGGTCAGCCACTTCCTCTACGAAGGCCTCTAGCTACGGCAGCGAGAGGTCGACGCTCACCCGGATGCCGAAGTGGCACGAGGCCGAGTTGCCAGCGGCGTCCGTCGCGGTGCAGGCCACCGGCGTGAGCCCCAGCAGGAAGAGCGAGCCCGGAGGAGGAATGCACCGCATCTGCGGGGTGCCGCAGTCATCCGTGGCGCTGGCCGTGAAGTCGAGGACGAGGCCGATCTCTCCCAGGCGGATGCGGGCATCCAGGGAGACGGGGCAGGTGATGGTGGGGGGCGTGGTGTCGCCGACCACCGTCACGTCGAACCCGCAGGTGGACGCGTTGCCGGAGCCATCCGTGGCGGAGCAGGAGACCGCCGTGGTGCCCGGCGGGAACGTGGAGCCCGAGGGGTGCGAGCAGGAGACGGGCGCCTCGCCGCAGTTGTCGCTGGAGGGCGTCTCGTAGTGGACCGGGCTCCCCGCCGCGGCGCAGGTGTTGATGACGCGTGCGGGAGGGCAGCTCACGGCGGGCTTCGTGGTGTCCACCACGGTGACGGTGCCCACGCACTGCGCGGAATCGGCGCCGTCGTTGGCCGTCAGCGTGACGTTGTGGCTGCCCAGGCCGAAGGGCCCGTTGGGCGACTGGGAGACGGAGAACGGCCCGGGCTGCTGGTCGGGATCGTGGCTGCCGTTGTCCACGCTGGCGCTGGCCTGGCACTGGGCATCGGCGTTGACCGTGACGTTCTGGCAGAGCGCCACCGGCGGCACATTGGCCGGTGAGCAGGTGAGATCCACCGTGGCGGAGGCGGTGTTGTTGTCCTCGCGGCACTCGGTCTCGCGGCCGGTGCCCGAGCCATTGTCATCCACCACGACGAAGACCTCGGCCGACCCGGCGGGGACCGTGCCCAGGGTGAGCGAAGCCAGGACGCTGCCGTTGGCGGGGATCGCCTCGGCGAGGGTGGCGGTGCCGAGCAGGGTGCCGCCCGAGGCCGGGTTGCCACGATAGAAGGACACCTTCACGCCCGCGGCCACGCCGACGCCGCCCTGGTTCGTCACCTGGGCGCTGAGCTGCAGCACGCCGCTGAACTCCCCGTCACCGCACGAGGCCGTCACGTTGGCGGCGATGAGATCGACGGCGGCATAGGGGTTGTCGCCCTCGCCCAGGTAGTTGGCCGCGTTGCCGTGGAAGCTGTTGAGCTTGGGCCGCAGCCAGTGGCTCACGGGGTGGGCGGGGATGGAGCCGTCGTTGTTGACGTTGGTGATGGAGTAGGCCGACTGGTTCCAGATGCGGCGGGTGCGCGCCCAGCCCTCGAGCCGGTCGTGGTACACGCGGATGCCGTTGTAGGGCGGATAGGCGGTGTTGTTGGTGGCCACCACGAGGTCGGCGGCGAAATCGCCGTCCACATCGGCGATGACCGGGTTTTCGTGCGTGGTGGCCGAGCTGTGGCGCGTCTCGAAGCGCACCTGGCCGGTGGCGCCGTTGTAGATGCGCAGCGACACCTCGTCGGCGAACACCAGCTCGACCTGGCCGTCATCCTCGAAGTCGAAGACGGCGGCGCTGGCCTTGCCCGAGCTCCAGTCCTGGATGGTGCTCGTCCACTTGAGCGTGCCGTTGGTATCGAAGACGCTGAACGCCCTGTCGCCGCTCACGGCGACCTCGGGCAGACCGTCGCTGTCCACGTCCGCGAGGATGGGCGCGCCGCCGCAGCCATCCGCGCAGCCGCCGGGGATGGTGGCAGTCCACTTCAGGGCGCAGTTGTCATCCAGCAGGCTCACCTTGCCGTTGCCCGCCACGACGATCTCCCCCTGGGTGTCGCCGTCGAAGTTGCCCACGGCGGCCGTGCCATGGGGGATGTCCGTGTTGGCGCACAGCAGCGTGCCGTCCGCCTTGTAGATGGAGCGACCGTTGACGAGTTCCTGCGTGCCGTCCTGGTCGATGTCGGCGCCGAAGGAGACGGGGCCGGTGTACTGGGCGCCGCCCATGCCGTCGGAGCCCACCCACTTCAGCGCGCCCGTGTTGCTGTAGACGCGGTTGCCGTCGAGGATCTCCACGGTGCCATCACCATCGAGGTCCGCCAGCGAGGGGCCGCCCCACTCGTTGTAGTCGTAGGCGTCCTCGGCCGAGCGGAACTTGAAGGTGCCGTCGTTCTCGTAACAGATGATTCCGCGCCCGTTGAAGGGGATGCCACAGATCTCCACCAGCCCGTCACCGTCGATGTCGCCCGCGGCGATGCTCGCGCCGGCCTTGACGCTGTGGGAGGGATTCGTCACCGCCCACAAGTCGTGCCCGTCATCGCCGCTGATGGCGCGCAGCACGCCGTCGTTCAACTCGTTGCCGGCGAAGGTGCTGAAGACGATGTCGGGGATGCCGTCGCCGTTCACCTCCACGACGATGGGCGTCATGATCACCTGCTTGAACTCGGGGGCCAGCGCGCTCCCGGTCCACTCCCAGGCCAGCTCCGGCTCGAAGTTGGGGGTGAAGGGTGGGATGACCTCGCAGTCCGCATCCCCCAGGTTCCCCGTGTTCCGCCCGCTGCGCTCGTCCTCCGAGCCCGTGGCGCTGCACCCACCGCTCACCGCCAGCGCCACCAGCGCCGCCAGCAGCCGCTTGCGACCGTTTCCCATTCCACCCGTACGGTCAGGGACGCACTGTCTCTGCACCATGTCGCTTCCTCCGCTTTCGGGGCCTTGGCCCGCCGACCCAGAGTCCAGAGTGACTTGAGTCGAGCGGGTTTTTCGGGATCTTCCCGAGAGAAGGGGAGTGACACCTACGTTGGAGGACAGCGGCGCTTCACTCCTTGCCCGAGCCCTTCGGCGGGCCTTCGCTGCCGAGCGGAGAGAGCTTTCCGGACAGCGCGCCGGCCTGCTCGTGCGGCATGAGGTCGCGGGGCGAGCGGTAGTACTGCATCGGCGAGTAGTGCAGGAAGTTGGAGACGCGGCTCGTGTAGAGGCACGCGTACTGCTCCACCTGGTAGCCGAAGCGGCTGTTCTCGTTGCCCTCCTTGAACAGCAGCCCCCAGTACGGGTTGAAGCCCTCCTCCACGTCCTGCTCCAGCGTGTCGGCGATCTCCATCGACTCCTTGAGCGCCTTGCGCACCGTGTCCAGCTCCAGCTTGAGCTGCTTGCGCTCCTCCTCGAGCCGCGCCCGCTCGGCGCTCCCCGGCTCGGCGCGCTCCATTCGCCGCTCCACGCTGTTGAGCGACGTCTTGATGAAGTTCACCTCGTCATCCAGCCGCGCGCGGGTGAGCTCCACTTCCGAGAGCCGGGAGATCTCCTCTCGCCGCGAGTCGGTGTAGGTGATCTCGTCCTCGATCTCCTGCACCACCATGCACGTGCGCCACAGCGAGGACTTCTTCGACTTGAGGATGTCACCGTAGATGTGATCGCCCACGTAGAGGACGTTCTCGCCCCGGAACTGGGTGAACTCCTCGAACTGGACCAGGTTGCCGCCCGAGTACACCTTGCCGCGCTCCAGGCTCTTGGCCTCGCCCACCACGCGGCCCTCCTCGGTGGAGGTGTCCAGCTCCAGGAACGGGCGCTGCTGCGTGAAGAAGCCCGGCTTGCCCGCCGCCGTGACGATGAAGTCGAAGTAGTTGCGCCAGCTCGGGTACTCCGCCAGCTGCCCGTCCAGCAGGTAGCGCATGAGCGCGTCGGTGTAGTCCCACGCCGAGTTCGTCAGCAGGAACAGCCGCTTGTGCCCCGAGCGCAGCTTGTGCAGCGCCGGCCCCAGCTCCGGATCCAAGAAGACGTAGCGGCTGAGCTCCTTGCGCACCTCGCGCTTGAGCGAGTTGTCCCGGTGGACCGTGTCGATGGCCTCGCGGATGTCGTCGTACAGCTTGCCGTAGTCCACCCGCTGGCCCAGCGACTCCAAGAGCTCGATGACGCCCGCGTACAGGCACGTCTCCGGCAGCGCGAACAGGGTGTCGTTCCACGCGAAGCGCGGGTCGCTCGGGCGCACGCGCTTGTTGCGGTACAGCTCGCGCCGCACCTCGGTCTTCACCGGCCGCAGCCCGTGCCACACCCGCCCCACGTGCCCGAAGCGGTCCATCTTCAGGATGTTGCCGGTGAGCCGATCCACCGCCAGCCCGCGCATCACGAAGTGGTGGTCGTAGAGCAGGTGGCCAATCACCGGCGGGTAGCCGTACTCGCCCACCAGCTTGGCCAGCGTCATGTCGAACGAGAGCTGCTCGAGCCGGCGCATGTGGTAGATGGCCAGCGTGTAGTCCATGTCGAAGCCGATCAGCTCGACGGAGGCCATGCGCAGGTTGCGGTTGACGAACACGTCCCGCGCCCGGGGCACCTCGTGACGCTCCCGGGGCGCGGTGAGCAGGCGGGCGAGCGTCTCATCGGTGATGAGGTGCTGGGCGCGCTGAGCCGCTTGCTCTGCGTGCGCGCGGTCCAGGACGGAGCGAAAACTGCCATGGAGGGGGTCCGGGGCGGGCCCTCCGGGGATGGGGCTGTTCTTGGGGACGGTCGGAGCCAAGCGATCCTCAGACATAACACGCGCTCATCGAGCTGGCACCCCAGTCCCTCTGTCCTCCTTGCGGGTATCCGAGGGAGCGTGGCACGCTCTGGGGTGCGAATGCGGTCGCCAGCCAGACGCCAGCCCTCGGACGCCGAGATCCACGCGCGGCTGTCCGCCCGAATCGAAGCCCTGGAAGACCGGGTGCGTCGGCTGGAGCAGCACGTGCGCCGCGCCGTGTCATCCTCCCTGAGGGCCCAGCCGGCCACCAGCGCCCGGCACGCTCAGGCCGCGGCCCCGGCCCGGCAGGAGCGGCCCCGGCCCCGTTGCCCTGGCTGCACCCTGGAGCTGCCGCGCGGCCGCAAGCGCGAGACGTGCGTCTGGTGCGGGTTCCACTTCTCCGCCGTCCGGCGCAGGGCGAGGAAGGGATGAACACCTCCTACCGCCTGACAGGGCGGATCGAAGCCGGCGAGCTGGCGGACCTGTACAAGGCCACGCAGGACTCCGGTGGCGAAGTGGTGGTGAAGCTCTTCCACCCGAAGACCTCGGATCCGGGCTACGCGCGGGTGCTGGCGGAGACCTCGCGGGTGCTCAACCCGCTGAGCCACACCGGCATCGTCCACTACGTGGACCTGGGCTTCGTGAAGGAGCGGCTCGCGGTGGTGCGCGAGCACGTGGACGGCTACACCCTGGGCACGGCGCTCCAGCGGCTCAACACCAAGGAGGTGCTGCTCCCGTCGCCCATCGCGCTCTACCTCGTCATCCAGCTCCTGGAGACGGTGCAGAAGGCGCACGAGGCGGAGATCGTCCACGGCGCCATCACCCCGGGCAACCTGCTGCTGTCGCGGGACGGGCAGCCGGCCATCTGCGACTTCGGCGCGCTCAAGGCCCTGATGGCGGTGCCCGAGCTCAAGCGCACCTTCGCCACCCGGGGCCGCAGCGCCTACCGCGCCCCCGAGGTGACCCGCGGCGAGGAGCCCACGGTCCAGTCGGACATCTACTCCCTGGGCTCGATCGCCTACGAGCTGCTCACCCTGCGCGAGGCCATCGTCACCGGAAACGTGAGCACCCGCAGCGGCGGGCTGCCGCCTCCCAGCCGCATCGATCGCCGCATCAACGCGCGGCTGGATCCGCTCATCCTGCGAGCGCTGGATCCCCACCCCAACCGGCGCTTCCGCTCGGCGGGAGAGTTCTCCGGGGCGCTGCGGAACTTCTTCGCCGCCAACGGGGGCATGCCGAACACGGAGGATCTGCGCCGCTTCGTCCGCGAGCTCGTGCCCAACGAGGTGAATTTCTCCACGCTCGGGCCCCCGGCGTTCACCGAGCCCTTCAAGCTCACCGCCGTCACCGGCGCCGAGATCGCCCACCTGCACGCCGAGATCCCCGAGGTGTCCGTGGTGGTGCGGCCCTCCTTCAGCCGCTCCGTGAGCGAGGAGGAGTTCGCCGCGGAGACGCAGGAAGCCGCCCCCATCTTCGAGGAGTACAAGCCGGAGGCCTACGCGCCCCTGGAGGCCACCCGCGCCGGCCAGCCGGAGCCCGTGGCCGTCGCGGAGGACACGTCCCCGAGCAGCGTGGGGCCGCTGGAGCAGGCTTGGGAGGCCCCCCCGGGAGCCGCGCCGCCCAAGGCGAAGAAGCCGGCGGGTCTGATGATGGGCACCCCCGGAGTCAAGGAGGGCACCTTCGTCGGCCGCAACCCCCGCCTCAAGTGGGTCGATGATCTCTCCGAGGAGAAGACGCACGTCGCCGAGGAGCTCCAGGAGCCCGCCGCTTCTCCGCCCAAGGCGGCACCGGCGGCCCGTGCGGCGCCTCCCCCCGCGGCACCGCCACCCTCCGCCCGCCCTCCGCCTTCCCTGGTGCGCACGGCCCCCTCCAAGGAGCCGCCCGCTCAGGGCTACGTCCCTCGGGAGCGGAAGGAGATCCCGATGCCGCCGCCGACGGATGCCTCCATTCGCATTGGGATCTCCGGGAAGCGCCTGTTCACCGAGGAGCGGGACCTGCGCGCCATGGAGCAGCGCAAGCGCAGCGCCCTGGGCCTCGCCAGCGGAATCTTCCTGGTGGGGGTGATCGCCTTCGCCCTGGCGATCTGGCAGCTCGGCGCCACCAAGCCTCCGGCGCCTGCCCCGAAGCCGGATCCCCGCGCGGATGCCATCACCGGGGCGGTGAACCAGTACGTGGCCTCGCCCAAGCCGCCAGAGCCCAAGCCCGCGCCCCCCGAGGTCTCCCCTCGGAAAGAGCCCGTGGACGAGCCCCGGCCGGATCCGAACTCCGCGTTCCTGACGCTGCGCAGCAACGTGCCCGCGCGGGTCATCATCGATGGCACGGTGTTGAGCCGGCGCACGCCGCTGGTGAAGTACCCGGTGAAGCCGGGCACCCGGCACATCGTCCTGGAGGCCGTGGGGACGAAGGAGCGCGTGGAGTTCGAGGCGCGCTTCGAGCGCGGGAAGAACCACACCATCGAGCAGAAGTTCGACTCCACTCCGAGGCGCTGAACATGGACCGGACGCGCGTCTATGTCGTCGAGGATCAGCCCAACCTCCTCAAGAACCTGGTGAAGGTGCTGGCGACGTACGAGGAACTCGAGGTGGTGGGCACCTCCCAGGACGGGGAGGAGGCCGTGGAGGACATCGTCCGGGTCCGGCCACAGATCGTCCTGTTGGATCTGGAGCTGCCGGGGATCAACGGCATCCAGGTTACACAGCGCGTCAAGCGCCGGGCCTCCGAGGTGGAGATCCTCATCCTCACGTCCTTCGAGGATGAGCAGAAGGTGTACGAGGCGATCCAGGCGGGGGCCTCGGGCTACCTGGTGAAGCGGGTGGGGCCGGAGAAGATCCGCTCAGGAATCAAGGAGGTGATGGAGGGGGGCACGGTGCTCGAGCCCATCATCGCCCGCAGGTTCTGGAACTACTTCCAGTCCATCCAGGCCAGGCCCCCGGAGAAGAAGGAGAACCCCTGGGCGCTGACGCCCATCGAGTTCGAGGTGCTGCGCTACGTGGCCAAGGGGCTGTCCAACGCCGAGGTGGGGCAGGTGATGACGCTGGAGCGGCGCACGGTGCGCACCCATCTGTCGCATATCTACCGGAAGATGGGAGTCAACTCGCACGTGGAGGCGGTGGTGCTGGCCCTGCGCGCGGGCGTGGTGGATCTGTAGCGCCACCACTCGGCGCTGGGTATAGGCTGCCGCCCTATGCCCAAGGCTTCTTCGCGTCCTCCCGCTCGTAAGGCGGACCCCGCGCTGCAGTCCCTGCTGGATGTCCACGAGGCCCAGTTGTCCAACGGCCTGCGCATCCGGCTGCTGCCCAACCCTCAAACCCCCGTGGTGAGCCTTTACACCTTCTTCCAGGTGGGCTCGCGCAACGAGCGCCCCGGCATCACGGGGATCAGCCACCTGTTCGAGCACATGATGTTCAACGGGGCGAAGAAGTACGGCCCCAAGGAGTTCGACCGGGTGCTGGAGTCCAACGGCGGCCGGTCCAACGCGTACACCTCCAATGACATGACGGTGTACTACGACGACTTCTCGTCGGACGCGCTGGAGACGGTGCTGGACCTGGAGTCGGACCGGATGCGCTCGCTGCGCATCTCGGATGACACGCTGGCCAGCGAGCGCGAGGTGGTGAAGGAGGAGCGCCGCGTCCGCGTGGACAATGAGATCACCGGCATCCTGGACGAGGAGCTGGGCACGCTGGTGTACAAGGCGCACCCGTACCGCTGGCCGGTGATCGGGTGGATGGCGGACATCGAGAACATCTCCCGCCGCGACTGCGAGGAGTACTTTCGCACCTACTACGCGCCCAGCAACGCGGTGCTCTACATCTCGGGTGACATCAACCCGAAGAAGACGATGGCCTTGATTCGCCGCTACTACGGCGACATCCCCAAGGGGCCCAAGCCGATTCCGGTCATCGACGCGGAGCCGGCGCAGAAGGGCGAGCGGCGCGCGGTGGTGCGCCACCCGGCGCAGTCGCCCTCGCTGATGATCGGCTTCCGGGGCCCGCGCGCCACGGAGGAGGAGACGCTCGTGCTGGACGTCATCCAGTACGCGCTGAACAAGGGGGAGGGGAGCCGGCTGGTGAAGGGGCTGGTGTACGAGCAGCAGGTGGCCGTGTCGGTGATGCTCGACTGGGGCTGGCGGATTGACCCAGGGACGATCCTCTTCTACCTGGAGCTCAAGCCGGACTCGGATCCGCAGAAGGTGGAGGCGGCGCTGTACACCGAGCTGGAGCGCATGGCGCGCGAGGGCTTGAACGAGCGCGAGCTGCAGAAGGCCAAGAACAACCTGCGGGCGGACCAGCTCCGCGAGCTGGGCACCAACACGGGGCGCGCCCACGCGCTGGGCCACTACGAGGCGCTGCTGGGCTCGTGGAAGGAGCTGCTGACGCTGCCGTCCCGCTATGCCGGCATCACCAACGAGCAGGTGAAGGCCACCGCCGCGAAGTACTTCGCTCCCGAGCGCCGCTCGGTGGTGACGCTGGTTCCCGAGACAGACTCCGCCGCCAACGGCGCCGAGGATTGATGATGGCCACCCGTTCCCGAGCCACTCCGAAGACGAAGGACAAGTCGGCGGCCTCCCGGCCGTTGAAGCTCCCCACCGCCACCGAGACGACGACGTCGACGGGCCTGCAGGTGATGGCCGCCGAGCGCGGCCCGCTGCCGCTGGTGGCCATGCGCCTGGTGCTGCGCGCTGGCAGCGCCACGGATCCGAAGGACAAGCAGGGCCTGGCCGACTTCACCGTCCGCCTGCTGCGCCGAGGCACCGAGCGCATGAGCGCGGATGCCATCGACGAGGCGATCGAGTTCGTCGGCGCCAGCCTCGCCGCGGGCGTGAGCGAGGACTTGATGTCGCTGTACGTCACCACGCCGGCCGAGCACTTCCCGGCGATGCTCTCGGTGCTGGGGCAGTTGGTGCGAGAGCCCATCTTCCCCGAGAAGGAGGTGGAGCTGGCCCGGGAGCGCTCGCTGGCGCAGTTCGCCAACGATCTGGACGATCCGAGCACCATCGCGGACCGGGCCTTCACCCAGGAGCTGTGGGGAGACCACCCGTACGGGCATGACGTGGGGGGCACGGCCTCGCACGTGCGTACCTTCACCCGCGAGGACGTGGTGCGCTTCCACCGGGAGCGGATTGGCCCCAAGGGCGCGCTCCTGGTGGTGGTGGGCGCGGTAAAGCCGGAGGTGGTGGCCGCCGAGGCGGAGAAGGCCTTCGGAGGCTGGACGCAGCCGGAGCAGCTCGAGCTTCTGACTGTACCGCCGTTGGAGCGCCTGGCGCAGGCGGGCCGAATCCTCCTGATCGACAAGCCGGACCAGTCGCAGTCGCAGGTGCGCATCGGCGGGCCGGGCTACCGCATCGGCCACCCGGACTACTTCGCTGCGACGGCGATGAACATCGCCCTGGGCGGCGGTTTCACCTCGCGGCTGGTGAACGCCGTACGCGTGGAGCGAGGCCTGTCCTACAGCGTCGGCAGCTACTTCGACACGATGAGCGCGGGCGGCATCTTCGCCATCTCCACCTTCACCAAGACGGCCTCGACGCGAGAGATCATCGACGTGTCGCTGGGCGAGGTGGGCAAGGTACGCAAGGGCGGGATTACGCCCCGGGAGCTGAAGACGGCGCAGACGTACCTTGCGGGCCTCTACCCGCTGCGCACGGAGACGAGCGAGTCGGTGGCGTCGGTGCTCGCGGACATCCGGGTGCATGGGTTGGGGGATGACTGGGTGGAGCAGTTCCGCGACCGGCTGCGAGCGGTGACACCGAAGCAGGTGAAGACGGTGGCGGCGAAGTACCTGTACCCGCAGGCGCCGACGATGGTGCTGCTGGGCAAGGCCTCCGAGGTGAAGAAGCAGCTCAAGGGACTGGGTCCGGTCACGGTGGTTCCGGTCTCGGAGTACGAGTGACGGAGCTCCGCGTTCTCCATGAGGGCGCGGGGCTGCTCGTGGTGGCCAAGCCCGCGGGGGTGCTCGTCATCCCCGGGCGTGGCGAGGGCAGCGGCCCGTCCCTGCGGGAGCAGCTGGAGGCGCAGCTGCGCAAGAAGGTCTTCGTGGTGCATCGGCTGGATCGAGACACCTCGGGGGTGCTGGTGTTCGCGCTGGACGCGGAGCGGCACCGGGCGCTGTCGCAGGCCTTCGAGGCGGGCAAGGTGAAGAAGCGCTACCTGGCGCTGGTGGAGGGCCGGGTAGAGGCGCCCCAATTGGTGGACGCCGCGCTGGTGGCCGGGCGCAAGGGCCGGATGCGGGTGGCGCGACCGGGGGAGGAGGGGAAACCCTCACGCACGCGGGTGCGCCCGGTGGAGACCTTCGCGAAGGCCTCGCTGGTGGAAGCCGAACCGCTCACGGGCCGCACGCACCAGATCCGCGTGCATCTGCTGCAGATGGGGCACCCGCTGCTGGTGGACCACCAGTACGGCCGCGAGGAGCCGCTGACGGAGAAGGACCTGGGCGGGGCAGGGGAGGCGGTGGTGCTGGCGAGGACGCCGCTGCACGCGGCACGGTTGGAGTGGCCGGCCCTTCCGGGAGTGGAGGCGAGAGCGCTGGAAGCCCCCATGCCCGAGGACATGGCGCAAACCGCGGCCTTGTTGCGCCAGACCTCCTCGTGAGGAACTGCGGCACCGATTCGGGTGCGAAGTCCATGTGGGATCGCCGCGTGCGATATGGGTACCATTCCGCCACATGGTCCAATCACCTCGTCTTGTCTCCGCTACAGCATCCGTCCGTTTCCTCCCCCTCGTGGTCATCGGCGCTGTCCTCTTGTCGGGGTGCGGCGTCTTCGAGCAGGGCGCCTGCGTCCACGGCTCGAACCTGTACTTCTGCACGGAGGACACCGAGGGCGAGTGCCGCGACTTCTGGTGCGAGGACTGGGACTACTGCGGCTACTTCTCGGGCGACACGTGCGCGGACGTCGGATTTTCGGAGGGCACGTCCTCCCAAGACACCTTCTCGGAGCCGAGGACGCCCGAGTGGAGCTGGGGAACGCCTTCGGGCGGACCGGCTTCGCCCGGCGGCGGGAGCTCCGGCGCATGCGCCTACTACGACTCAAACCTGAACCGCGTGCTCTGCGAGCAACGCACGGGTGCCTCCAGCTGCTCGGGCAAGTGGATGGGCAGCGGCTCCACCTGTTCCGGTCTCAGCTGCTCGAGCGGCACTGATCCGTACAGCTGCACCGTCTCGGGCGGAAGCTCGGGCGGCTCCGGTGCATGCACGGCCACCTACCAAGGGCCTACCGGCGATGCACAGGTCTACACACAGTGCGCGTCCGTGTGGAACTACCGATGCCAGCAGAAGAACAACAGCGCCGCGGACCAGAACTGCCTCGTCTACGACTCGCTCGAGGCGACGGTGTCGTGCCCGTATTGTCCGTGAGGCGTGGCGTATTCCCTCTGGCCAGGCCCTCCGGCAAGAAGTTGCCGCTCTGTGTTGCCGGGCCAGGACTCCCGGCAAGAAGTTGCCGGCGCTCCCTCCCATCCACGTGCGCTGCGGGCTTCCACGGGACTTGGCATGGCGCTAGCTTCGAGGCCCGACGGATCACCACGGGAGGTTGAACAATGCAAATGCTTGGAAGAATGGTCCTTGGGATGGTCGCGCTGCTGGGAAACTCGGCTCTGGCCAGTCTCCCTGTCGTCAGCGTCGCTCAAACGGCACGGGGAGGCTGTGCTTATTCGATCAAGGTTCTCGAAGACGTGGACCCGATCCCATACCCCCGGCCGTTCTACAGAATCACTGTCGAAAGCTCCGTCCTCGTACCGAGCTGCACGGTGCAGCCTCGGTCCCTCGAGCTGACGACCTCGAGGCTCCTGCCCGAGGTCGCGATCCAATCCAACGCTGACGGCATCGTGGCGGCGTATTCCTTTGGAGAGCCCGTCCGGTTCATGGGGGACTTCAGGCGCATCAGCATCCGGAACCTCGACCCGAACACCCTGGGGACCCTGAGGGGCGCGGGGTTGACGTCCGGGTGGCTCCCCCCGAACGGTGGGGCCGGGTATCCTGGCGGCGTCTCCTTGGGCTCGCTCACCATCCAGGGCTCTTACGTCCAGCTGTCGGGCACCTTCACCGGCAACTCGATCGGGGAGGATCCCGCGGCCGTCCCCTGGCCCTACCCGATCTGGGAGGGGAATGAGTACGTCGCCTCCTATGCCAACTTCTTCACCACGACGACACCGCCCATCCTCGGCGCGCAGGCCTGTGCGTCGCTGCCTCCGGTGCTCACGATCAACGGCGGCTCGCCGCTGACGCTGGAGTGCGTCAAGGGTGGGACGTACAGCGATCCGGGTGCTCAGGCGGTGGATGGGTGCGGCAACCCGCTGGTGGTGCATGCGTACAACACGGGCGCGGACTCCTCCGGGCCGGGCCCTCTGCTGAGCTACGAGGGCGAGTACCCGGTCTCGTATGCCACGTGGAACTCTGCGGGGGATGCGAACGCCACCCGCACGGTGATCGTGGATGACACGACGGCGCCCTCCCTGACGCTCCTCGGCTCCTCGTCCATGGTGCATACGTGCAACACCCCGTGGATCGAGCCGGGCGTGACGGCGAATGATGCGTGCTCCGGCAACATCTCGCCGTGGGTGTCTCGCACGGGCGAGGTGAATGCCTGGGCCGTCGGTGTTTACACCTTGACCTACAACGTGACGGATGCAGGCGGCAACAGCGCCACGCCCGTGACGCGCACTGTCCAGGTCGTCAACTGCCCCTGGTAGGACTCAGACGCGGGGGGAGGGGAGGGGGCGCGAGGGCTCCCTTCCTCCTCCGGAATGAGCGCTAGGAGTGCGAGCCCGCGTGCAGGGGCTTTCCCGGATGAGCCAGCTTGCCCGAGGCCTCTGTGGGCACCGACACGGGGCGCCGTGGCCCAGCGAGGGCCTGCAGCAGGTTGCCCTTGGCGATGAAGTAATACATGAGCGTCAGCCACATCACGGTGAGGAGCACCCAGCGGATGTCGTTCAGAACCATCCACTGCTGGAGGAGTGGGGTCAGCTGCGACTGATCCGCCACACCGGCCTTGATGATCTTGTTGACGGGAATGATGTGGAGCTGGCCCACATAGGTGGCCGCGCTGATGCACAGCAGCGAGAGGATCGCCGTCCAGCGAAAGCGCGTCTTCCACTCCGTGACGAGGAAGATGATGCTGGCCAGGAACATGAGCGGCACCACGAGGGTGAAGAACCGCGTGGCGGCGCTCGTTGGCAGGATGAAGTGGTCCTGAACGATGTCCACCGTCATTTTCGTCCAGCTCGGGTACCAGAAGAAGTGCAGCGCCCAGAGGACGCCCACGTACAGCGTCGCTCCAAAGAAGAGATAGCTGTGATTGACGGCGAGCAGGATGCGCTTCATGGCTCCTCCCGTTGAGATGGACCTCGGGCAGAGGGAGTCGCGAGCCAGCGGATGTGACGGGAGTGGGCCTGGGTCTGCTTCCTCTCCTGGCAGCCAGGCGCGCCTCGCTTTTTCTGGGATGGGAGCCGGTTCGATCCCTCTTTCAGGTTGAGCCTGAATTCCTCAGCTCGCGTCGCGGCGAAGGTTCCCATGAATCTCAAGGACGTGGTCTCGGTGATGGTCTCCCTCTGCCTGGTCGGCTGTGGAGGCATCGAAGCACAAGCCCCAGCGGAGTCCGACGCTCCAGGCACGCTTGCCCAAGCGATCTCGGTGAACAACAACACCGACTTCTTGATGGTCTACAACGTGAATTACGAGAACCTGCCGACCGCGAGCGAGCAATGCGCTGGGGACTGGCAGGACCTCATCTATTACATGAAGACCCAGGCGTACTCTCCTGACGTCTTCATCGTCCATCAGATGAGCGGTGCGGGCCAGGCTGCCACGCTCGCCCAGTTCATCGAGGACAACCTGCCCGGGCAGTATGCCTCCATCGTGGCCGAGGCGAACCCCGATCCCATGAATAGCCCCTGTGGCGCCCCGAAGGATTACCAGACCAACGCCATCATCTATCGCACCGGGCGCCTGCAGCCCATCTCGGGCACGAAGGAGACGTGGCAGGTCTACAAGGGCGCGAACGGCTCGTGCGTGATGAACACCCAGGCGCGGTCCATCGGCGTGCGCATGGCCTTCACGGACCTCATCACGAACAAGAAGGTGGTCCTCGGCTCATCGCACTGGCCCACCAATCAGGAGGGTCCGGCGTCGGACCCCGGGTGCGCCGAGAAGAACATCCAACTCACGGACACGAAGATGCGGGCCATCAGCGGCGCCAACCTGCTCATCTGGGGTGTCGACTCCAACGAGAGTGATTACGGGAGCAACGGTTACAAGGACTGGTACAACCAGGCGAACTCCCAGATTGCCAGCACGCTCAACTACAACTGGAACGACCCGATCTACGAGGTCTGTTCTGGGAGCCGGAGCTGCTTGGAAGACAATTGGACGGTTGGCTCGGGTGCCCGCATCGACTTCCTCTTCTTCAATGCGGCGGCGACCTCGTCACATGGCCATACGGTGACCTACAACGAGGGCGATGCCGCCGACGTGCAGTTCACCGGGTCCGACCGGGACGATCTCAACTACTCGAGTCACCGTGCCATGAGCGCTCGCATCTACTACCCGTGACCGCTGTACGCATGGATGGGATGAAGCGGCCACGTACTAAGTCATCGGGGCTAAGTCTTTTCAGGGGGGGTACGCAGCATGAGGCGGCGTACTGCTCCTGGTCGCTGAAGACGGCGCAGGAGGCGGACGGCATCATCATAGAATGCCTCCCGCTGCTGGGTCAGCATGCGGCTGAAGTAGGTGTCCTTGAGCACTCCCCAGAAGCGCTCAATCCAGTTGAGCGTCTCGGAGGTGTAGAGAGGCAACTCGAAGGTGCGCACCCACGGCCGCGCCGCTTCAAGTGCTGTCTGGGCGAGCTGGGCCGAAAAGGGACGTCCGTTGTCGATGACGAGCACGATTCGTCTGCCGGTGCGCTTGGCGCGTGCCACCAACTGCTTCAGCAGGGGCGGGACGAGTGCTGCGGTGACGGTGCGTAGTTGGTGGGTGAAGAGGAGGTGCTGGTTGGGGTACCGGATGGCGCCCACCACGCCCACTCGAACGTTGGTGCCTGGAGTGGGCAGCGCCAAGCGGCTGCCCCGCCTCCTCCACATGGAGCGCGTCACCGGCAGCAGGTCGAAGCGTACTCCGTCCGCGTACCACAGCTCGAAGTCTGCTCCCGGACGGCTGGCCTGCTTCTGCAAGCGGTGGAGGCGCCGAGCGGCGCGCGCTTTTTTCCGCCTCGTCCGGCAGGTTGCGCGTCGTCAGCTGGGTGCGGCGCCAGACGAAGCCGTGGCAGCGCAACAACTCCCCCACCCAGTAGGCACTGACTTGCAGCCCGGTGCATTCCTCGAGGTAGGCGGCTAGGCGCGCACGCGTCCAGCGTGCGAAGGCGAAGCCCAACTGGTGTGGATCCGTCTCGGCCGTGCGCACCAGCAGCGCCAAGTACTCGGCGTCCACACGCGCAGGACGACCGGAGCGAGGCGCATCGGCCAGTCCTTCCAGTCCCAAGGCGCGCCAGCGCTGGCGCCATCCATACACTGTGCGCACCGTCACGCCCAAGGCTTGAGCGATGCGTAAGTCCTCGCCGTGCCCCGTCCCGACACGGAGCTGCCCCGTCCTTGGCCGCACGGAGGGAGAGGTGGTCAGCCCTGGGCCTTCGGCAGCGTGACGGTGCCCGGGTTCTCGATGGCAGCGAGCGCAGCGCGCCGCAGGTAG